>CAZSYU010000189.1:0-3767 GCA_964611345.1 uncultured Pseudomonadales bacterium
TGACCGGTACTTTTAATTGTCGTCAGACGGGAAAAATAGTTGTCGCTATACAGTCCATGTAAAAAGTTTAACACTCCGGTTATTGAATGTGATAAGATTACACATTTGTCAGAAACTGGGCGTCAAACTTAATTCTAAGGGCACGAAATGAAAACGTTTTTTCGCGGTTCAACGATGATGTTTTTGGT
Source organism: uncultured Pseudomonadales bacterium (assembly GCA_964611345.1). Lineage (GTDB taxonomy): Bacteria > Pseudomonadota > Gammaproteobacteria > Pseudomonadales > Azotimanducaceae > JALZVT01. The sequence goes on from CAZSYU010000189.1 coordinate 189, forward strand.
CATTGTCTTCTTCTCAACTGGCTCGCCGTTTGCTAACGGAGATATCTACAACCAAGTTCGGAATGCAGATATTGGGCAGGCCTATCCTGTAACCTATGAACAGGAAATTTGGGTATTCAATTACTCCGCCACAGACCCCTACGGTGCTGGGGATGATGGTGGCATAGTGTTGGAGAGCAATATGGGTGATGGTTACTGGGTTAGAAGCGTTGCTAATACAGCCCAGGATCCCATTGATCTCAATTGGTTTTTTCTCGCTGCTGAAACGGATCTGACGCCGCTTTTGCAAAGACTGAAAAACCAATTTGCTCCTGGAAGTGATGGACAAGACAAACTCTATATCAGACTGCCAGATATTGGCGAAGCAAGGATAAGGCATCTTGATTGGAGAGACTTGAGGGTACTCCATCTCTTGGAGCCCGCGAATCCAATTAAAATTTCAAGAATCCGGACTCTTGAAAATATCCCCACACCCCGAATCCAGTTCGAGATTTCGTCTGGTCCGGTCGAGCGCGACGTTGACGATAGAATTCTTAACTTGGAAAGTGTAAATGAAGTCGTTATTGGTGGCAGCAAATTGAATGTTACTTTTAATGGCAATCACACTGGAATCGGTCGCTTTGCAGGTGTCAAAACGGTCGACACTTTAGTAGGGCATGGTTTGATTGAACTTGAACAGCGAACAAATAACGCGACCATTGACTTGGATTTTAACACTCGGAACACCAGATCGGTCGGGATTCGTGTGTGGGGAGATGATGGAAGATCAGTTAACCAGAGTGTATTTTTAGATGTCGCGGGGAGTCACTGGAATAGCGGTGTAAACATTAACGGTGGTGTGGGCGAGGCACATTTCACCGATCTCTACATCGCAGACCCATACGGCGTTGGCTATGGATTCAATGATAATCGAACTGAGAGTGGTGCGTTCGTAGGGTTCCCAGATAATTTCAACCAAGAGTTTGAGCAGCAGTCCAAGGGCTTGTGGATGTTGCTGCTAAAGCGCGCTTCGGGGCGAGTAAGACTTCAGTATGGGGGCATTCGATGGTTCATGGCTTCGGTTCAGAATATCGGGAACAGTCAAGAAGATCCGCTCTGGATTTCAATCATAAACCATCATGTTTCGGGAATCCCCGGTCCAGGCGATCCGCCAATGGATTTCACGGAAACCAGAATAGGTGACAGACAGCAGGGGCACACGGGGAAAATCGATCATATAGGCCAAGTAACCAACGGAGGAACTGGCACACAACCGCCGCATCGAGACACGACAGACTGGTCGAGGTTTTTGAAAATAACCGAAGGTGACTTGGATTGGTACCCCGATGATGGAGGGCACATGGGTGGCCAACACTTCCCTAGCGCCTCAGCGACTCTGGAGGCCTCCGGTGAGGGCGTTCAAAACTTCGTTAATGATCACGTGCATTTGCAAGTGGGAAACAATCAGGCAGTAGTAGACGTGGCGCTACTTGGGCGACCCGCGTCTCAACTTTCCGGAACCAATTATCCTGACTTGAGCCGAAATCATACGATCGTTGGAATAGAAGGGATGCCTAATGAATCGATATTTCTATCAGATCTGAATCAAACGCTGATGGGCGGTGATTGGGCAAATTTGTTAATCGGAGTCAGTGGTTTTGATGCCGCACCCCACGGTCGGATCCCAACTAGTGATATCACGGTAAAAGATCTTAACGTGCGGCGAGAAATCATTGTCGGTGATAACGTTGAAGAGCTAAAGGTCACCAACGTAAATTTTGAAGGAGAGGTGTTCAACGTTGCGAGAATTGGTGAAGGCTCTAAGTTGGAGTTGTTCAATCCTCAGTTTCCTGACTGTGGAAAGATTGATGGCGATGGAGTACTTGAAATTGATGGAGTGGAAAGAGAGTTGCCATTTTTGATCGACGTTAGCGAAAAAGAAATTATTGAAAACGGCAATTTCGATGACAACGACGATAGTGGTTGGACCTTGACGGGTGTCAGCATGGTGGACGGCGAAGAATTAGTAAAAGGGTTTGGAGGTTGGTCAATTGCTGAGTTCGATTCATACGAATTTGAGCCCAACACAACTTACGAAGTTACCTTTGATGTTCTTTCGCTAGGTGGGACAGGTTCGCCCGTGGTTAACATTGGTGCTGCATTTGGAACACCTATTCGAGAAACGGGCTTCAACAGAATCTTAATTAAATCCGGAACTAAGGCGCACATCGGATTGAGATTTTCTGCATCGGGTCACACACAATATGTAATCGATAACATTAGTGTCCGCCGATCAATTATTGACAATGGCGATTTCGACAATGACGACGATAGTGGCTGGCTTCTAACTGGCGACTGCGATGTACAGAACGAACAATTGATAAAAGAAGTTGGAGCGTGGTCAATCGCCGAGTATGACTCAATCGAGTTTGAGCCCAACGCGATTTACGAGGTTTCCTTTAACGTTACTTCTTTAACTGGCAGTGCTCTGGTAAATATCGGTGCTTCTTTTGGAACGCCGATTCGAGAAACGGGGCACAACAGTTTCTTAATTAAATCCGGAACGAAAGCGCACATTGGACTAAGGTTTTCAGCATCAGGGCGCACTGCCTATGCAATCGATGACATTAGCGTCAAACGCTCTAAGTTAGAATACGATTTTGTTGAGAACGGCCAGTTTGACGGTGACGATGATACGGGTTGGCATCTAGTTGGAGCTGAGATCGTGAACGGTGTCTTGGTAAAGCAAGAGGACGGAAATGCGACCGCCAACTACGTCTCGGACGAGTTTGAGTTCAACACTGATTACGAGGTTACCTTTGATGTTATTTCCGTTTCCGGACGTGGTCGGGTGAACATCCGCGGACCATTTGGGCCAGCCATTAACCGTACTGGTTTCCATAGAATCTTTCTTACGTCTGGAGAAACGTCGCACATTGGATTGCGATTTACTGCCAATGGCGCCAATACGATCGAAGTCGACAACATCCAAGTGCGGTACGCTGGAGAGCCGGGAAGCACTTCTCAAGACTACTACCCATAAATCGTTCTCTTGAAGATGAGGGTTGCTTCGAGAAAAGCGACTCAAAAAGCGACTCAGAAAAGGGCCCAGCATTGTTGGGCCCTTGAGTTGTTAGTCCCTGCGTCTGGGACGGCACTAGTTTTTGGGCAACATGCGAATCTCTTTGGAAAGCCGTTTTGCTTCTTCATATTCGCAGCGACAACGGGCCTGAATATTCTTGAATCGCAAGAAAAAGGTGTCACGCAAGAAGAAGGTGTCAAGTACCGATTTGGCGAACTAGCTAAACGTTTTGAGTCTGCCGCGAGGGCGAACAGTGGATTCAAGCCCGTGCTTCTTTACCATTTTTGTTATCTACTTTTCATCGCCATACGGTTTGCCTCGACCAACGCGACGTCAAAACCTTCAATTGACTTGACACCTTATTCTTGTCAGCCTGTCCTCTTACTCTTATTAAAGGTAGCCAACAGCCTTCGAACTTAATCCCTACTCGAACGGATTTTTCGCCTTCTGCACGACGTTCGAAAGTAGCTTCTGATCAGCCTCGCTGAGCTTCGAAAACGGCATCTTGATTTCGCGAT
>CAZSYU010000190.1:0-3754 GCA_964611345.1 uncultured Pseudomonadales bacterium
TTCACCGCCGATGTCTTCAAGTGATGGCCTGAGTTCGTTGACTCTCATCATTACACCGATCAAGTCTGATAAAGACGAGTTTCGCGTCGAACCGAACAGGCTATCTGGCTTCCAATCTTCAACTGATAGTTTTTGATCCAAGCTGTTGAGTCCAACCAATGCTCGCCCTACTCCCTCCGGCGCGAATCCGGTCGAATCCGCCAACGTAACGTTCTCAGGGTGTTCGGCAACTTCTTTAACATAGCCCTTCGTTGCTTTTAATAGTGCATCAGCCTTTGACTTGTCGCCTTTTTCGTTGGCCGAACGCAGCGAGGAATAGCCATACGTATTTCTCAGAACTTCCTCTGTTTGAGCCAATACTTCTTCAAGGCTTTCCGATTCTCGCATCAAGTGTGCGACGTAACATCGGAAGTCTCGCCATTCATCGTAGGCGAGTACTTCTTGAAGGTTGTTAAGATTCCCCGCTTCTTCAACGTCTTCTAAAAGTCCAACCAATCGAGACACAAGTTCGCCAGTTTTCTCTTTCACAAACTTGGTGACTTCTTTTGATCGACCTTCGCCGCCCGCCAAACCTATTACTCCGACGGAGTCTTGACCAAATCTTCCTGCTCTTCCTGCGAGATTCCAGAATTCCCGTGGACTCATTGGTTTTCCATACGGGTATTTGTGGGAAGCAAGGAAGACAGAAGAGACTGGAAAGTTGATCCCCTGAGCAATAGTTGTGGTGGCGCACAGAACTCGCAGCCTCTGCTCCTCAGCCAGCCACTCGACTAACGCACGAATTTCGTCTGACAGACCGGAATGGTGTACCGCCACTCCATGACTCAGCATTTCAATTAGCTCGAAGTCATCTCCAATTTCGGTCTGGAGATACCGCTGAACCAGTTTTACATCTTCATGTAACTTCTTCCGTTTCGGCATCGAATCTGTAATTCTTCGTGCCATTGACCAGACATGATTAGTGTTGGTAGCAATCGCGATGCTTGTTCCACGCTCACTAAATATCTTCGCCATTGCCGCTGCTTCAACTGTCGGTTTTCCGATCGCGCCGCTTTTGGGAATGTCTAATGGACGTACGCCGTCGACTTTGTGCCTGCCCTTCAGGTGGATAGTGTTGGGCGTAGTCGTCAGAGTCTTAAAGTAGAGTTGCCATCCCGCACTAACTGAATCATCTGGCTCTGATTCAAATAAACCGACAATTCTCTCATTGGGCTTCCATGCACTAGTGCCGATGCTCACGACCTTGCCGGATTCTTTGCCAAGCCATGATGCGAGGTCATGTGAGTTTGGAACAAACGGCATGAGGAGAAGAAAACTTGCCTTGCTACACTCTCGTTGAATCGTAGCGAGCAAGAGTTCAATCCGTAGTCCACGATGTTCGTCTTCAATGTTGTGAGCTTCGTCCATCACGATGAGCGCCATTGGGCGATGCTCAAGCTTGTTGTTCCGAATTACGAGCTGCAATTTTTCAGGCGTGCAAACGAGAATATGAAATGCCGTTTCTTCTCCGTCTGACGTCAGCATTTGGTTTTCAAACGTGTCAATTTCAATTGCACCCGTCAATTGCTCGACGACTACGTCAAACGGCTCCAAGTCTCGCCGCAGCCGTCGGGTAATCTGAGAACAAAGCGCGCGAGTAGGCGCGACATAAGCGACCCAGCCGTTGTCATTTTCAAATTGGTTCAGCGCCTGCAACATGCGAAATTCAGCCAACAGCGTTTTTCCGCCCGAAGTTGGCATATCCACAACAATTGCTTTTGACGCTTGGTCAAGCAGGCCTTGTTCTTGCAACGCTGCTCTTTGTGGAGGCAACAGTTCAAACATCGCCTGACTGCCTTCGGTTACGCTCTCAACAAATTTCGACACGCGTGAATTAACTGTTCCTGCAACCCACCAAATCGAACCAGCCACCATTCGCCGTGACGTAGCGTGCAACCATTTCAACAAAACTTCAAGTGATGCGTCCTTGGACGCAGGTGCCGACTTTAAGGCCGCTTCAAAATGTCGGTCCAATTGCGCGTCAACGTTTGATGGAGTTCCTTGGAGTACATATGTCGCAAGAACTTCAGTGGCCTTGGCAAAGTGGTACAGTGCGACCAGTCTGAGCGCCATTACCTTTTTTTGACCGTTCCCTTCAACATTCAGGAACTCGTTTTCAAATGCTTTCTGGTCTTCACGCAAGCCCGCAATGATTTCTTGAATTCGATGCAAGTCATCCCAGCTGTTCTTGCGCAACAGGCGCACCCAACAGGCAAACAGACGGTAGAGAATTCGCTTGTCCCACGGTTGGTTAACAACCGACGGAGCCTTTAGTCCTTTGCGATTCTCTTTCATCCATCGCCGAAGGTCCGTCCAGCGGTCACCGCAATAGGCCAGTGATGCGAGGTGTAATACATGAAAAATCTTTGCGTCTGTGTCTTCAGGTAACTCAAGTAAACGACGAAGTTCAAACGCCCGCCATGCACCTGCATGAGTCTGCAACTGTAATTCGCGATTATCTGTTGCGGGATGTAAAAGCGCATCCAGTCCCTCGGTCGCAGCTACTTCGTATGCTAGCGAAAGCCTGTCCAACAGTTCTTCATCAGATTTCTTCTCTTTGAACGCTAGCTCCATTTGGAATTCGGTCGCGTCCCTTACTAAGCGGGCTTTTGCAACTTCCAAACCTCGATCTCTTTGCGTTTCTCCAACCGCCAGCACTGCCCAGTGTTCGTCGACGGCGCGGAGGGATTCATTCGTTACAAGCACGGTTATGTCCCTCCTTTCTTTTTTCTCTTCTTTGTGGGCTTTTTCTTCTTTTTCGATCCGAAAAAGCCTGCGAGGTTAACTATTGATCCAGCGGGCAAATAAATAGCCAACAATTCGACATGCATTTTCTTTGGGCAGCCCTTGGCCAAGCCCTTCGCCCGCGCACGTATGTCCTTCTGATTTGGGCTCGTGTCTCTGACGAGTATTCCAAAAACGGCAACATCGGTTGACGCCGCCAAAAACCTCTTCATCGCTGACTGAAACTCTACCTCCCAGTCTGCACCTGAAGCGCGAACCAACAGATAACGTGTCAACGTCCCGCGTAGGGAGCGATTGTCCCGTAGGTCATCGGTTTGCTTCTTTAGCCCTTCTTTTCCGTACATCACTCCCGGCGGCGACTTCTTCTCGTAAGAGGTTTTCACTTCGCCAAACACGAACCGGTAGGGAAGCGTCTTATGATCGGTCTCTTGTAGGCCAACCAGATCAGCGCCGGGAAGGCTGGATTTCTCCTTCTTTTCATCCCAACGATCTGCCCACGGAAAGAAGCAGTCCTTGTGAGCAGACAGGTAAGCTTCGCTGTATGCTTCGCCGACTTCCCAATCTTTTGGCGCTGAGGAACCTTCGAGAATGGATTTCAAACTGCTGGCCTGAAACCCAGTTAGTGACACATTCGACATCAAGGATGTGGACATATTTCGACCATCCTCGTCCTCAATCAATGCGCGAACTTCGTTATCCAATACATCATCGCGTTCAGCAGCCGAATGAGATCGGCCACGAGCAATCACACTTGCTTGGTCAACGTTGTAGACTTCCGTTCCAATCGCCACCGTCATTAAATCGCACTCCGGAACGAGAAAACGTTGCTCGATAAATCATTGGTAGACAGGGAGACATGTCTGGTCATTCCCTTTCGTCTTTTAAGCCATTTGAATCTTTTTTCTGGGTAAACAAAACAGGGTTTGCAGTGCTTTTTGCCAGAGCCAGTGTCGACTTTGTCCGGTGCGAC
>CAZSYU010000191.1:0-3664 GCA_964611345.1 uncultured Pseudomonadales bacterium
GTTTGCCATCAGGCGCTGCCAGAGCGACGTTAGAATAAAACAGGCAGGACAATACGGTAAGTATCAGACCAGCAGCGGTCGATCTTACAAGGCGATAAGCCGAGCGGGTTTTTTGAGATTGGCTCGAAATGTTCCCTGAGTTAGACCAACGGAAACTACTTTTTTTAATGCGCATAACGTTTGTTCTTTCTCTGCTCTTTATTCCTCGCCAACGGGGATTTCCAAAAAGCGGTGACTCCTTGCACGCGTCTTCTAAAAACTTCTTAGAAGTAATCTAAGCAACCGATTGTTTCGAGAATTGAAATGTCGAGCGCGCACTATACTGAGAGATTGGTAACGAATTCGATAGGTTTTACACTCGCGCACGGAAGCACTTACACTTCAAACGAGAAGTGTTTGCTTTAACTACGAGCTGGAAAGTGGACTTGTTCTCCCTGTGTAAGCTCTTCTTAAAAAGAACTTACGAAACAACCCTGGAACCCTTTGCCCCTATCTATCGACCGAGTTCGTAAGGCCGCAGACCGCCGCTTGAACGCGCTTGTCACGCATGAATAACGACCGAACAAATCTATGATTTCCTCAGTTTTGGCGTTCTGATCCCATGTTTTCTTCGGTATTAGGGATAGCTCCGGCGATTTGTGAACCTTTGTATATTCGCCAGGCATACAAGGCGTATACATAAACGATCTATGTGGTTCCTCATGGTTCTGATCACAACACCCGCAAGCGCGGATCATCACAGGCAATCGCTCATCCACACTTCATTAAGTGCTCAACGTATCTATCCGCAAGCTGCCTTCGAGGGTTCGATGCACCGGGCACCGGTCTGCGATCTCAATCAGCCGGGCGCGCTGCGCGTCATCCAGGTCCCCTTCCAACGCTATGGTTCTGCTAATCACATCAATCTGCCCCGCTTTTTCTTCGCAGCCTTCACAATCCGCTGCGTGCTCGCGCGTGTGATTCAGCTGCATCTCCACATTATCCAGAGGCCACTTCTTGCGATTGGCATACATGCGTAACGTCATCGACGTGCAGGTACCCAGCGCCGCCAACAGGTGTTCGTACGGATCGGGGCCCAGGTTGCTGCCCCCCATTCTCTCTGGCTCATCGGCGACCCAAGCGTGATGATCTGTGCGCACATCGCGCAGAAACTTTTGATTTCCCTCGCCCACAAACACTTCCCCGCCGGGTACGTCAGGATGCTCCTCCAATTTTGGGGGTGGCAAATAGCGCACCGCCCAAGTGGCGATCGTTTGCGCCACATATTGGGCATCTGCAAGCTTGCTAACCAGGTGATCAGCACCATCCAATGACACAAAGCTTTTGGGATGCTTTGCAGCGGCAAAAATCTTTGAGGCCTGATCGATGTTAACGACCGCATCGAACGGAGCGTGCATCACCAGCAGCGCCTGTTTCAGCGAACCCAGCCGGCGCTCGAGGGATTGTCCTCGAACATCGTCCAAAAACTGTTGCTGTACTCGAAACTCTCGGCCGGCCAGTGACACCACGGCATCACCTTCGGTTTCGATTTCGCGAATATCGCCGGCAAACTGCTTGAGCACATGGTCAGCGGCGGCAGGCGCTGCGATGCTTACCACCGCACGCGCTTCGGGAATCTCACCAGCCGCTGTCAATATGGCCGTACCACCAAGACTATGGCCAATGAGCAGTTGCGGTGCTTCGTAACTCGTTCGCAAATAGCCGGCCGCTGCCAACAAGTCAGCCACGTTGGAGCTGAAGTTAGTGTTGGCAAAATCCCCCTCAGAGCCCCCAAGCCCGGTAAAGTCAAAGCGCAACACCGCAATACCAGTCGCGGCCAGTGAGCGCGTAATGCGACTGGCAGTGGCAATGTCTTTTCCGCAGGTAAAACAATGAGCAAACAACGCATAGGCCCGGGGCTCTCGATCCGGCAACTCTAGTGACGCGGCTAGCTTCTCACCATTTGGGTTCGTGAATGAAATACGTTTTCTATTGGTCATGAGTCGTGCCTTTGGCTGGCTAGCTGGGTTATAAGTGAGGAAGGATTGGGACTCGGCTGAGTATCTTTCCAGACCATCCAAGAATAGATTCAACACATTAAGCCGAAGAAATCAACAACCATTTCAATGGTATAACGACAGAAGATGCTAAACTGCCGGAGCCCGAGTCAACGAGCAATGCAATGGAAATTTCTGATCGTCGCCCGACTCACAGAGGGAGTTGCCACTGCGGCGCTGTGCAATTCAACGTGCGACTCACCGATGAAGTGAATACGGCACGTCGGTGTACGTGCTCCATGTGTTCGCGCCGCGGCGCTGTGGCGGTAAGCGCCGAACTTGAAGACATTGAAATTATCTCAGGTCAGGAATCCCTGTCGATCTACAGTTTCGGCACGGGTGTTGCCAAACATTATTTCTGTTCAGTTTGCGGAATCTATACGCATCATCAACGCCGATCCAATCCGACCCAATTTGGGATCAACCTGGCCTGCCTGGAGGGCCATACCCCTTTCATCGACTCTGTGCCCGTTCTCGATGGCAAGAACCATCCGCGCGATCAGCAAGATGGCGCGGGTACTGATGGAACATATAAAGGTCTAGAGCTGGGTGTTCTGACTTTTGCGGGTGATAAAGCCAGGCTATAACCGCTGCGCTAGAGACAACTAATTATCAAGCGTATCCGGGCCATTGGGGTACTCCAAACACTCGAACAAGTAATAGCCCAAACCTGCAGGCGCCGCCAAAAAAAGAAAGCAAAATACACCATTTGCGGTATACAAAAGCCAATTGACCTAAACGACTATGCGATTGCCTTGTGGTGAAACATCCTCAGGGAGTGGAGCTAACTGACGTTTAAGGAGAGAACAATGATTACACCCAGCAAACTTATTCAAAGGTTCCTCGCTCTGACCATAGCGCTTGTGGCGACAGTTTTCGGCTCCAACGCTTTTGCAACGAGCCTGACTGTTGACCTCGTCACTTGTACCACTAATGGGTGCGGGGTTGATCAGAACTACGGTGACCGAGTGGTTGGCACATCTGATGCCACGGGCACTTATGGAGCTGAGGGCGGTGATACACCCAATGTGGTGGTTGACTACGTACCAAGTGGTGGCGACAACCTAACCCACTGGACTACAGGTTATAACGAGCTTACGAACGTTCTCTACAACGAGCAGGATTTTGCAGACAGCTTTGAGGTAAGTTTTACTGCCGATGTAGGTTTTGAGGTAACGCTCGAGAGTCTGGATATTGGCAACTTTGGTGGTGCAGTAAGCCCAACCATTTCGGTTGAGGACGAGAACGGGCTAGAGCTGTTTTCGATTGTGGCAACGCTCAATGCAAGCGGCGGCGATAGTGTTCTTGTCAGCCCCAGCGTTTCCGCCCAGACGCTTACACTTATCGTGAACACCACCGGGCTTGGCAACTTATCGGATAACGTTGGACTGGATAACATTGTGTTTAGCCAGCAGGTTAGCCCTGTACCACTACCTGCCGCAGCCTGGTTGTTTTTAAGTGCCTTTGGCGCCCTGGTCGGCATCAAACGCACTGCGCGCAAGGCTTAGTTCTTCCTATCGAACTCCCTCGCGATGGCGAGGGAGTTCAGCGTCGCGCACTTGCGAAGCGTCGAGAAGAGTTGCGAAAAGTTGCCAGCAGAAGCAGCAGGTTATCCAGAATGGCTCGTT
>CAZSYU010000192.1:0-3439 GCA_964611345.1 uncultured Pseudomonadales bacterium
AAGCGCTGTTTGTCTCGGCCGCCCACACCGAGGCCGACATCGATCGAACGATCGCTGCGGCGGAAGAGGTTTTGGGATCGCTACAGTAGATTTTGTGCGAGGTGCTCGTTGCAAGTATGGCGCGCGAGCGTTCCAAAAGCTTCGCATAGATTTTCTCTGATTCGCACGCTGTTTGCGTTTCTGTTGGCTGCCGTGAATGGCATTTTCGAGAATCCGCTTTTATCACAGAGGACGTCGCAGCGGCTCACGCGGACGAGTATACTCAGGGAACGGTAGGGCTTGCTTCGCCATCGACACTAGAAGCAGTTGAACGGGACTCGCTGGAAGTTTGTTTGGTTGCCTTGTACCTGGTTGATTGATTTTCCTTCGTCTTGCACGTGTTTGCCTTATGGGGAGCGTACGATGCCGCATTTGCTAATGCTATTTACGAGAACAACCTTTGCCGTGCTGTTGCTTGTGATTTGCGTCGGCAGGATTGGCCATGCACAACAGCGCGAGGCAGAACGATGGAGTAAACCGATTCGAATTGGTAAAGACGCAGCCACTGCCGTTGACGCCGGGAAGTATGTCTTCGACTACAACATACGCACGACGGTTGACGCTTACGAAGACGTAGGCTCCGCAGACGGTAAATGGAAAGACGAAGCCATTGAGTTTCTCACGGAAGTGGCGAGGCACTTTTCTACGGTGGAAGGTTACAAACCGCCGAAAGGATACAAGTCGCGAGAAGAGCTCGTTGCGATGGCCGAACCACTGCTTGAAGTTGGCTGCGACGACCCGCTTGTTCAGTATTGCTACGGCGCACTGCTGCAGGATTCAACGCAAAATGAGAAAGCCCGTGCGCGAGGATTTCGTTACGTCGAGGGTAGCTATCCGAGGCTGGTCGAAAGAGGTTATCCAGCCGACCGCCTTTTCTACACGGCTCGTCGCATCTGGAAGGAACTCAGCGATCAGAAAGCCGAACCTGAAGAAATAGAAAAGTACTTTGAGCTTGCATGGAAGCATGCCTTGCAGATGGTTCTTCTGGATGACTTGGAAGGCAACGATGGTCGGACGCTGTACAGTAAGCTGAACGGGTGGGTCACGACGCTTTCTCTTGAAGTCCGAGAGGAATTCTGCATGGCATTAAAACAGCACGCAGCAGAATCCCCTTACGTGGTCGAGATGCTTGTTGGGGATTACCACATGGCGGCAGGATGGGATGCACGTGGCAGCGGATTTGCAAATGAGGTGACACGCGAAGGTTGGGAAGACTTTGAAACACACATGCAACTTGCACGAAAGAGTTTCGAGAATGCGTGGGAAGCGGCTCCCCATCGGCCGGAAGCGCCCGCTGCGATGGTCTATGTCGCGATGTGTTCAAGCCGATCCGCCAATCGCGAGATGCGCCGTTGGTTTGAACGAGCGGTGGAGGCTCAATGTGACTACCGAGTCGCTTACACTAATGTTTTGCAGGGGCTGATGCCACGCTGGCATGGATCACTTGACCAGCTTTACCAGTTTGGCGTCTCGTGTAGCAACACCGAGCGGTACGACACACTCGTTCCGTATATGCTTTTCGACGTACTGTGGCGTATCGTTGGTGATAAATTGAACAACTCCGAGGGAATTCGCTACCTGCGAAAGCCGGGAATTTACGACAACGTTCGCTCAGTTTGTCAGGGCTATCTTGAGCATGAGAACGATTTGTCAACGGACGAGTGGTGGAAGACCGCATGGCTTGGTTTCGCCTGCTGCGCGGAGCAATGGGATGACGCCAAGAGGTTAATTGAAGAGCTTGACTCAGATTTGGATGCTGACGCACTTGCGCGGTTTCCGCTCGAGGCAGAAGTCGTTGTTTCTTTGGTCGAGATCAACACCAGCCCCCACGCTGATGCCATTGCGAGAGCGTGTCACGATGCGGATGCGGGGCGATGGGAGCGAGCACGGCTTGCACTTGAAGAAGTTCTTTCGGCCAATGACCTGAGTCCCCGTCTCGCTGAAAGCGTGAATTCCCAGCTGCAAGGTATAAAGTGGACCATCGAATTTGCCAAAGGCGAATCGGTTAATCTATTGCCGGAATCGAATCTCTACGGTTGGAGAAGCCTCTCGGGAAAATGGACGCGGACGGAAGACGACAAGATAACAGGCGTGTCGACCAGGAGTGGCGTCGTACTGGAAAGTCAAATTAGGTTGGGCACTTACTGGGAATTGAGCGGCGAATTGACTCACGGCGAAAGCCCTTACGACCCTTGGTCCGCCGGTGTTTTTATTCGTGAAAATAGTAGCCCGTCGTTCGCAATCATGTTCAACCCGACCGGTAAGTGGGTCGGGGCCGGGCTTCTCGATCGAATCGAAAAGCACAAAAAGCCATTCAAACCGGCCGGTAAGACGACCAAGTTCGTTGTTCGTCTTGAGGGTGATTTCGTCAACGTTTGGCTCAACGGTACGCTGGTAATTGAGGATCAGGAGGTTGACGGGCTTGGGGGCCTGAAGAACGGTCGTTTGTCCATCGGAGCGGCGTACACGTGGGAGGGCTCGACACTTATCTATGAGAACTTGAAAATCAAGAAAATCGTACCTGAAACGTGAGCGAGGGGAGTTTTCAGGGAGTGGCCCCCGCTGATGCTTCGAGTTGTGATGTTGTGGTAGGCTCTGAGTAGAATATCTCTGCGGTTCTTAATATGGCTACTTCTTGACCGGTACCAACACGACACGGAACCCGCGGTAGGGATTAGCCCGGTTTTATGCCTTCCGGACGCACAATCTCCTTTGAGCATACACCAGCTGCCACCACGAATTGAAACATGGTCATCCTTTTCATCCGGAGGATTAATAGGATTGATTTGCACTCCCTTTTCGTCACTCGGAATCTTTACGTATTGATCAAACGTGAACTCTTCGACATTGCCATGCATGTCGTAGATATCAAACGAAGAATTATTGCCGCGCACCTGATTGAACTCTCTGGGGAGTCATTTGGTACAAATGCCCAAGAATGGCAAACTTGGCTGGACACCCATCCCAATCACACATTTTTGCCAAATATGGAAAACGATTCCCTTCCAACGGGCACCAATGGCGCGATAGATTTTGGTCGCTGAGTCCCTGCTGGCATGGTGTCGCTGTGCGAAAGACTGGACGGTCGAGCAAATCTGAATCATGATGATAATTGAACCATGCGGGAGGAGATAAAATGGGATTCTTTCAAATGATCGGCAGCCATTGCTGTATTGTGGTTATCTTGGCGTTTGCACACGTTTCACTCCAGCCACGCCAAGCTTCTAGTCCAATCGACCTAAAACTTGAGCGTTCGCAAGTTGCACTTGATTTGCAACCGGTGCATCAAACTTCTAGCCAAAATGACGATGGCACAAACAAGAAACCGGCAGAGAAGAATCCGGTAGAGAAGAATCCGGTAGAGAAGAATCCGGTAGAGAAGAATCCGGTAGAGAAGAAT
>CAZSYU010000193.1:0-3321 GCA_964611345.1 uncultured Pseudomonadales bacterium
GCCCAATATGGGGACCAATTAAGAGATGACCCCGAGGGCACCTTGAATTCGGTAGGCATCGAGCCTGTCAGCGCGGGTGATTCTCAGGGTTATAAGCTGGGTGGACTCGCCAATTCGCCCTTCTTGCGCAATACCGGCCTGCAAGCCGGCGATGTGCTGTTATCGGTGAATGGCCAGGCGGTTGGCGACATCCAACAAGACCAGCTCCGCATCGCCAGCATGATCGCTGAAGGCTCCGCGAGGCTAGAGATAATGCGGGGCGAACGGCGGTTTTTCGTCACAGCCGCACTGAACTAGGACGGGGCCAACCATGGGGAGCACTGAGGCAACTGGCACCTACAAACGAACGACATAGCGTTGAAGTATAGACAAGTAATTGGCTCATAATCTGCTAAGGTTCCAAACAACTGGGCCTAACAGATTTAGCGGCCAAAAAATATACTCGGTTCGGCGCCAACGAAGGGCATAATGCGCAAACTTAGCTCTGAATTTGCCTCCGCTCTGCGCTCCGGGACTGCAATTAATTTTAGCTTTCATTAGTTGAGAGCATGGGGTTAGCTTGAGTACCTCGACATATTCTAGGTTTCGTCGGACGGTTGCCATGACGGCACCCCAGTGGCAAAACGCGTTCCGAGCAAGTAGCGCTAAGACTGGCAAGGCTGCGATTAGAGACAGCCAAGACGAACAAGACCGAGAGAAGGACACAACCCGGCCATGAAGTTTTTCCAGAGAGCAAAGGCGTCCCCGACTCAGGCACGAAGCAGCGCCCTGGGCTCGGTTGCACTCGGTGCTCTGTTGAGCGCACTGGTGTTACTCAGCCCAGCGCCGTTCGTTAATCAGTTGGCATTCGCCCAGGAACAAACCTGGAAGATCAACGTAAAGAACGCAGACCTCGAGGAGTTTGTTGCCCAGGTCGCCGAGATTACCGGCAAGACCATCGTTGTGGCACCACAGCTAAAGGGCAAAGTCACGGTAGTCTCAAGCGCTAACCTCAACGAAGGCGGCGTCTACACCCTGTTTCTTTCGGTGCTACGCACGCATGGTTATACCGCGGTGCAAAGCGGCGATGGCGGCACAATCCGCGTCGAACAACAGGCCAAAGGCAAACAGAACCCGGGCGCCAGTGGTCCGGTCAGTCGGGTTGCTCCCGATGCGTTGGTTACCCGCGTCATTTCCGCCCAGAACGTTGAGTCCACCGAACTCATGAAGATTCTGCGGCCACTGATTCCGCAGTACGGCCACATTGCCGCTGTCACTACACCCAATGTTGTCATCATCACCGACCACGCCGACAACATTAAACGCCTCATCGCACTCATCGGTCAGATCGACGTCGCGGATGAAGAAGAGGTGGTTATGGTGCCCCTGCAGGAAGCATGGGTTGGCGACGTTGTTGCCCTGCTCGAACAGGTTGCCCCCGAACAACTGGGCCGCAACGGCAAGGGTCCGCAACGCATTCAACTGATCGCCAACGAACGCAACAACACACTGGTGCTGCGCGGCAAGCCCGATCCAGTGTCGGACATTTTAAAGCTGGTAGAAACCCTGGATCAGCCAGCCACCACCATTGGCTCCACCCAGGTGGTCTACCTAAAGCACGCCGACGCCACCGCAATTGCTGAAATCCTCAACGGTCTGGTTGGCCAGCCGCGCGCAGGCGGTGGCGGCGCAGAAGGCAGCAAACCCAACCCCACCTCTATTCAGGCCGATGAATCGCTGAATGCCTTGATCGTCCGCGCCGAGCCCGGCGTTATGAGCGAAATCCAGAGCATTCTCGATCGGCTCGATGTCCGCCGCACCCAGGTTCTGATAGAGGCAGCCATCGCCGAAATTAGTCTGAATGACGACTTTCAGGTGGGCGTCGACATTGCCACCGTAGACGCCCAGGGCGAAACGGTGCCATTGATCAATACCAACCGCGGCGGACCAGGCGTGCTGTCTGGTTTGCTCAATAGCATTCTGCCAACAGCAGGCGACGGCGACCCCAACTTTCTTGGTGGCGTTGCAGCCCTGACAGATCCTACCCTGGCGATCGCGAGAATCAATCCCGATGGCACCTCCTTCGCGGTGATTCTGGAAGCCCTGCAAACCAATCAAAACTCTAATCTGCTGTCGACCCCGAGTGTGCTCACTCTCGACAACGAAGAAGCACGGATTATTGTCGGTCAGGAAGTGCCCTTTCGTACCGGTACATTTACCACCACCACCGATGGCGCGAGTAACCCGTTCACCACCATTCAGCGCGAAGATGTTGCAATTCAACTCACCGTGACGCCGCACATTCACGACGGCACCTCCGTACGTCTGGAAGTCGCATCGGAAATCGAAGACGTTGTGGCAGGCATTGACGGCGCCGCCGACGTAGTCACCAGCAAACGCACCATCGAAACCACCGTGCTCGCTGAAGACCGGCAAACCATAGTGCTGGGCGGCCTGATTCAGGATGACGTCAGCGGTGCGGTCTCAAAGGTGCCATTGCTCGGCGATTTGCCTTTGCTCGGTCGACTGTTCAGATCAGATTCTCGCACGCGAGAAAAGCGCTCACTGCTGGTGTTCCTGCGCCCTACCATCATTCGCAACTCGGAAGATTCACGCGAGCTCACCAAAGAGAAGTACAGTCACATCTACGAGGTAGAAATCCGCTCAAGGAACTCGCCACTGAAGCAGCTACCCATCGAAGAACACATGGAGGAAAAGCTGTTCGGCTCTCCCGATCTGACAGACCGACCACACCGTCTACCGCCTAAGCGCGGGAGATTGTTCCGAGGGCGAGATAACAACCCGGAGTAACTTCTTCATCCGTGACCTCGCGACCTCGCCCGCTCGCCTGACGCGCTCGTTTAACAGAGTCGCCTAACAAAGGCGCCTGACAAACTATGGCTGCCAACCGCATTTCCCAAAATTTGCGAGACTTCTTTTACCGCCGCAACCGCGGAATCTTGCAGTGGCTCACCAGCCCCTCCAGCACCGGCAAGGAGATACTGCGGCAAGCCCTGGAAAATGCAGACGCAGACGTGGTCTACGTGCTGCACAAGCGCGGGCTGACCGACTTGATCGTGCTCGATCTGATCGCGACCGAGCACGACCTTCCATCACCCATCGAGTGGCTCGAAAACACCACAACAGACAGCGTTCGTCCCCAACGGCGGTTTTTCTGTCTGCATCGAGCGGCGGGCGCGGTACTGGGCCGCCATACCATGCAAAATCTCTCGCCAGGACTCGTTAACCTGCATGCACTGATGGAGCAACAACAGCGCCGGGTTGTGCTGGTGCCTGTGATAACCATCTGGGGCCGTATTCCCAATCGCGAACGCTCCATCA
>CAZSYU010000194.1:0-3272 GCA_964611345.1 uncultured Pseudomonadales bacterium
CAACGGAGGCACACACTCCCCGTCAGCACCGAGGAACAAAACTGGAACACTCATTGGCACCTATCTCCACTGATGACAACGAGAAGATCAGTGTTCTTCTTTTCTCGACAGAGCCTGAGTGCGAGCTACTATGTCAATAAAAAGCCAGTTGTTGACCGGCAACAACGATGCTGGATGTCTTTTCAAAAAAGTGCTGCTACCGCCCCTAGGAACACCGCTTAGCAGGAAATTGCATGCGTCATCATAACCCGCTGCGTCAGCGGGGGATCGGTCCCTCACTTACGTTTCGGGGTGGGATTTGTTGGACAAGGACTCACGGCAATCCATGAATTTTCCTATCAAGCCCCGACGGTTCGGTTCGCCAAATCGCTGAAAACGAGTTCCGTCGCTCACCCAACCGGCTAGCAGATTTGATTATTCAAATTTGCCCTTGAACGGTTGCCGTGTGTCGTGTAAATTTGGTTCTTCAAATTTGAATAACCAAATGTCTCAAACGGATTTCGAGATGGCACGCCCCAAGACCCCTGAGCTAACGGACCGAGAGCTTGCGGTAATGCAAGTTTTTTGGCGAACCGAAGAATGTACCGCCGAACAGGCTCGCCAGGAATTATTGAAAACGGGCGAAGACGTCGCCTATGTCACGATCGCAAATGTGGTTCGCGGCCTTCTGAAAAAGGGCTTTTTGAAACAAACGCACTCCGAACGCCCCTTTCGCTACACCGCCGTCCGCACCTTTGATGATGTCTCGAAAAAGTTACTGGGGGACTTCGTGGGGCGTCTGTTCCAAGGATCGCGGCAAGACATGTTGGTGCAGCTGCTGAAGCATCGAAAACTTAGCAAAGCAGAACGGAAACTGTTGAAAGAGATTCTCGACGACTCGGAGGGACAGTAAGCATGGATGCTCTTTCGTTTGCAATCAATGAATCGCAATGGATGCTGTGCCTGATTCAAGTAACCGGGCTGATGCTGATCGGCTGGCTCATTGGACAGGTGACGCTTCGCAAATACCCAGACATATCGGCTTCGATCGGTGTCGTGGTTCTTGCAGCAAGTGCTGGATTGGTCGTGATCACCTTGGCGGGCGCACCAAGACCTTTTGAACTGACGACGCCCCCTGAAGTCACACAGGTTGTGACACATTTGAATTCGAATCTTCCGAACACGGACGTTTCTAACCCTGACGCTCGACCGATTGCCCGTTCGGGCCTGTGGTTAAATCGACTCGCTTCCTTCATCAATTTTTCGTCAACGCCAGTCAGTGCGACTGACATCACTGCAGCCACGCGACCATTGATCACCGCTGAACGCTTTATCGGTCTATTGATATTACTAACACTGTTGGGAGGATCGGTCGGAATCTTCCGAGTCGCCCATGCATCCAGAACCATTCGGGCGTTAGTGAGATCCAGTTCGCCAATCCGCGATGAACACATCTGTTCCGAAGTGGCTCGAATTGTCGCGCAGCTACCGACAACACTGCGGCATCAGGGTATTTCTATTCACCAAATCAATGGCTTGGGCAGTCCATTTGTAAGCTGGTTGACGGGCAGCAAGATTTTTGTCCCTGAAACGTTCCTCGATTGGACGGCGTCCGAGCAATCAACGGGCTTGGCTCACGAAATAAGTCACTTGCAGCGGCGAGATCATTTCTGTCGTTTGCTTATCCAACTTGCGTGCTGTTTGAATTGGCTTCACCCGTTGGCTTGGATACTGCACCGGCAGACCGTATTAGCCCAAGAACTTGCCGCGGACCAGCTGGCGGCACAAACCATCGAAAATCCATTAGCCTATTGTCGAGGTCTTTCTCGATTGGCACTTCGTTTTGACGCTGAATGCCGGCATCCGCCTGCACTTGGCGTTTCAGTTTCTTCAAGTTTGATCAGGAGGATCACAATGCTAAGAGAAATTACGTTCCATCGTTTACCTTGCAGCCGTTTGGTTCATCGCTGCATCACGCTGTCTACCTTTATCACCTGCACATGGATTGCATGCTGGTCGGTCGAGGGGCAAACCACAACTCAAGAGAAGGTCGATTCAAAAGTCGTTGCCGCATCGCATTCCGTGCCAGTGAAAATGTTTTCTCAACCGATGACCCAACCGTGGGACTCGCTTGGAAATCAGTCGGGGTATTCGCAAATTCAGCTAAATCGCCTTCTGGAACATCCTGATTTGAAAGCTTACATTCCACTTGTCACGGCAGCATTCGATCGGGGGCTCTTTAAAGAACACAATACGACGCCAACGCTCAAGAAATTCGGGTTGAGCCTAGATAATATTGCTCAGCTTAACGGTGCGTTTTGGATGTCGATCCAAAACGACCCTAATCGGCCAAACGGCCATGGCAATGTCGTTACCTTTGCTCCCACGGCAGCAGAAATCACTACCGTCGACAAAGTGGATTGGCCAAGGCTAATTAAGACGCTTGATCTGCAGACACTGGTCGGCTCTGTTCTTCCCGATGACTATCTCGACAAACTGCGGTTAGCGTGGCTGAATTCTGCCACAAAAAGCCGATCAATCGTATTTCCAACGGTCGCGGCAGACGGGACTGCCGCCAAGAATCAACCACCACTTACCGAATCAAAGAAAGCACTATGGCAGGCAGTTTCTGGAGGTGTTGCGACTGTTGTCTATGACATCAGACGGTCTGGAGAATATCCCAAAGTCCGTGACATCATACAGTCCGGAGAAGCTGCCAAAGTCGACAGTGAGGAGGACAAGATCGCCGTGAAGCTGATCGGTAACGACGTTGCCGACGAGTGGGAGCAAGCAAACCGCGAAATGACGTTCGCAACGGAGACTGCTGCATGGGGATTCGATCTGTCGCAAGACTACAACACTTGCCGAATACGCTTTGCAGCAACACCCAACCCCGAGGTTTCAATTGACGAACTACTCAACAAGTTTGATGCATTCAGAGACGCAATGCACGATCAGCTTGCCCCTGCTGCAAAAAATGTAGACAACAAGCGTATGGGTGACAACGGACTTGAAAAACACTTGTGGGAGCAATGGAACAAAATCAAGGTATCCGTCGTCCCTAGCAAGAAAGTCAACGGTGAGAAAGCAAAACCCTACATCCTAGTGGAGGGCGAGTGCTCAGGCACCCTCATCAAGGCTTATGCGATGGGTTTGCCGGGAATGTTCGCTCTCAAGGACGCTCTCACGGAGTAAACAAGTTGCGATTCTTTGAAAGCATGGACGGGAATTTCGGCTCCCGTCCTTTTTGCTTGACGACTCACAAGGTCAAGGATTGTCAACTGCGAAACACG
>CAZSYU010000195.1:0-3230 GCA_964611345.1 uncultured Pseudomonadales bacterium
GGAAAGATCAGGCAATAAGCGGCTATCTGGACGTCAGCGATGCCGTGTTGGCGCACTGTCCGGATTGCTCGACTTTTCAACAGGAGGCGCGCATGCATCCCCTGCGCGTCATCAACCTAGCGTGGCAGCACAATGCGGGTAAGGAGGGCGTGCGGATAGGCATTCGCAGTCGCAATCGCCCTGGTTTGTTGCGTGATATTACTCAGGTGTTAGATCAATCCGGCGTAGCACTGGTAGGCACCAAGGCCCAGCTCGATGGTGCTGCAGCGGTTGCCCTGGCCGAGGTCGACGTGCAACTCGACTGCGAAACCGTGTCTCTGACGCGTCTGGCACTCGTTTTGGGCCGTTTGTTATTGGTGCCGGATGTTCTGCGGGTGACAAGGCTGGACTGAGTGCTCGGTGCAAGCTCGATGCAACAAAACTTCGCCGCGACAGAGACTTGGGCAACAAAAACTTGGCGTTGTCAGTCGTTTCGGCCGACAATGACAGGCGTGGCTGGTCGAACATTCGAATCACGACTGCGCTAACAGGAGAGAGTTATGCGATTGATTTTATTGGGGCCACCAGGGGCCGGCAAAGGAACGCAAGCACAGTTCATTTGTGAAGCACTTGGAGTTCCACAAATCTCTACCGGTGACATGTTGCGTGCCGCTATAGCTGCGCAATCAG
Organism: uncultured Pseudomonadales bacterium; assembly: GCA_964611345.1. Classification (GTDB taxonomy): domain Bacteria; phylum Pseudomonadota; class Gammaproteobacteria; order Pseudomonadales; family Azotimanducaceae; genus JALZVT01. The sequence goes on from CAZSYU010000195.1 coordinate 670, forward strand.
AACTGGGTCAGCGTGTTAAGAAAGTGATGGACGAAGGCTCGCTCGTTTCTGATGAGATCATTATCGCGTTGGTCAAAGAGCGGATTTCGCAGGCAGACTGTGCCAATGGATTCCTGTTTGACGGTTTTCCCCGCACGATCGTGCAAGCGCAGGCGCTGGTTGAGGCCGATATTCAGCTTGACTGCGTGGTTGAAATTCAGGTCCCGGACGAACAGATTGTTAACCGTCTAGGTGGCAGACGCGTCCATCCAGGCTCAGGCCGGGTATACCACACTGAATTTAACCCGCCAAAGGTTGCTGATAAGGACGATGACACGGGTGAGGCGCTGATTCAGCGTGACGACGACAAAGAAGCAACCGTGCGCGATCGATTGCGCATATATCACGAACAGACTCACCCGCTGGTTGAGTTTTACTCGGCTCGAGCGGAGCAGAAACATCTTCGTTACATTGGCGTCAGCGGTGTTGGGGAAGTGAATTCGGTCCGCGATACAATTTTGTCCAATATTTCGGACTAAATCGGCCAAAATTCGCCCAACAACCCTTGAAATTTTTCAAAAAAACGGGGTGAAAAAACTTTTCAAGTAAGTATGATGCGCAACTGATTGTTGTCAGCGGTGTTTTTATTTCCAAATGTACTAAAAAGGTACGTCGAAGTTTGTGGAATGAAGCCGGACTTGAGAACGCAGTTTGTTCTTCGTGCTGCAGCGATCTTACTTAATGTAAACGCCGAGGAGAAAAGTATGCCTAGAGCAAAACGTAAAGCTGCGGCTAAGCGTAAGCCTGCTAAGCGTAAGCCTGCTAAGCGTAAGCCTGCGAAGAGAAAAGCAGCAGCCAAGCGTAAGCCCGCTCGCAGAAAGACTGCTGCCAAGCGCAAGCCTGCCAAGCGCAAGCCTGCGAAGAGAAGAGTAGCAAAGCGCAAAGCAAGAAAGGCTCCTGCCAAGCGCAAGGCCGCTGTCAAGAAGTCGCCCGCCACTGTGCGGTCTGCTGCTGCAGTAAGGAAAGCCGAAGCTAATGTTACCAAGGAGCGTAAAGCTCAAGCTGCTGCGCAGCGTGCTGTAAAAGCCGCCGCCGCAAAAGCCAAGAAGTCTGGTAAGAAAGGCGATAAGAACGCAGCAAAGCGCGCACGCGCAGCTGCCAAGCGAGTCGGAGCTCGAGTAGCTAAGGCCAGAGCAGCAAGTGCTAAAGCACGTGCTTCACTGTCTCAAGCGCAAAAAGCCGACAAGCTTAAGGCGCGAGTAGTAGCAATCAAAGCTGCTGTAGCAAAGGCGAATGCCACTGCTGCCAAAGGCTCTAAGTCCAAGCTTGCTGACGCCGTTAAGAAATTCACAGCCAAGAAGAAAGCTGAAATTGCTCGCGCCGAGGCCCGTAAGGCCAAGAAGCGTGCATCAGCTGCGGCTAAGAAGATCAAAGCGTTGTCCAAGCCCAAGCGCAAGCGTCGCCGCTAAAGCGACCAAAGAGACAAGAACTTCGGTTCTAGTCGATCGGCGGCGCGCCACGCATCGCGTGGTGCGCTGCCAGTTTTTACCCGATCAGTGCCTTTAAGGCGCGATGCCGGATCTGGTTATGTGAGGCCGGTAAACGGCAAGACTTCTACCCATTCGCCGCTCTCGAGTTCGGCGACCTCGCCCGGTAGCAAAAACAAACAATTCGCGCCGTTGAAGCTCTGTAGTCGATTCGAACTCTGGTTTGACGTGGTGTGCACGACTGCGTGACCGTTGCGGTATTCGAGTCGTCCCCGCTGATATTCATGCCGACCGACGCTGTGGGCCGTCGGTTGCGCCAGCTGTGCTCGCAGGCGGATACCGAGCGCGCTCTGCTCGATATCACTGGCGGAGGCCATATGCCACAGTGCTGGTTTTACCAGCAACAGCAGAGTGACTATGGTGGAGACCGGGTTGCCCGGCAGACCAAAAATCAGACATTTTTCGGGACCGGTAGACCGCTGATCCTGGTGGTTGGTGAGCAAGTGGCCAAAGGCAAATGGTTTTCCTGGCCGCAAGTTGAGGCGCCAGAAATCAACGCCACCCAGAGCTTCGATCGCCTCCCGCACAAAGTCGGCGTCGCCCACCGATACGCCACCACTGGTGATTAGTGCGTCCTGGGTAAGTGCTGCGTCGGACAATGCCTGGTGGGTGGCGGCGAGCGTGTCAGGCAGTACGCCGAGATTGGTGATTTCGAGTGGCATACCCTGCAACAGGCTGATGATTGCGATGCGATTCGATTCATAGATTTGGCCGGGTTCGAGAGGTTCACCCGGTGCTTTGAGTTCATCGCCGGTGGCAAACACACCAATCCGGAGCCGACGGATAACACTCAACTGTGTTAACCCACTGGTGGTCGCTGCGGCCAGTTCAAACGCGCGCAAGCGGGTGCCTTTTGCCAACAGTAAGGCCTCTTTCGGCACATCGTGACCAATTCCGCGAACATAGGCCCCGAATTTAGCGGAGCTGTTGATTAGTACGCTCTGGGCGGAGGTACGGTCTGTGTTTTCCTGCATAACAACGGTATCGGCACCTGGCGGGAGTGCAGCACCGGTGAATATGCGCACGGCGCTGCCG
>CAZSYU010000196.1:0-3207 GCA_964611345.1 uncultured Pseudomonadales bacterium
TTTCATTAGTGTTGATTAGTGCAGATTAGTGTTTCCAACTCAATGCTTTGGCCACCCGTCAGAGAGTCAAAGTTTGGATTGTCACAGCCTGACCTACCTGAGGTCGCTCATTGGCGAAAAAATGAAACGACATCGGCAAGAATAGCAATTGTGTTGCCTTGGGATCGCAACTTTAATTCTTGGGAAGCTTAACCACATAGATGTCGTGAGCCGTCAACACAATTACTTGAAATCCATCTGGGTGGACGAGCAAATGGGTTGTATCAGAGTGTCCGCGTTTGACCAAATCATAAGACTTGCTGATCAATCCTTTGCTATTGAACGTCAGCAATTCGACCCCTGACTTCTGGCCGTAAATCATTTTTGCAGTTTTGTCGAAAGCGATCGTGCGTGGATAGGCACCACCTTCAGCAGCAAGCACCCGATCCTTAATGTCATCTACTGAATAAACATAAGTTTTGTAACCTTTTCCGTTACCTCCGCCTGAAGGCAATGCGACATAGCCAGAGTCAGGACTGATAACAATTTTACGAGCGTTGGAACCGATCCTCGGCCCTTTCTCTTCATAAATTAGCGAATTGCCACGCACGCGAAACCGAACCATACATTCCGAATCAACACAGAATAAAAAATTTCCATCGGGTGAAAGTGCGGGCGCACAGAATTGGTACACTCGTTTATCAGCACCATCAAAATCTTGTCCAGTAAAGGACCCCAATTGCTTACCGTTGGAAAGATCGATCAGATTCAGCCTGCGGCAGCGTCCAGTGGAAACATAAGCGACCGAACTTGCAGGAGACGCAGCAAAATGTTCTGCTTCACCAATGGCGAATTTCTTCAATGGCTGTAACGAATCGGGATCCACAAGCACAAGATCTTGAAGCCCAGTGTTAAGCACACAAAGGCCTTCCTTTGACATCTCAATCCATTTACATTTGGATTCAAGATCAAGTTTGGCTACTTCTCGCAATTCCGGATAAGCGATTTTTCGTAACACGCCCGATTCCGATAAAACGAAAAAATGCTCGTGGCCTTCGTCCCAAAGCAAATTGGGGATGCGCAACGTTGGCTCCAAACTCAATTTATGGCATTGGGCATCCAAACATTTGAATTCCGCACCTGCTACCAATTCGTCGGTCTCTTCGGGTTTGAGTTTAACCGTACCGTCTTGCTCACTATCGCCACCAAGCCAACCTTCGGATTTACCTTCTTTTTCTTTCGAGCCTTTTTCATTCTTGCTCAGTGAATTGGCATCGTTTTCGTCGTCGAGCCAGCCTTTATCTTTCTTTTTGGCGCTGTCTTTTTTGGCACTGTCCTTTTTTGCCACCTTCGCGTTGGATTTTTCAGGGATCCTGAAAACATAAGGACCCGGGCCAGTGATAATCGATTCGCCTTTCCCATTTACGAATTTGATTTGATGAACCACCTCGATATTCTCACCATGATCTCCTTTGACGATCGTTTTCCCAGCTGCGGACTGACCATCAATCACAAGTTTGACTTCTTTCATCCTGGAGGCGATCTTGGACCAGACTCCCTTTTCATCAGGTTTGAATTTCTTTGTTTTAATTTTTTTAGATTCGATGTACAGAAACGAAACGGATTTAATATTCTCAAGTGGGTCAATTAAGGCAGCGGTCAACTTGCAAGTCACTTGCCGTGGCTTGGTTGAATTTTGTGAAATTCCCAATGCACCAATCCGGCCAAAAAGCATTTGGCGAACGCCATCGCCCGGAATGCCAAGCCCGATTTGCGTGCCGACTACCGTCGCAACCGAAACGCCCATCATGCTCCCGTCTGCAAAAACAATGGGTCCACCCGAGTTGCCAGGATTAAGATCTCCATCAACTTGAACGTGCTCAACACTTCCGTAGTCATCTGTTCGAATGCTCGAAATCGTACCCTTTCCAATCGTAACGTTGGGGCCCAGTTTGTTGGTTGACAGTGCATCGCCAAATGGAAACCCAAGCATGAAAACGGGAAGGGTTTCACGCACTTTGTTTTTCGATTTCAACTTGATTGGATCAGGCAGGTCCTTGTTCAAAATTCTCAATACGGCCAGGTCGCGATCACGATCTTCACTTAGAACTTCCGCAACAAAGGTTTTTCGATTCTTGGAACCGCTGGAAAAATCCACTTCGACCCGACGTCTGACGTGCCCGCGTTGCCTGACCACGTGCTCGTTGGTGATGATGTAAGCGTTCCTGTCGCGCTTGCCGATCAAAAAACCCGAACCTGTTGAACTCCTCGAATGCTGGTCGACGCGAATAAAAACCGTCGCATCTTTTAAGTGCTTGAGGGTTGCTTCTGGAATCGCATCTTGGGCGATCGAATGACTTGTCGAAGCCGCACTGGCAAGAATCAAAAATCCAAGAATGACAAGCTTTTGTAATTTCGTGTGCCTTGGCTGAAGAGACATAAACAACTCTTTAGTTTCAAATTTGAAAATGGTTTAATGTGAAACGCCAGATGAGAGTCACGGGAAATCTTCTCCGCGTCTTGTTCCGTAGTGACCATTCTAAAGAATAAAAAACCGACTGGCGCGGCTTTTGAAATATTTTTCTTGGGTCACCAAGAGTAATGGGCAGCTTTTGCAGGGGGCGTGCCCGTTTGGGTTGAAGTGGAGAGTGTATAACTTACTGGCACAGCATCGAAACTTGTCGAAGCAACAAGCTCATTTCGAGATACGATTAAGAATCCATTTACGCTTAAGAATCCATTTTAGAAAAATCAAAGCATGGGACAGCTTGACGAAATTGGTCAGCGTGACAACTGGATCTGCTGGTTATGCGATCAACCGGTCGATCGGGAGATGTCATCCAACGATCCGCGCGGCCCAAGTGTTGATACGCGGATTACCAAAGCCAAAGCGAAGAAACTTAAGAAAACCAAAACGCCGCCTCCCCTTCAGCGCTTGGCCCACGTGGGTTGTAATACCGGCAAAGGCGCGATTGATGCGGTCGTCCCCTGGCCAAGTCATTTGATCGTATCTGAACCTGCATCGATCATTGGGACATCGCAGCGACTTGAGAAGAAAGGCGGCCGCGAAGCCATGGCCCGTTGTCACTCGCAGGAAGATGCAGATGCCGTTGCCCAGTGGCTGGTTGACCGAATGTCGCGGCTTGTCCCCAAAACTAAAGTCCAATCAAAGATCGACAATGCCGGTGGCCAATTTTTGGTTAGCCTCTTCGTTGAACGGCGTTGATC
>CAZSYU010000197.1:0-3198 GCA_964611345.1 uncultured Pseudomonadales bacterium
AGTCTAATATCGGGAATGGCAAGCGCTATTTGATTACTATCCCAATAAATTTCGGCCCAACTGATGGTGTATAAGTTTAGACAACGGGCAATGTGGCTTCCAACCATAGTCGTTGATGTCAAGGACATCTTGTTTGGCTGATCGGCCAAATCTTGCTGGCGATAGCCCTGACAACGCAGTATGTGTTCGCTGGTTGTAGTAATCCTTGTAGGCAAGGTCTTTTTGAACTCTGGCATTCTGCGCCAGTCTTCCGTGTGGTTTACGCCATAGCCGGTTCCTTCAACCCGGTCAGATGACTTTTCTGCGCGAGTGTTAAATAGCTTGAGTCCGCTCTCAGGATCGGTTCGCACCGGTGGGTGGGAGTTAGTGCTGCTACCGGTCATGTTTGTTCCTCGTTACGCTATACTCAGCCCACCAAGGAAGAATGGTGGGGTTTCAGATGGAAAGCGAAACTAATCGTAGCCGATACCCGGTCCGCAACCTAGTAGGGCTGATCTTTGCCGGGCTCGTACTCACTAGCTGCGCATTCAGACCCCCTGATCAGGTTTCCGTAGCGGCCGCTCAAAAATCAACTCCCACAGCGATCCACAAGAGCGCGATTCAATTCAGCCTGCCCCTGCGTTTCGAACAGGCTCCCGACACCCTGAATGCCGATTTTCTAGTTCGGGGTGCGGGATACGCCGCCAGCCTCGATGCTGCAGGGATTGCCATGTGGCTACCCGACGATAGCGGTCGGCCCCAACCGGTAGTGCTGAGTTGGGAAGGATCGAACCTCGACAGTGCTACGAAGGGCAGCAATCTTTTGATGCGAAGTAATTCGTTTATCGGTTCTGACCCCGCGCGCTGGCGTTCAGATGTACCTCACTATCGGCGCGTTAGCTACGAGGATATATATCCGAACATCGACGTTGAATTCTACGAGAACCAACGCGAACTCGAGTTTGATTTTGTTGTTGCTCCGGGGGGTGACGCTGAGTCCATTCGTATCAACATACAGGGTGCACAGCTGCGTGGCGACACACAGGAAGGTAAAGAAGATGGTTCCGTACGGTTAGTCACCGGGGATCATCAGGTGGTTTTGCATGCGCCGATTGTTTATCAGCAAGCGGAGGATGGCGCGCGAACACCCGTTGCCGCACAGTATCGATTGCTAGCCGACAACCAGCTGCAGATTGTTCCTGAGGCCTACGATCACACGAAAACACTAGTGATCGACCCGGTTATCACTTACTCCTCCTTTTATGGCGGTGGGGGAACTCTGGAGTCGGCGCAGGCGGTGGCGACCGATGATGCTGGCAATATCTATCTGGCCGGCACCACCAATGCCCTCGATTTTCCACTGGTTAATGAAGTTCAGTCCAGTTTGAATATTGCGAGTGAACTCGATTCATTCATTCCTGGCGACCTGTTTGTCGCGAAACTTGATCCCACCGGAACCACAGTTTTGTTCTCTACCTATTTAGGAAGCCCGCAGGCTGACGGTTTTGGAGGTTTAGCGGTAGGTGCTGATCAATCCATCTACATTGCTGGTAACACCTTCGGAAGAACAGAGTTTGACGAGAATTCGAATAGTCCCGAGGTGTTTCCTGCCGAGTTTCCTACAACAGCCAATGCGTTTCAGGAAAGCGTAGCGCCTCAGCTCTGTCCTGACGGAGCGTTTGGGAACCTTTCTTGCAGCAGTGCCTACGTAGCTCGGATTGCTCCAGCGGGTAACTCACTCATCTGGTCGACGTTTCTGGATGGGGGAGATAACGAGACGGTAAGGGACATTTCGATCGATGCCAATGGCCAGGTTATTGTTGTAGGGCTAACTCAATCGGCAGATTTTCCAGTACAAGATGCGGTGCAGGCAGAGCTCGCGGGCTTCACTAACGGCTTTGTATCGGTGCTCGCGACGAATGGCGATAGTCTCGCATTTTCGACCTATCTGGGGGGCAGTTTTTTTGATGAAGTAACCAGTGTCGATACTGCAGGACCCGATGAAATTGTGGTCACGGGAAATACCGGGTCTGCCGACTTCCCAATGATCAATGCGCTACAGACCCTCAGATTGGGCTTTGTAGATGCGTTTGTCACCAAGCTAAATTACGTTAACCCGGCAATTGTGTGGTCAACCTTTCACGGGGGATTGTTTGATGAAACAGGAAGCTCTGTGGCGGTGGGTCCGCAGGGAGCGGTGTACATAACGGGGTCGACTTCTTCTGCCAATTTCCCAACTCTAAACGCTGTGCAACCGGTGTTGGGCGGTGGTGGTACAGATGGTTTTGTCAGTAAGTTGAGCAGCGACGGCCAGACGCTGGAATACTCTACCTTTATTGGCGGACCTGATTCTGACGAGTTGTTGGCGATAGTCGTAGATTCACAAGGTGCGGCGCACGCGGCGGGTGTGTCCTTTCCAACCGGTTCAGAAAGTCAGTTCCCGCAAGTGAATCCGTTGTCTGCTCGTTCAAGCAGCGCATCAAACCCACTGGCGATCAAGCTTGGGCCCCAGGGAGATGAATTTGTTTATGCCACACTGCTGGCGAGTAGCAACCCTGGCTTAGTTAATGCTGTGGCCCTTGATGCGAACGACGACTTGTGGATTGCGGGCCAGACAAGAGGCACAGATTTTCCGTTGGTGAGCGCTGTAATTCCGCGAACCGCGCTTGGTGCGCCGGTAACCGTGGGCGGCACTGCTGATGCTTTCTTGACGCGGATTGCGGCGCAGCCCCCTGCACAAACCAGTAACTTGAGTGTCTCCCAAAGCGTTTCTAGTGCATCCCCGGTGCTTGGCGAGACCATTGTTTACAGCTACGCGGTAACAAACAACGGAACTCTGGCAGCGACAGACCTGGCGGTTCTTATTGATTTGCCGGGGGAGCTGGTGCCTTTGTCTGTCAGTCCTGCTGTGGGTAGTTATTCACCAGCGACTCGCGTTTGGAGTGTGCCATCGCTTGCTGTCGGCGCGGTTGCCACACTGACGTTGGATGTTGTGGTGGACGCGCAGCTGAGTGGTGAAATAGTAAGAATCAATGCGATCGTTTTTGATAGTGCGCCTATAGATGTAACCCTTGCCGATAATACAGCAACTGCCATCGCCGCCGCCGGCGGCAGCGATGCGTTCTCTCGCGGAGAAGGACTCCTAGCTTCTGTGTTGCCCACCGGGCGTTCCGTACAGGTGGGGCAAACCGCCACGGTGTACGCGTCAATGTTGCACTC
>CAZSYU010000198.1:0-3189 GCA_964611345.1 uncultured Pseudomonadales bacterium
CTGATGGAGAGTCACCTTTCACATTGGCTATAGTTGGGAAGATGCGATCTGGCAAATCGACTCTTATCAATACTCTGATAGACGATCATTCGGTCGCGAAAGTTGGAATCACCGAAACGACAGCAACGGTAAACTGGATCCGCCACGGCAACGAAGAAGAATGTAAGAGCTTCAATGTTCATTGGCAGGGAAATCCAGGAAAAAAAGAAGCTCTGCCTCGCGGTGAGGACGAAAAGTGGGTCGGCGATTCAGAACTGTGTGGTCGAACGAGGTTCCTTGAGTTTTTCAGCCAGGCGGATTTTTTGAAACGCATCAACCTTATCGACACTCCCGGAACACAATCGGTAATAGAGCAACATGAATCCACGATTCAGGAATTTATCTCTGCAAAGAAGAAATGCGACGATGAGACCATGTACTACGGAGGAATTGCCGATTGTTTGGTTTACGTCCTTCCTCCCATCGCCAAAGCTCATGACAGCGAATTACTGGAACGTTTTGGACAGGACACTCGAATCCAGGGAGCATCAGCCTACAACAGCATCGGTGTGCTGAACCGCTGGGAAGCTGTGTTGACGACCGAGCAACCTTGGGACGATGTGTATAAAAAAGCAGAACGAATGAAGCGGCAGTTGGGTCGCTTCGTCTCTGACATTCTTGTAGTTAGTGGCCCGCTTCATTGTGCTTACCAAAATCTAGGGATCGAGTTTTGGGACGACATCATTCTTTTTGTCTCTGAAATGTCAAATGAAGCTTTTGCATGGTCTTTGGGAAATAAAGAAAAGCGATTTTTGGACGATGAAAAAGAAGAATGTGCTTGGTCAAGGGAAAAGCGAGTTGACCTCTACGGACGTGCAAGTACCGCCGTTGGGTATGTGAATAAGTTTCCGTGGCAGAGCTTTTCCGTGCTTCTCAGGTTCGCGAAGGCAAAACAATTCAGAACGGGCGAGGAGCTAAGAGTTGCGGTTGGTAAACTTGCGGGAGTCGATGAGTTTTTTGCTGTTTTGGAAAAGAGATTTTTCGAGCGATCGCGAGTCATTCGGGCGACGTCTTGGCTTCAGAAGATTCTATTGCCTTGCAACGAAGCCATCCGCAGATTAGGAGTAGAAAAACTCAGATGCAAAAAACGTGTCAAGTTGGCACAAGATGCTCAGAATGAAGTCGCACCGATCCGCAAAGAAATGTTGGCTACGAAGTCGTTAATTGAGGAAACTCAGCAGCTTGAAGCGTCTCGCTCGGCATTTTTTGGAGACGTTCAAAAACGGATCGAAACCGAAACACGAATGGTACGCGATCAATTCTTGAGTTTCGATAGTGACATGAAAGCAATGACGCTTTTGGATTCAAGCAGTCAATATTTCGCGGATGAAGAACAGCTGGAGATTCTTAGAGTGCTTGGGGCCTACGGGCTAACGTTGGAAGACCGATTTGAACTTGAGGAACTGCGCCAAGTGAAGGAGGAATCGCTCATACTCCAGAGAAGACACGCAAAGTGGGTTGCGAAGTGTGAGCAATGTGTTGGTGTTCGCCAACAAATTCTAGGGCAAGTTATCGCTAGATTTGAAGAAGCCATCAATGCCCAATACTCACGTGATTCCTTCCATAGAGATTGATGACTTTTGATTCTCAGTTTAAGTAGATGTGAAGAAAGACGCTAAATTGAACAAACAATATTCAATAGACATAGGTTCCAGCTTTTCTAAGTCGTGCTTTTTCGAACCGAATTCAAATTCTGTTCAAATCATCGAGCTTGGACGGGAGGTTCGTTCACTCATCCCATCTGTTTTCTACATTCCTGAGTCTGGAGAAATTCAAATAGGTGACGATGCTGAACTACAAGCAATGCTCGACCCGCAAGGTATTTTTCGCAACCTAAAGGCCTCGCTTCATCGCTCGGACAAAATATTCAGGAATAATTGTTCGCTTAGCGTCAGTGAATTGGCATCAGCACTCTTCAGATTCATACGAACGGAATCGGCAAGGCTCTACAGCTTCGATCCAGATACTGCAGCATGCAGTGTAGTTGTTTCAGCCTGCAGTACCATTCAGGAAAACGAATGCCTTGAAGCTTCCGCAAAAATGGCAGGATTTGCGAATGTGCGTTTGATCGAGTCACCACTAGCTGGTTTCATGTCCTGGATGGATGGGCTAGAGGAAGAAAGTTGTCCAGAACACGCAGTTGTCTTAGATATGGGAGCGGGGGCGACTGAGTTTTCGGTAGTAGAGAAAACAGACGAAGGTTACTCGCTTGCTTCTTGGTTTACGTGCTACCAGGAGGCAGGTGTTAATAAAATTGACGGAATGATTTGGGAGAGATTGATGGGTGCTGGAGATACTCCAGAAATCCCTTCGCAGGATATTCCTGGGATTCGAGTTCGACTTCGGCAAGTCAAAGAGGCCTTCTCTAGAAATCAGCGTCCAGTTGAACTATTGAATGTTAAGTCGACTGCAATCGAAGTTTCCAGATCTTTGGTCGAGGAGTGTTTTAACGAGTATTTCGAGGAAGCATTCGCGGGAATTGCCGGAATCGCTAAACAGTTGGATGGACGTGCTGACGATGTAACGATGTTGTTGATAGGCGGAGGTGCAGAGATTGAAAACATCGAGGCGCGTATTCGAGATGCTGGTTGGAAGGGAAGGATCGAGATTGCAATTCAGCCTCAGTTTGCCGCCGTTTTGGGGGCAGGTCTTGAGGATAAATTTGCTACCAAGATTTGTCCGGAGGACGGCTCATCCCAACCAAAGAATGCCAAGACATGTTCTAAATGCGGATATCCGTTTTGGAAGTTTGAGGAGAAAGCTTCGGCGGGCGAAAGCATCGAACGTAAGAAGTGTCCCGAATCAGATTGTTGGTTTGAAAATGAGTCTGATCAATCAGTCTGCCAAAAATGCGGCTGCCCACTTTCGTAGGAAAATTTCAAATGCAAACTAACTATGGTTCATCCAACTGCGTCAATTTATATCGAATGGTTGCATCCAACTCTTGATTTGATCGAGAGGAATTTACAGGAGAATTGATTATGGCTTTAACAACATGTCCAAGCTGCAAGAAAGTAGTCTCGTCACTTGCGGAAAAGTGTCCTTCTTGCATGTGTGCGATCGGCTCAAAGTCAAATGTTGAACATACGATTGTTTCTGACGATGGCGACATCGTTTGTTTTGATGAAGAGCAATTAATTGAACTAATTG
>CAZSYU010000199.1:0-3176 GCA_964611345.1 uncultured Pseudomonadales bacterium
GATCACACGGGGTGATAAGTACTGCTGTATAAAGCTCTCATCTTTAAAATCTCGCATTGCGCGATGCACTGCCGGCAGCCAATCGCTGCCTGCGAGCTCTGGAAACCACTCGCGATCCTCGTCTGTTGGATTTTCACAGATACGGCGAATGTCGCTAAACATCGCAAAGCCAAGTGCATACGGGTTTATTCCACTGTAATAAGGACTGTCGAAGCCTGGCTGGGTTAACACATTACTGTGCGAACTGAGAAACTCGAGCATAAATCCATCATCTACCAAACCCTCGTCATAGAGCTGGTTTAATATCGTGTAGTGCCAGAAAGTCGCCCAGCCTTCGTTCATTACCTGGGTCTGGCGCTGCGGATAAAAATATTGGGCGAGTTTACGCACGATACGTACCAATTCTCGTTGCCAGGGCTCCAGTAGTGGCGCGTTTTTTTCAATGAAGTACAGCAGGTTTTCTTGTGGTTCAGCGGGGAACCTGACCTCAACTTCCTCCTCGGCCGGCTTTTTTTGCAACGGGATGGTTCGCCAGAGGTCATTGATGTTGCGTTGAATATATTCCTCTCGCTCGCTCTGTCTGGCTGCTTCGGCCTCGGCCGATATCGGATAGGGTCTTCTATAGCGATCCACACCATGACTCATCAGCGCATGACAGGAATCCAGCACCTGTTCGACCCGCTCGATGCCATGTTGCTCTTCGCATCTAGCGACGTAATTTTTCGCAAACAACAGGTAGTCGATGATTCCCCTGGCGTCTGTCCAACTCTGGAATAAGTAATTTCCCTTAAAAAAAGAATTGTGACCATAACAGGCGTGAGCAATCACGAGAGCCTGCATGGTTAGCGTATTTTCCTCCATCAGATAAGCGATGCAGGGATTAGAATTAATAACAATCTCATACGCGAGGCCCATATTGCCGCGCGAATAGTTTCGTTCTACTTCAACGAATTTCTTGCCGTATGACCAGTGACTGTATCCAACGGGCAAACCTACGGATGAGTAAGCATCAAGCATTTGGTCAGAGCGAATAACTTCAATTTGATTCGGGTAGGTATCCAAATCAAAATCAGCGGCAATGCGGCCAATCTCACGGTCAAACAACTCAAGGCGCTCAAAATTCCACTCATTAGAGTCAACCAGCAATCCACTCTCATTCTTGGCCACAGCGTTCATGAAACTGTCCTTTTTTCGAATAAGTCGCGAAAGATCGGATAGATCTGGGAGGCATCGACTATCTGGCGCTGCGAAAACTTGTCTGCGTGTTGCTCTGACAACTTGAGATACTCGTTCCACAGAGACTGATGGTCTCTTTGGGTGATCTCCACGTAGGTAAAGTACTGAACCAGCGGGAGTATCTCCTGGTCCAGCAGCTCGCGGCAGCGGGGTGAATCGTTACCCCAGTTATCACCGTCGGATGCCTGAGCCATATAGACGTTCCAGTCGTCTGCCGGGTAGCGTTGTCGGGTAATGTCCAGTGCCAGATTGAGCGCACTCGAAACAATAGTGCCTCCCGTTTCCTGGGAGTAAAAAAACTCCTCTTCATCTACTTCTTTGGCTTCGGTGTGGTGGCGAATAAATACGATTTCGGTCTTCTCATAATTCTTGGAGAGAAAAAGGTGCAGCAACAGGAAGTAGCGTTTCGCCAGCTCCTTGATTTGTTGGGTCATGGACCCTGATATGTCCATCAGGCAGATCATCACCGCCTTGGAGGTGGGCAAAGATTGCTTTGCGTGCAACTTGTATCGTAAATCGTAGGTATCAAGATAGGGGACTCGACGGATCTTGGCCAACAACGCATCCCGTTCGTTGAGCCGGGCGCGTGCTGTTACCTCATCCCCTGCGTCCTCGGCTTCTGCATGCTCCAGCTCGCATTCCTTGAGGCGTCGGCGGGAAGAACCTGTTAGCGCAATGCGCCTCGCCTTGGCAGTCTTCATTGACCTGACGACGGACAGTTTTGCAGGTATTCCATCGTTGGAGTAGCCAGCATTAACGTACTTAAACGAATCATCACCCTGAAGACTGCGCTTTACTAGATTGGGGAGTTCAAGGTCAGCAAACAGATAGTCGAGGAACTCAGCGCGAGTTAGTTCGAAGACAAAGTCATCGCTGCCCTCTCCTGAATCAGATGGATCTCCCGAACCACCTGCCCCACCTTGTGGACGGGCGATGCGATCGCCCTGCAAAAATTCCTTGTTGCCGGTATGGACGACGCTGCGTTTACCCCCAGGGCCGTGCCGGAAGCTTGGTTCTGACACATCGCGCGCAGGAATGTTCACCGCCTCGCCGCGCTCCATATCTTCTATGCTGCGGTCGCTTATAGCCTTCTTTACCGCGTCCTTTATGTGTGCCCGGTGGCGTTGGATGAACCTGGTACGATTCACCTGGCTTTTGTTTTTACTATTTAGCCGCCGGTCTATCAGGTACGACATACTCGACCTCCATAGGGATCAGAGTTACTGCGACTTGCGCACCCTTAGGTACCACTCTGCCAACAACCGCACCTGTTTTTCTGTGTAACCACGCTCAACCATCCGTTGCACGAAATCATCGTGTTTCTGCTGATCCGCAGACGAACTTTTGGTATTAAACGAAATAACCGGAAGCAGATCTTCGGTGTTTGAGAACATCTTTTTCTCAATCACAATGCGGAGCTTTTCGTAGCTCATCCAAGATGGGTTATCACCACCATTGTTGGCTTTTGCGCGGAGGACAAAATTCACTATTTCGTTGCGGAAGTCTTTGGGGTTGCTGATACCGGCCGGTTTCTCGATTTGCTCGAGCTCTTCATTGAGCGATTCGCGATTGAGAATATCGCCGGTTTCCGGATCTCTATATTCCTGATCCTGTATCCAGAAATCTGCGTAAGTTACGTAGCGATCGAAGATGTTCTGACCGTATTCTGAATACGATTCAAGATAGGCAGTTTGTATTTCTTTACCTATGAAGTCCACGTAGCGTGGCGCAAGATATTCCTTGATATTAGTGAGATAGCGATCTCGCAGCTCAGCCTCAAATTGTTCCTGCTCAATTTGTTGTTCGAGCACGTACATCAGGTGCACCGGGTTGGCCGCCACCTCGGTGGAATCAAAATTGAAGACCTTGGACAGAATTTTGAAGGCAAACCGGGTGGATATACCTTCCATGCCTTCATCGACACCGGCACTGTCCTTATA
>CAZSYU010000200.1:0-3171 GCA_964611345.1 uncultured Pseudomonadales bacterium
ATTCTTCGAGCGACATCTCGACCGAAGACTCAACCTACTACGCCGACTCAATCGTGACTCCTGTTGCACAGTCAATCGTTGGCGCGACTTCGTTGGCTCAGTTGGAACAAGTTGCTCTCGCCACCAATCCGGCCGTAGCAGAAGTTCAAGCCGAAATCGAATCGTTGCGAGGCAAGTTAACTCAAGCAGGCTTGCCACCCAATCCAACAGTAGGAATCGTTGGCAGCGACATTAACGAGGATGGAGTTAGCGGCGGACGTTACGGCGTCTATTTCGGGAGAGAAATAGTTCGCGGAAACAAGCTTGGCTATTCGAGGTCGGTTGTTTGTGCAGAAATAGAAGTCGCAGAGCAACGATTGGCCGTCATTCAGCAGCGATTGCTGACCGACGTTCGCCAGCGATATTACGATCTATTGGTGGCCCAAGAAACGGTGACCATGGCCGAAGAGTTGGTCAAGATTTCTCAAAACGCAGTTGATGTATCACAGCGTCTGTTGGAAGCCAAAGAAGCTGCTCAAACCTCCGTTCTTCAGTCGGAAATCGAACTGCAAAATGCCTCCGTCGTCAAACGTCAGGCTGAAAATCAACGACTTGCAGCTCGGCGAAAGTTGGCTGGATTGCTTGGCGAAGCTGAACTTTCCCTCGACCACGTTGATGGCAACGTTCGAGAACTCTTGGCAATCGCCGATTTTGAACAGTCATTCGACGAAGTCGTTAACAGCAGTCCGGAAATCGCTGCCTTATTCGCTGACGTTGAGCAAAAACGACGTCAGTTGCAACGCGAAATCGTCGAGCCAATTCCAAACGTGACTTGGCAAACGTCCTTGCAATACGACTTCTTGACTGACGACGTGATTCCTGGATTCCAGATCGGTATGCCTATTCCGACTCTGAATCGGAATCAGGGTGCCATTCATCAGGCCCGACATCAAATCGTCGCTGCTGAGCGCCGAGCGGAGAAAAAGGCTCTCGATCTGCGTCAACGATTGGCTTCCGCTTACGAAAACTATCTTGATTCAAAGTTGCAAGTCGATGCCTTCGATTCTGAGATCATCCCCAAGGCGAAAGAAACGTTGGAACTGGTTTCCAAAGGGTATCGCGAAGGGGAAATCGACTTTCTGCAGTTGTTGACTGCACAACGAACGTACTCGCAGATCAACTTGACTTACGTGCAACAACTCAAACAGCTTTGGCGACAACACGTCGAAATCCAAGGCCTGCTGTTATCCGGAAGTTTGGAATAGGCCGAAACCTTGTTTCAAATTCCGAATCCCGCCATCTAAACAAGTTTGGTTCGGCAAGCTGGTTGTCATTTACGCGACAACAATCTTCAAAATGATCACAGATTGATCGCTTCACCGAAGCTTTGTGCACCGATTTCATACCGGCGCATGGTTTGCAATCTGGTTCCTGCAAGACTTCTTGCAAGCTGAATTTAGGATGAACCAATTTGGGAATTCTGCCGTACGTTCAGAGCGTCATAGTCTCTTACACGGAAAGCGAATCATGAAAAAGTTAATTAACGCGTTTGCAATTATCGCGATCGTTTGGGCAATCCAAGCGACCAACGTAAACGCGCAAGAATACGGTTACGGATATTCATCGTCTTGTTCTGAACGAGGCGGTTGCCATTACGGAGGCAACGATTCAAACGAATTGATACCGTACGGAAACGCCAACTTCCGACAAAACCGAATGCCCTATGATGCGGGTTTTCAATACGGTTCGTCGGTCGCCAGCGGAGAATTTGCGAACGGGTGCCCGTCATGCGGATACGGTAGAACCGATGCTCGCAATTCGTATCAAGCGCAACAGTACGCGAACTATCCCAATGAAACGGGAGCTTGTACTGGCGGACGTTGTCCGTATGAGCAAGGACGATATCAAGAACGGGATCTCGGGTCTGAGTATGCGAACTATCAATCGAGATTTCGCGATCAAAGGCCTCAATCGAGTTTTGGCCCATCAAGAAATGGGTATTACCAAGCTCCTCGTTCCGGGATTCCAACTCGCGAAGATTTGGCACCGGCAGACACCCGGCCTCGGCTGAACGCGCCTTCGTACTCACCAGGTTCGGACTTTGGCGGTTCGCGTTTTGAATCAAATGAGTTGCAAGCAGTTCCGCCGACATCAACGAGAATTACCCCGCCACCCGTTTTACCTCCACAGCCGTTGAGTCGCGATCAGCAAAATCGGGATCCGCGATTTGATTCGGGCGCGTCAATTAATCGCCTTCCTCAGTTGCTACCCCCAACGAATCCAGGCCAAAAATCCGGATCGGGGACGGACAGCTGTGGGTGTGGCCACGACCATTAATCCCGAGCGAAATGGCGGTACTGCCCAAGATTGCCCCAAGGCAGACGGGCAAATACCCGAAAAATAGGGTAAGCTAGACGAGCTATCTCGTATTGACCTTTTGACCCAAGTTACAGATTATTAGCCACCTTCACTAGTTAATTCGAAGCAACAATGAAATCGTTTCTGGTACATCTCGCAAGCATAGCCGTCATGGCTCACATGACATTCGGGTGCAGTTGGCACCACGGAATGGGTGCTGCGTCTGCATGTAACCACGCGAGTGCATTGTCGAGTTGCTGTATCACAGGCGATGCCGATTCGCATGATGAATCGGGACACGACGACCACGATTACGATGCTCATGAACATGCTGACCATGATTGTGACGACGAAAGTCATGATGAGTCGTCTCTCTCGGATTCCACATTCGATCGTGGGGATCAGGATTCAGATAACAATCACTTTTGTTGTTCTGATGACGGTTGCAATGTCATCAAGGTCGTGAAATTCAAATTAACCTTGTTTGATTCGGTAACGCAATATTTAGGTGGTGCTGAAGCTTCAGCGATTCTTCAGGCCGCTTCAACCGGCTTTGCCATTGATCCGTTTCCGGATTGCGTGTTTTTCGCGCCCAACGTGCGCGCTCATCTGATCTTGGGTGTTCAACTGATCTAGCAGTTGCCACTGCGTAGTATTTCAGCGAACGAATTGCGTTCGTAGCTACGCCTTCTTTTTCCAACCGCAGCACGATTGAGTTGTTGCTTGCGCGTTGTCTCGATATCACGCCTCAGTTTTGCACCGGTAAATCCCGTTGCACTTTTACAGAATCAAGGTTTGGACGATGGGTCGTTGCTTAACGATTCGTTTACGCCG
>CAZSYU010000201.1:0-3158 GCA_964611345.1 uncultured Pseudomonadales bacterium
GGCACTGTCCTTATATTCCTGCAAGGATTTGGTGCCAGGGTCTGTGTCCTTCAGGTTTTCACCGTCGTAAACCCTCATTTTGGAAAACAGGTTTGAATTTTCGGGCTCTTTCAGTCGCGACAGCACGGTGAACTGAGCGAGCATTGACAGAGTATCAGGAGTACAGGGTTTGTTTCTTAATGAGCTTTCGCTGATGAGCTTCTCATAAATCTTTTGCTCATCGGACACTCTCAGGCAGTACGGCACCTTTACGATGTAGACCCGATCGATGAAAGCTTCATTATTTTTGTTGGCTTTGAAGTTCTGCCATTCCGATTCGTTAGAATGGGCCAGTACCAGACCGTCAAAGGGAATTGCACCAATGGCCTCGGTTCCGTTGTAGTTTCCTTCTTGAGTCGCAGTGAGTAACGGGTGCAGCACCTTGATAGGTGCCTTGAACATTTCTACGAATTCGAGCAAACCCTGATTAGCTCTGCACAGCCCACCTGAATAACTATAGGCATCCGCATCATTTTGCTCGTAGTCTTCTAGTTTGCGAATGTCTACTTTACCAACCAGGGAAGAGATATCCTGATTGTTCTCATCTCCGGGTTCGGTCTTGGCTATTCCGGTTTGGTTGGCAATGCTCGGATACAGCTTAACAACTCGAAACTGGCTGATATCTCCGCCGTACTCCTGCAATCGCTTTACAGCCCAGGGCGACATCCGCCCGCGCAGATAGCGGGGCGCGATACCGTAATCCTGCTCCAGGACCTGTCCATCTTCTTCCGGATTAAACAACCCCAGGGGTGATTCGTTTACGGGAGAATCTTTCAGCGCATAGAATGGCTGCTGTTCCATCAACGATTTCAATTTCTCCGCTATGGAGGATTTTCCACCGCCTACTGGTCCCAGCAGATACAGGATTTGCTTGCGTTCTTCGAGCCCCTGAGCAGAGTGACGAAAGAATGATACGATTTGTTCTATGGCATCTTCCATGCCATAGAATTCACTAAACTGCTTGTACCGCTTGATGATTTTATTAGAGAAGATACGCGAGAGTCGCGGATCTTTGGACGTGTCGACGAATTCAGGCTCGCCAATGGCACGCAACAATCGCTCTGCTGCAGTGCTGTAAACACTAGGATCGTTTTTGCACAACCCAAGATATTCTTCCAGGCTTAGCTCGTCTTCCAGAGTAGAATCGTAGCGGGCCTGATACTGTTCCAAAACTCCCATCCGGTGCTCCTTGCTGCAGTCATTGCAGGCGTTCAGATCACATTTAGTGGCCGATCACTGACCACGATTTATCCGTGGATGAGATAACCAGCATTGGTCGGCTGGGGATGCGCTCACCTGACGAATGGCTTGTACTCAAGCTAAACAATGCAGGCTCTGGGTTTTGTGACGCCTGTCTCAACCGGCTAGTTTGTTACGTATCGGGCGGGGATTGCCCAACGCCACCCACCTAGCGCGTAAGCGCTGTATTCACATTCTTGTTCACATCTTTGGCCCGCTCTGTCACCGAACGGCGGCTGCAATTAGAGCGCCGCATGCTGCCGAATGCATCCTGCGCCGATATCAGATCAAAGTCTTTCCATGAGACGTCAGCGACTTCGTTTAGGGCACGAGGATTCAGAGCAATATCCGGATCATCCCAATGATGCGGCGAAAAGGCATCGTTGGTTAACACGATCATGCGCGGGCCGCCATCGATGTGGTACATGCCATAGTCTTTCAGCGCCTGCAAAACGACGCGTAAAGACGGCGGCCAGTCGGGGGATATGTTGAATTCGGGTTTCAGTCGGAAGTGTGATCCATAACGCATGGGTTGCCCAGGACCTTTGAAGGCCTTGCCCCAACGCACACTCACCACAGGGTTGTGGGTTGCAGGTCGAGCGTAGCGGTCACGCTCCACAAAGCCATTTGGCATGGTAAAAGCCAACGCATGACGGATCACTCCGCGCTTTATTTCCCCTGGGGTGACCAATAGTGGAACGTAGGGAAGGCCAGCTGCATTGGCTGAAGTGCAGGACAACCCCCGGAGATTTTCCGGTTGGGTCGAGCGTAAATCCCAGACGTTAGTGCAACCGCCCAGATACCTACGTCTATTCGGGCCTGGGTTGTGTGCGCGATACTGTTCGTAGACGCGCCCGGCGGCAGCATCTACAACATAGAGATGACAGTCACCGCTGCCTTCACATTGATAACCGGGTTGACCCTGCAAACGACCATTGGGTGGTACCGGCATCGCGATCCGATCACAATGCGGACGCCAAAACTCGTTAGCGCGCGGCGTGAAGTCGTAGCGTTGAGTACTGGCATCGGCCTCCAACACGTGGATGGAGTAATTCTCGTTGTTGGCTTTCTTCCCGAGATCAAAGCGGGCGAACAGCTCTGTCGTGGGATCGGACTTATCTTCACGAGTAACGTAGGACAGATAGTCTGTAACGGCTTTCGACTCGCTATTAACCGGCTTGTTGTTCACCCGTTGATTCCAGAATTCTTCCGGTTTGCCGACTTGTCCCGGCTGCCAGCCGTAGGCCCGGTTGCCACGCAGGTAGGGTCTCAGCAACGCAATGTCTGCCGCGACCTCGGGACCAGGAATGGACTCAGGGACGGAACTAGCCGTCCTCCGGACAGGTTGAGTCTCCAAGCTGGCTGGTGCAGCTACGGCAGGTGGGGTCTCCAGCGGCTGCGCAATCTCCGGTGGGTACAACGGGTCGCAACCAGACAGGCAGAGCAGCGCCCCAGCACCCATTACACGTCGGATCGACATCAACAAAATGGAGCACCGGCTAGCGGATTCGAACAAACGTCTGATTTGATGCAGGGCCATCAACATAGTCTCCCAGTGTTGGTCTCAGGGCTCTTGGATGCCCATATTTTGCCAGATAACTTGTCAACAAGCTCAAAGGTAATACTGTCTTCTGACGCGAGCACCTCGGCGAACACTCCGCATACTGTCAATTTATCTGCGTTCTTGCCAAAGATTGGCCCCAGAGGCTGGAGATCATGGCCTGAGTCGCAAGCAGACACCAGGACAGGAGATTGCGTCAAACAAAATGAAGGAAAAATTGAGAAAAACTCTGGACCTAATGGAGACGACGAGATAACTTCGATTTTCTTACTGTTGACCGGCCGGTATAAGCCGGATGCATCTCGCGAAGGACGCAAAG
>CAZSYU010000202.1:0-3121 GCA_964611345.1 uncultured Pseudomonadales bacterium
TTGGTTCACCGAGAGGTGTTTTTCGTTACAATCGAGATCTTTTCAAGCCTTTAAAGGTTCAGTGATTCGTTGACACCAGAAGATCACGCTCTCTAACAGATCGATCTCCACTTGAAAGACTGGATCGCCTTTGCGACCGATCGGTCGAGGGGCGATTTATCGAGTGGCTATCGAATCGGCAGCAAACACGCGGCGAGTTTACCGAAGAGCAGATGCAATGGCTGTTCGCGATCAAGGACAACATTGCAGCAGCTGCCTCATGATCGAGCAAGACGATATCGAGTACGCCCCGTTTAATCAGTTTGGCGTGATATTCACGGAACACTGCGAATGTTACCATTTAGTAGCCTAACTTTGGGCGATCCATAGCGAAAGGATTCCATGAATCAGACAACATTCGAGTTCGAGAAGGACGCACCGAAGGTCTCGGCAAAGGCCGCGTCTAAGCCATCTGGCTACAAAGGGCTTTATGCGTTCCACAAATACTGGGGAAAGAAGCCGCACGAGATTCTTGGATTTCTAATTGAAACGCTATCGCGCCCAAACGGAATCGTACTGGACCCATTTGTCGGATCCGGAACGTGTGCACGAGAGGCAGTAATCCGAAATCGTAGGTTTGTCGGAGTCGACATAAGTCCGGTATCGGTTCAACTTTCGACAATGTTGGCTTCACCGCCGAGTTATCAGGAATTGAAATCCGTTTTCACGGTAATCGACCAGAAATGTCGAGGACGAATTATGGATTCTTATGCGCTCGAAGATGGCCGTACGGCGACGCATTATCTCTGGAATGAATCCGAACTGCAGTCAGTGTGGACCCGAGCCAAAACTGGTCGACGACGCGATGAAAAAGAACCGACGAGTTTTGATCACGAACTAATTGATTCGTTCGACGAACACGATGGACTCCAAGTTCGTGTCCCCCACTTTTTTACTAACAGCCGGATAAATGCCAAGCCAGAAATGGCGTGGGATGACATTTTGACGAAACGCGCCCAAGCGAATATCCAGATACTCTTGGATGCGATTTCCGAAAGCTCGCCCAAGGTCCGGGATGCGATCGAGCTATGTTTAACGGCAGCTTCAGGACAGATGACCAAAATGGTTTTTGCGGTCACAGGTCGAGGAAAAACAAAAGGCAAATCCTCGACCAAAATCGAGGTGGGCAGCTGGGTTATCGGGTACTGGCGCCCGAAACTCCACTTCGAGGTAAACGTTTGGAACTGTTTTGAGCGCCGAATCAAGAAACTACTCAAGGCGGTCCAAGATGCGAGTCAAAACCAAATTGAAGTTTGCGACTCAAGCCAACCGGTATTTGATGGGTTGGCGGAGTGCGCAATTATAGAAGGCAATGCTTTAGAACGCCTAGAGGAGTTTCCGAACGAAAGCGTTGACCTTGTAATTACTGACCCACCTCACAGCGATCGTGTTCCTTATTTGGAACTAAGCGAATTTTGGAATAGTCTTCTGAGCAAAACGGTGGACTTTGATTCCGAAGTCGTTATCTCAAATGCCAAGGAACGCGAGAAATCAGAATCCCACTACGTCGATGCCATGCAGTCGCTCTTTGCACAGACGGCGCGGACACTCAAAAAGGACGGATTCCTAGTCGTTTTATTCAATTCGGTAAACAAAGCGGACTGGGAGATATTCCGTAAAGTGTGTGATCCGAGGAAAGGCAGCCTAAACCTCCTTGGAAGTTTTCCTTGCAAGTACTCTGCCGGCTCTGTTGTCCAAGACAATCGGTCAGGCGCGCTCGAGAGTGACGTTGGTCTTGTATTCGCTCGACGGAATTCTGCTGCGGATTCCCAAATTTGTCTTCTTGAACAACTGCCGGGGTGGAGTCGTGGAACTCTCGATGATCTAGCAAGGAAAAACGACGAATGAACTTTCAAGTAGCCAAGAAGCTTTTTGCTGATGACCAGATTCGAGAGCTCGCGACCTCAGAAATTGGGATGCGGTTTCTCAAACTTCGTTCGCTTTCGCGGAAGGCTAGTTTGGAATACTTGTTTGAAGTTGCAAAAGTTGACCCCAAAGACACCTCTGCAACAGGGATGTTAGTTGAGGCATTTGATCGTCAAAAAGACATCCCGATTGGGACTATTGAAAAAACAATATGCCAACTCTACGATCGGGAACGCAACGAGAGAAAGAAGCACGAAGATGCTTTAGTTAGTGAGTTGTACCAGCTGAAAAGTTTTGACTGGGGCGGTCTGCATCAGAACAGCCTCGAAAAGACAATCGTAAACAATTACATCAAGAAGATTACAAGCTTCGCTACTCTCAACGACAAAATTGAGAATGAACTGCTTACCAGCATGAGAGGCTACGTTCAATGCTCTTGGTACAACCATTGGACCTCCATACTCATCGAAGATGTCTTTCGCGATCATGGCAACGTATTGCCAGCTGTTGGACGCGTGAAGAAAATTGACTTCTTTATCAATGATGTCCCATTCGACCTAAAAGTCACCTATCTGCCAGAAGGCTTTGTAAAAGAACGAAGAAAAAGCGAAACACTAAAGCCTGAGTTAACGCTTCTAAAACAGGCAGCGCGCAAGCTCAAGTTGGCATTTGACAAGGAATTGCCTGACGCGAGGTTATTGGAAGACCTTTGGACTAAGGTCAAGGATCACCCAAGCGAAGCAGCGCAAAAGTTGATTTCAGACTTGGCAGAATTCAGAGTAAAGACGATTGATGAGTGCAGGAAAAACACGCTACCGCTCATTACATGGCTGTACGAGAATCAAGGCGTGCGCAGATTCGATGCATCGAATCGACTCTTTCTTGTTTTGGTTGATCGCGCCAACTTCTTTGATTCATGGAAGCTGAAGAGGGCGAAGCCACTCTTGGTTGACGGAATCAAGAGTTACCTCGACGCACAAAAGGGGCGGCGTCCGGGGCAAGAGCTGAAATTCAATTGGGAAGGAGTGCAATACGAAGTTACTGCAGATCTGCTTTTTGTTGTTCCGCCTGCGAAATAGTCCTGCGCGATGATTGGATTTCCTACATGGCTTACACCGAGCGTATTACGTATCTGCTATTTCTGAAAACGGCCAATGAGCAGGAGAAGCGGAAAAAGGGGCAGGTCCAATAAACTTGCCTCGGTCACATCGACCGA
>CAZSYU010000203.1:0-3069 GCA_964611345.1 uncultured Pseudomonadales bacterium
TTGCGAGTCAGAGAATGGCAACGTCACGCATCTCCCACAGTGTGTCGGACCGAAGGTCTCAATCAAATCATTAACCAAGCTGTATGGCGTCGACTTGACTTCATCAAATCAAGTTTTGCGAGATAGATGACAAGGAGTAGCTCTGATAAACTATCTTAGGTAAATTTTACGATCAATCTCTCTACTATCTTGGGCGAGATAATGACAGGCGAACCGAGACAACCAAACATCGTTGGAATAGACGTTGACGATCTTTTTGGAAGCTATTCTTACAAATTGCGACCGAACGATGCGAATCAGCCCCATCAACTCCTTTTGCTCTATGGAGACAACGGGGCTGGAAAAAGCACGATTTCTCAGTTGCTTTTTCATTCGTTGTCGAGAGACAAGGGGCGGGGGCACAGAACCTTTCTGGCAGAGACAATGTTTCGGCGATTTGCTGTTCATTTCAGCTCCGGAACGACCTTTACTGCAATCCGTGAAAAAAATGAACTAGTTGGGCCATATGCGTTAATCGGAAAATCAGAAGATGGTCAAGAAAGGCGAGCAGATGTTACGACCCAAGAAGACGGAAGTGTGCGCGACGAAAACATTTCAGACGAGGCGTTAGGAGCGGTGCTCGACATTTGCCTCCCCCATCCTCAGCGCACATATTTTCTCTCAGATGAACGGGTTCTAACTAGCGATGAATTTTCCGACGACCTGCGATCTCAATATGAGCATGAAATGATGCTGGTTGAGAAGCGTGGAAGATTGATTGAGCGTCGAGTTTCGAAAGAGACTAACGTTGACGCATCAGTGTCTCGAGCAGAGAGATGGCTAAAGGAACAAGCTTACTCCGCATCCGATAGAGGAGAAGAATCTACAGCCGCGGTCTATCAAGAAATTGTAGGCCGTATTGCGAAAGCGCCTGTTGAAGCAAAAGGCGAATCAAGCTCGTGTATTTCAGAGATTGTTGAAAAATTTGCGTCAATCGAAAAGCGATCCATTCAGTTTCGAAGATTTGGCTTGTCGCATGCTGAAGGACTCGGAACATTGCATGAGCAGCTTATTAACTTGCCAGCAAATAAGCATGAATTGGTATCTAGTGTGTTGGAGCCCTACGCGGCGAGCCTGAATTCGAAACTAGATGCGAACGAAATAACGAAGCAACGACTCGAAACGTTTTTGGATATCGCGAACGATTTTTATAAGCGAAAAACAGTCGAAATCACCGTAAGCGGTGGAATACGAGTTATCGGTGACGACGGACGCCTTTTGAAGATCCGATTATTATCATCTGGAGAAAAACAACTAATGTTGCTTCTGTGCAACATTCTTTGTGCAACCAATCACCCCAGCCTTTTTATTGTCGATGAACCTGAGATTTCGCTAAATGTAAAGTGGCAACGAAAACTCGTCAGCTCCCTTTTGAGACTATGTGACAGAAGTGATGTTCAGTTCATAATGGCCACACATTCGATTGAAGTTCTGTCCGAACACAACGATTCTGTAATGAAGCTTGAGGATCAGAATAAATCCAATGGCTGAGATCGAAAAACGCAAGATCGGCGAACTTATTACGCTGTACAACCTTGAGCCTGAACTTCGAGATGTATTTGTTGAGGGGGAAGATGATGTTGCAATGCTTCGTTGGTACCTCAATGGTAAGTCACTTAAGAACGCATCTGTTTGCGAAGTGAATGTCGTTGAAATCCCAAATGAACTTGTTGAACAATACGGGCTAGGCATTGGCAATCGTGGTCGCTTATTGACTCTTGCTAATGAACTATCAAAAGGACTAACCCAATCCTCAAGTAATTGTGCAACATTCATCTACGACAAGGATAACGATACGTCAGATTCGAAACTTGGGAACGCGTTCGCCACTGACTATTCTTGTTTAGAAATGTACTTATTTAATGACACGACGTTTGACAAGTTTTTTGCCCTTGTTACTCTCACAGCGAATGTTGACGTTAGGCTAGTCTTAAATGAACTCTCCAGCGTGCTGGTGCGAGTAAACCAAATTAAAGCAACCAATCATGCGATGGGACTAAAGGCTAAATGGATTTCTTTTGTGGGTTTATGTGATTTCGATGGGTTTGCGATTCGATTTGACGAGGAAGAATTCATAAATCGCTATCTAATGAATAGCGGCCTTCTGGAAAAGAAGCCCGAATTTGAACAGCAGCTTGCGCTTCTAGATCGTGGTTTAACTCAAGATTCTCGCCATCACATTAACGGACACCATTTTCATGCGTTGGCCAGAACATACTTTCGGGAGTTTTCAAAAGATAAAAGTTGCTTAAAGGAGGAACGAGTTTTTGAACGCTCACTTGTTGGCTGTGTTGAGTCAAGTTACTTAGACGAACAACCTATGTTCAAAACGATAATATCAAGAGTGACAGAGTAGCTCTTAATCGAGGCAGTACTTTTGCCCAGGGCCGTTTGAGTTTCTTTACCTTTGGAGGCCAGTGATCGTGGATGTTCACAGAGGGCACGAAAACAGGGACAGGTCCAGTAACTGCTTCAGTCACATCGACCGAAGCAACATCGTCGGCCGAAACTGCCGTTGTCTCAAAGCGACCAGATTTCTTCTCCAATCTTCTCGGCATCGTGGCCAACATAAAATCGCAGCGTTGTATCAATTGACTCGTGTCGCATCAGTGTCATTAGCATTTGCGGCATTACTTTTTGAGACCAGCGATCCCCGAAGGAACGGCGGAAATCGTGGAAGCTCGCGTATTTGGTTTTGGATCCTGCTGACGAGACAATCGTATCGCTGGCCTCGCCGATCCGGCTACCGACGACAGAAACCCACTCGGTATTGCGGCGATGGTTCGACTTACGGCCGTTATGGACTCGTTCAGGATTGAACACAAAACCCGACTCTTTTCGGTGTGGTTCGATCAGTTCCGCAAACTCGCGAGTCATAGGCAGCAACCGGTCCTGCCCGCCTTTGTCTGCCTCGGCCTGAATTCGGAACATCGGATATTTGCCCGAATCGAAATCGACGTACAGAGTATCTGAGGGATGCCAGGTCAAACCGAGTGCTTCCCCAAGACGGAGACCCGACCACCAGACGCC
>CAZSYU010000204.1:0-3055 GCA_964611345.1 uncultured Pseudomonadales bacterium
TTACAACGTTGGCCGCCTGGCATTGCGCGATCCTCTACTGCGCCCGGCAACGCCAAAGGGTGTTATGCAACTGTTGGAACTCACCGGCAGTGTGCGCGGCAAAGACGCCTTGGTAGTAGGTGCATCAAACCATGTGGGACGGCCAATGAGCCTCGAGTTGTTGCTGGCGGGCTGCACAGTCACCACCGCGCACCGGTTCACCCAGAACCTGGAAGACCAGGTGCGACGGGCGGAGATTCTGGTCAGCGCCGTGGGGCGCCCCCGCCTGATACCCGGCCACTGGGTGCGCGAAGGTGCTGTCGTCATAGATATCGGTATCACCCGGGAAGATGGCCATCTGCACGGCGACGTGGAATTCGCAGCCGCCGCCGAGCGTGCGAGCTGGATCACCCCAGTACCTGGTGGTGTTGGCCCGATGACTCGCATTGGCGTATTACAAAACACGCTGTTTGCGGCGGACCAATTGCACCAATGACACGGCGTCTGTTTGTCTCTGATGTGCACTTACAACCTGACCCTGCACCCTCAGAACAAGATCACTGGGCCGCTTTTGCCAGCCTGCTCAGACACCAGTCGGACCGCGTCGACGAAATCTACATTCTGGGCGACCTGTGCGAGATGTGGATCGGCGACGATGACGACAGCGCACTGGTGCTTGCGCTAAGCGCGCTGCTGCAAGAACTCACCGCGACTACAGCGGTATTTTTCTTGCCTGGTAACCGGGACTTTCTGCTCGGATCTGCGTTTGCGGAACAAACCGGCATCACCCTCTTAAACGATCCTGTGCAACTGGCAGATGGCACGATTCTCACGCATGGCGATGCGCTGTGTACCGATGACGAGCCCTATCAAAAGATGCGCACGCTGTTGCGTTCCTCGGCCTGGCAAGCGGACATTCTCGGCAAAAGTCTCACTGAGCGCCGTGCCTTTGGCGCTGCTCTGCGGGAGCGTTCCAAGGCCGAAAACAGCAACAAGGCAGCCAACATCATGGACGTGAATGCAACCGCGGTTGCAGAACTGTTCGCCCAACAGGCGCATCCTGCGGCGACGACCCCGCTGCTAATCCATGGGCACACCCATCGACCGGGGATACATCCACTGGCCGTTGCAGACGGCGCCCCTGCAGGCGCGCAACGGGTGGTCCTCGGGGCGTGGGAACGTTGCGGCTGGTGGGCAATCCAGGACAACTCGCAACCCAACGCCATGCAGCTGCAGTGCGCCGGCATTCGTCAATTGCTGGCGCTTTAACTGGCGGCGCTTTCGCACTCGCCAGCAAGCTCCTGAGTAAGCGGTCCGGAGTGAAAGCGAAACTCTTGCGCTGGTGCGCTCACTAACTGCGCGTCAAGCGCCAACACCCGTTGCACCCGATCATCGATAGACGCAGCGCCTGCCTCCTGAGACTCCTCTTCTGCATAGAGCCCAGCCAAGTCGAGATAGTCCTGAAAATGCCGCGCCTCGGACGCCAGCAGACGCCCGTAAAACTCGCCAAGCTCATCAGCAAACACACTGGTTAGGCGATAGAATCGTTCGCACGACCGCGCTTCAACCACCGCCCCAACGATGAGTGTGTCAACCAATCGCCAGGGTTCATGAGTGGCAACCCCTGTGCGCATCCCGGCGGCGTAACTGCTTGGCGAAACGTGTTCGTAGTTCACACCAAGTCGGCGCATGTGCTTCATGACCTGCTCAAAATGCAGAAGCTCTTCGCGGGCCAGCCGGGACAGCTTGTCGAGTAGTTCGGGACGGTCGACATACCGGTACAACAGACTCAGCGCGGTACCGGCAGCCTTCTTCTCGCAATTGGCATGATCAATCAGCAGGGTGTCGCGATGCGCGGGTGCCTGGGCCAACCACTCATCCGGGGTTGGCACCAGCAAAAATTCACAAACTTCCGGAATGCTCGCCACGGCTAACTGACCGGCGTTTTGAACGCCCGCTCGTAGTGCGCCTGGGAACGCTGCAAAAACAGTTCATCGATAGCCTTTAATGCATCTATTGCACTGCTGTGCTCGCGAAGACTAATACCACTCTCAACCAGAACCTGAGGTTCGGTGAGAGTGCGGCGTAACAACTCATACGCCAGGCTCAAGGTTGAACTGTCAGCTTCTAACGGCAGGCCACGAGCCGTGCAGACGGCCTCCATGGCAGCGCGCGGTCCAGCATAGATGACGTCTCGCACACAGGTGTCGCGCAAATCGAGCAAGCGTGCCCACACCAGATCGCGCTGCGACTCATCAAAGCCGTTCCAGGACACTATTTCATGGGCGAAGCGCTTGCAGCCCCGACACACGAGATCACCATAGGTGGTAGAACAGATGCCCATGCAGGGCGTGCGTCTAAGGCGAGTATTCATGCCCTAGTTTATGACCTCACATGGAGGCACGCAACGAGGTGCGCAGCCGCAAGCGGCGCAAGGCGCGCAACAGCGAGCTGCGGCGACCAGGGGCAGCCGCGCTCGCTTCGCCTGCTGCGTAGAGTTGTTCTTCGAGTCCTGCGATGACCTCGTCAACCTCTGCGCTGGGCAGTTTGTGATGCAGAGATACCCGCCGCACAAAAGCCATAGGCGATTCCCAGGACTCGCGCACAACACCCCGCTTTTCTGCCGTTTTGCTAAAGCGCAGGAAGGCGTTGACCAGAGGGTCGCTCGAGGCTCTGGGGCGCCGCAAGAACAACACCAACGTCGCTATTCCCAGGCTGATGAACCCCCCAACAAGGATGGCAACGCCAATTTGTACCGCACTCGGGCGTTTGCCAAACAATTCTTGCAGATACTCCGATTGCAAATTGGCGTCATACCCTACTACCCACATGTTCCAGCGGTGCTGAACCGAATCAAACATGTACAGCAGGTCATCAATGCCGCCATAGCCCTCAAGCCTTGCGTTGGTAAACGCAGACAAGCTCGAGCGGTCCTCCTCTGACAACGCCGCGTTCAATCCCCGCACAATTCTCTCGGGTGCCACGGCCGCTGTTGGGTCTACCCGCACCCAGCCCACGCCTTGCGTCCACACCTCAGCCCACGCATGCGCATCGTACTGCCGCACGACTACATGGC
>CAZSYU010000205.1:0-3004 GCA_964611345.1 uncultured Pseudomonadales bacterium
ATACAAGCCAGATCCACCGGACTGAAACCGTGAGCTCGCGGTTGGGCGTTGATGTAGCCCGGATGGAAATGGACGTTAATTACTTTGGGCTGTTACGGCTCGCGCAAGAGTTTGGTGCCGCCATGAAGGGTCGTGGTGCCGACGGTATAAATAGCGCTGTGGCCTGGGTCAACATTCTGTCTGTGTTTGCCTTAAGTAACTACCCGCAGCACGGCACTTACTCGGCATCTCAGGCCGCAGCACACAGCCTGTCGCAAGCTATGCGCGCTGATTTTCGAGACAGCACTGTTCGTATCTTAAACGCCTATCCAGGCCCCATTGATGAAGAGTGGAATCAGTTGATTCCGCCGCCCAAGGTGGCACCTGAACGGCTTGCACGAGACGTGATTAACGCGCTCAGGCAAGGACTGGAAGACATCTATCCTGGGGATGTGGCGCAAGAATATCTCGAACGCTACATGGAAAATCCCAAAATTCTTGAGTTGGAACTAACCCAGTAACCTAACCCTTGGGGCCATTCTCGAAGTGGCTTGAACCTGTACGGACAATTAAATGACTCAATCACAACGGCAAACTGTTTGGCTAACCGGTGGTAGTACTGGCATTGGTGCCAATCTTTGTGAGCGACTACTTGCCAGTGGATCGCGAGTGGTTTCTTTTGCCCGGCGTAAGCCGGAGATTGAGCACCCCGAGTTAACAGCCTTAAGTGTAGACCTGACGGATCCTGTGGCCACGCGTGCAGCGGCAGAAGAACTGGCTGCAACGCATCCTGCAACCCAGGTTATCCACAACGCTGGTGCAACCTTCGAAAGACCATTGGAAGAGGTTGTCCCGGACGATCTCGAAAGCGCTACACAATTGCATCTGGGCAGTGCCATCGCGTTGGTGCAGGCGGCTTTACCGCACATGCGCAAGCAAGGCTTTGGGCGCATAGTCCTTATGTCTACCCGCGCTGTTGTTGGTTTGGAAAAACGCACGGTTTATTCCGCAACCAAGGCCGGCATGATTGGCATGGCCAGAACCTGGGCGTTAGAACTTGCTGCCGACGGCATTACGGTCAACGTGGTGGCTCCTGGTCCCATTGATGACACCGAGATGTTTAATGCCGTCGTGCCCAAGGGCAGTGAACTTAGTGACCGTGTTGCGGCGCGTGTGCCCGTAGGGCGGGTGGGTCGGCCGCAGGATGTGTCCCGTGCGGTCGAGTTCTTTCTTGCCGAAGAAGCGGGTTTCGTCACGGGGCAAACATTGTTTGTTTGTGGTGGCGCGTCTGTTGGCAATATGAGTTTTACCTAGCCGGCACCGGTAAAGGCAACTAGTACGATGACAAATAGCGATACGAAGACGGAGACTAAACAGTGAGTGCAGAGCTTCTTGGTGGACTGACGGCGGCCTTGAGTGCAGGCAACATGCGGGTAGTGGATCTCACTCAACTTTTGAGTCCTGACGTGCCGGCGATTACCTTGCCGCCGGAAATGGGCCAGTGTTGGCCGTTTCGAATTGAGCAGGTGGCGCACTACGACGAACGCGGCCCCGGTTGGTACTGGAATAATTTTTCGTGTGGTGAACACACGGGCACCCACTTCGATGCGCCGGTACACTGGATGTCTGGCCGGCATTTGCCAAACAACACAACGGACACAATTCCTGCTGAACATATGATTGCGCCAGTGTGTGTGCTTGACTGCTCAGCTGAGTCTGCGGCCGACCACGACTTTCTGTTGACTGTCGATTTTATTAAAAGTTGGGAAGCAGAATACGGTGACATTCCAGCCGGTAGCTGGGTGTTTATGCGAACAGACTGGTCCAAGCGAACCGATCCGGTTGAATATCAAAACTTTGATGAAGAAGGTCAGCACACGCCAGGTCCGGGACCAGAAGCGGTTCGTTACCTTGTGGAACAGCGTGACGTTTTAGGGTTCGGGTCAGAGTCCATTGGTACCGATGCGGGCCAGGGCGCGCATCTTAACCCTCCTTATCCCTGCCACTACTTCATGCACGGTGCCGGTAAATATGGCCTCCAGTGTTTGACTAATCTCGACTTGTTGCCGCCCACTGGTGCGGTGATTTTTGCAGCGCCATTAAAAATCAAAGACGGTTCGGGCAGCCCGCTACGGGTCGTTGCTTTAGTAGCCGAATAGTCGGGATGCGATATATATTTTAAGTATAAAATGATAGAGTGAAAGTTAGAAAGCACAGCAAAGGTAGGTTGAAGTGAAAGTTATTTGTCTGGGCGGCGGCCCAGCCGGGTTATACCTCGCCATCTCATTGAAGTTGCGTGATCCCTCGCATGAGGTAGTGGTTGTCGAGCGCAACAAGGCCACCGATACCTTTGGTTGGGGTGTCGTGTTGTCGGATGAGACCATGGACCACTTGCGCGCGAATGATCCTGTATCTGCCGCGGCGGTGTTTTCGAATTTTGCCCACTGGGATGATGTTGAGGTTGCTATCAAGGGCGAGGCGCACCGCTCTTCAGGGCACGGCTTCTGCGGTATTGGGCGCATGAAACTGCTCAACATCTTGCAGGCGCGTGCCACTGAACTCGGTGCCCAGCTGCGCTTCGAAACTGAAACCACTACTGATGATATCGAGCGCTATCGCGCGGAATACGATCTGGTGGTCGCCTGCGATGGCCTAAACTCTTTAGTGCGCCGCACCTATGAATCTGAGTTCAAGCCCAACGTTGATGAGCGCCGTAACAAGTTTGTTTGGCTGGGTACGCACAAAGACTTTGACGCCTTTACCTTCGCCTTCGAAGAAACCGAATGGGGCTGGTTTTGGGCCCACGCCTATCGCTTCGATGGAGACACCTCAACCTTCATTGTAGAGTGTGCACCCGAAACCTGGGATCGTGCCGGCATCGAGCACATGTCGAAAGCAGACGGCGTAGCACTGTGTGAGCGCGTTTTTGCTGACCATCTCGACGGCCATGCGCTGATGAACAACGCCGATCATTTGCGCGGGTCGGCGGTGTGGTTACAGTTTCCGCGGGTAACCTGTGAGCGTT
>CAZSYU010000206.1:0-2949 GCA_964611345.1 uncultured Pseudomonadales bacterium
AGCCACTCTGGACCATGCGAAGCTTTTAAACTGGTTGCAGAAAACCGATTCGTTGCGGTTCGCTCAGGAATTTGCCAGAGAAAAAGTCACCCAAGCGTCCAAGTTTGCACAGAGCATCAAAGCGAGTGATAGCGCAACAGCGTTATTCAATATCGCGGAATTTGTGCTTCAACGTACGTTCTGAACCAGACGTTCTGAAACCAAACTGCACAGATTTCGGCGAAGTTTTTTTCCTTTAGCCGTCCTAGGAGTCGTTGCTGGCTGGCAGTGGCGTCCTCCAGTGCGAACAAATCTCAAATTTTGGGAAATTCTCGTTTCTAAACAACGCTTCGGTCGTAATCGTTTGCTCCTCACGGCGTCTATTTCTCCATTGCAATTGCTTGCCGCTGCTCGTTGATTTACGGAAAAATTGAAAAGGCGCAGCAGTTCGTATTGTTTGAATTTCTATTTAAAAATAGATTCGAGCAACGAAGTTTGGTCACTGAAACGGTTTTCAGTCCCCACGCAAGCGTAAAAGATGACTCGAAGCCCAAAATGGATTTATGAGTAAAAGTAAATATTGCGTTTCGCTCGGTGCACTACTCCTATGTGCACTCTTTATCGTGACGTCGATTGTGATCTCCGGCTGCTCACCCGATTCGAATCGGGCAGGAGTAACGCGAATTCAATTGTCCGGTTCCAGTACCGTTGGGCCACTGGCCGAGGAGATTGGAAAGCGATACGAGAAACTTAACCCAGATGTCCGAATCGAAGTGCAAACGGGAGGTTCGTCGCGGGGAATTGCCGAAGCCAAAAGTGGTTTGGCTGATATTGGAATGTCGTCACGGGCTCTTAAGGATTCTGAAACCGATGGTCGGGTTGCTTGGCCGATTGCGATGGATGGAGTTTGCTTTATCGTCCACGCAAGCAATCCCGTGGGTTCGCTTTCACGATCGCAATTGCGTTCGATCATCAATGGCGAGGTCGACAATTGGAAACATTTTGGCGGTGCGGATGAGTCGATCGTTTTTATCAACCGTGCTGCGGGCCGAAGTGAGTTGGAGTTGGTGACCAAGTTCTTCGAAATCGGTGCTGCCGATCTCAAGCCTAATTTGGTGGCTGGCGAGAACCAACAGGGAATTAATATGGTTGCTACAACCGCCAATTCGATTTGCTATATGTCGGTCGGTGCGAGTGAAGATGCGGTCAGCAATGGCGAGGCGATAAAGACGCTGCCGTTGGAAGGTGTCGCCGCAACGATCAGTAACGTAGAATCGGGAGCGTTTCCATTGTCTCGCCCCTTGATTTTTGTAACGGGTGACCAGCCGTCCAAATCGTTAACCGACTTTATTGAATTCGCGCAATCAGAGGAAGTTGTTGATTTGCTGCGGGAACTTTCGTATGTCCCGATATCTAAGTGATACCTCTACCCGATCAGTCCTCCAGGTTATTGCCTCACTCGCTCTACTACTGGTCGGCTTGATCACTGTATTCTTGTTTGTTGAATCGTGGCCTGCGATCAGCGAGTTGGGTAGACGATTGTTCAAGGACGAATCTTGGCTTCCCACGGAAAATGCAGAGGGCTCGTTTGGGATCTTTCCGATTATTGTTGGAACTCTATTAGTTGGATTCGGTTCGATTCTGATTGCGGCGCCGGCCGGAGTTGCTTCGGCGATATTCAGCCAGTTCTATGCTCCCGCAAAGGTGGCATTTTGCTATCGTCGCGTTGTCGAGCTGCTGGTCGGGATTCCTTCGGTGGTCTATGGGTTTTGGGGACTGGTCGTATTGTGTCCGGTGCTTGCCAAGATAGCTCAATGGTTTGGCGGTGGGACCGGAATCAGTTTGCTTGCCGCGATTCTGATTGTGGCGATGATGATCCTGCCCACCGTGATGCTGGTCGCAGAGGGCGCGATCAAGTCGGTTCGCAAAGAGTACATTGCCGGTGCGGCTGCGTTGGGAATGGGCAAGTTCGCCATTATAAAAAATATCGTTCTGCCGGAATCAAAAGTCGGGATTTTCACTGGGATCGTATTGGCGATTGCTAGAGCGGTTGGCGAAACGATGGCGGTATTGATGGTGGCCGGAAACGTGGCCAAAGTGCCAAAGGGTTTGTTCGATCCTGTGCTTACTTTGACCGCCAATATTGCACAGGAAATGGGGTACGCGGTTGGGCTTCATCGCTCCGCACTATTTTTTTCAGGACTGGTTTTGTTGGGATTGGTCGCCGCGTTTTATTCGCTTGAAATCTTGCTGCGTCGATTTGTATGGAGGGCCAGCTGATGTATGGACAGTTGCCTTCGTCGAAAAAGCCAATTGAATCGATCTTCGCTTCGTTCTTTTGGCTGGTCGCCATTATTGTCAGTGGCTTTTTCGTTTGGCTGGTCGCTGATGTGGTCATCCACGGAGTGTCGGGGTTGAATTTCAAATTCCTGACAACCGGCCCGGAAAAATTTGGCACCGAGGGCGGCATCCTGCCAATGATCTGCTCGACGTTATTGGTGCTGGTCGTCGCACTGTCGGTTGCGGTTCCGCTTTCGATTGCGACGGCGTTGTATCTCGCGGAATTTTCCCGAGGCAGCTGGATGAGCTTTATGGTGGAACGGGGGTTGATCATTCTGGCGTCGGTGCCCTCGATTGTGTTTGGGCTGTTTGGCTTTGCTGTATTTTGTAACTACCTGGGGATGGGGTATTCGATTTTGAGTGGCGGTTTGACGGTTGCCTGTATGATTTTGCCGATCATGATTCGGTCGTTACAAGCCGGATTGGAGACGGTGTCGGACGATTATCGGCGGGCGGCAGCGGCACTGGCGATGAGCAAAACGACGACGGTGTTGAAAATCCTGTTGCCCTCCGCAGCTCCCGGCTTGATTGTGGGCCTAGTACTCGGGATAGGGCGAGTGTTAGCCGAAACTGCAGCATTGTTGTTTACTAGTGGTTCGGTCGATCGAATGCCTACTTCCCTGTATGATT
>CAZSYU010000207.1:0-2918 GCA_964611345.1 uncultured Pseudomonadales bacterium
ATTGATCCTGGTACACCAGATTGGATGAGTTATTCACTACACCGTGCGCCAGTTCATGAGCAACGACATCCAGCGCGCCGGCAAACACATCACCAGTACCAAAAAACATGGCCTGCTGCGCAGGAATAAAAAAGGCGTTGGTCAAGTTCTGTCCAACCCGCACCGTGGCCGTGATGGACGAACCCTGGTTATCCAGGCTGTTGAGATTATGCCGCTCCAAAAAATAATCATAGGTTTCGCTGAAACCAAAGGAGGCGCTAACTGCATCCGGGATCCAGCCGCCATTGGCGGTGCTGTTGGTCACGTCATTTGATGGAATAGGATCGCGGTTTGGATCGGCCGGCTGGTTTCCTGCATCAAGAATAATGATGCCACCACGCGTGGTGGAGGCACTGGGTGGAGTCGATGTGGGATCGAACATCTGCTTGGATGTGTCGACCATGAAGAATGTGCCGTTTTGTTCGAACACACCAACATCGCGAGAAATCCCAAAGGAATCTGCCCCACTTCCCGGCGTGCCCTGGTGGTTCACTTCGTTAAACGCATTAAGAATTGCGCCGTTGGTCGCATCTATATGCACCAGCCAGCTTTGATCGAGGCCCGCATTAACCCGAAATTGCCAGGCAAGTCGCGCACTCCCCGATTTACGTGGCACGATCATCTTTTGCCCCGGCCCTTGAACGACCGGCGTGACAGCCAGCGCAGTGTTTCCATCAAAGGCATTGGCAACCGCAGCCAAAGCAAGTTTTGCCGCACTTTCTTCACTAAGACTCGGGGTAATGGATAACTTTTGTGGTGTTGGGCTGTATGCGCCATTAATCAAATCAATGCCGCCCGTTGCATCCAAATGCACTCGAACGTTGGATGCCCACACTGGCACACCCTTATAGCTCTGCTTGAAATTCAGATGCGTGCGACCAAACTCGTCTTCGCTTTCATCGCTCAACGTCAATTCACTGTCAGGATCGTTCAATAAGAGCACGCTGGCATTGTCTCTAAGGAACGTGCGCGCAGTTTGCATAGGGGTACCCACGCTCAACTGCATGACCTGACTTGATCCTGAACTCTGGGCAGTAAATCCACCACTTTGGGTGGCAGTCGCTGCACGAAGCTCGCGAGGCGTGCCAGATTCAGACAAATGCACGCGCAGGCCACCGTTCAGTTGCTGGGCAACCTTCTGTTGCAGACGATTCACCGCCTGATGCTGACTAAAGCTAAGTGCAACCCCACCTGGCGCTTTGATGGATAGTTTCTTGCCACCACCATTCTGCGGTGTAACCCCTGCAAGCCCTTTCACCTGACTGGAAGTT
The DNA here is from genome assembly GCA_964611345.1 of uncultured Pseudomonadales bacterium. Classification (GTDB taxonomy): domain Bacteria; phylum Pseudomonadota; class Gammaproteobacteria; order Pseudomonadales; family Azotimanducaceae; genus JALZVT01. The sequence continues at coordinate 1,311 of CAZSYU010000207.1, forward strand.
GCAGCACTGCGCACGGGTATACTCGCAGCGACAGCCTGCTTGCCAAGCTTTGCCATCGCTGCGCGCAACGCATCGCCAATTTCCGCAGCCTTTGGGCTTGCCGCTTTACTTGCAACTGGAGCGGCAGAATGCAATGCACCGTTCATGGCTTGCGCGTAACTACGAGTCGTCACTCGCTCAAGCATTTTGTTTTGGACACTTTGAGATTGCGCATCTGGACTTAGCGGCTGGGCAACAACGCCTGCGCCGACCACTACCAGCGATACAATAACGCTAGGTCCTAAGAGAATTTTGTTTTCAAACGCCATCTGTTTTAGCCTGCTGTTTCTAAAAATAATTGAAAAGGAGTTGTTGGTTAGAAAAATCGAATCGACCTAGCCACCACTAAGTGCGAGTGGCAGTGACTGCAGTAACGACAGTGAGTTGCCGTGAAGTAACAAACGCTGGCCGTTAATGGCATTCACCACGGCATCGACTTGCCAAACCAGTTGTGGCCCAACAGCGTGTGGACGAGTGCCCCGCTGTGGCACCAGATAAGCAAGTTCTATCGGGCATGCGGCACAATTTTCGGGCACATCAGGCACCAGAGTTGCTGCCGCAGCCCGCGCTTGCTCCTTCGTCGACCCCGGCATTGTCGCGATCCGCACAGGAGTCTTGATGTACTCACCACTAACTTCGGTTACCTCGCCTGCGCCATCCAGGTGGACGCGCAGTTGTTGACCAAGTAGTGGGATGTTTTTGTAGTACTGATCAAAACGAACCAGGCTCAGTTCCGGACCAACCTTGTCAACGCGACGCAGGCGCAACTCTTCGGCCGGATTTTCCAGCCCATGCGCATCAGGATTGGCCTGCAACCAGGCCAGCGCCCTGTGTTGTGGTGTAGCTTGTGGTGTAGCTTCTGGTGCAGCCTGTCCAGCCGCCGCCGAGTCCGCTTCGGTAGACGCCTTATCTGGATCGTTATTATTGGTACAACCCATAAGGCACACCCCCAGACTGGCTAGAAGCAGCACTGCAACGCGCGATTTCCACATGTTTTTTCCGTCCCCGGCTAAAGTCGCCAGAATTACCGACGTCGTTCTCGACCCGTTCATTAAACCTATGCGTAATATCTGCCCGGAGCGGTTCACCCAGAGCAGCTCGCCACCTGAATCCCGACGACCCAAGGGCGACCCAAGAAGGTAGGGAGTGCTCCGGCTGTCCGTAGAGGTAGCGGGTACACTTGTATAGTCATTGGCTGGGTCAGTTCGATCTGCACTAATAAAGTGCTTACTTTTTAGGGGCTTACAAAGCCGCGCGGAAAATGCTCTAAGGTTCTGTTACGTTGGCATCATGGCATCAACGGCGTAGACCAACACAAGTACCACCGCGCCTTGAGAGGTTTTAGGGCTCGTACTCCACAGCGACGCTGGTAGCGCCTCTCACCTCACCGAGTTCATCCCGAAACCTCAGAACGACCCGGCGATTGGCGGGATTTAGCGCGATGGCCGCGGTCGCATTGGCAAACACCGCGAATGTGGGCGTATCGCCTTCAGCGATCTCGACGGTGATCGGCCCGGTCGCGGGTGTGCTGGGATTGATGCACACTGAAGTCGCAGGATCGGTCTGGCA
>CAZSYU010000208.1:0-2862 GCA_964611345.1 uncultured Pseudomonadales bacterium
ATATCTGCCCGCAACGAGGGTACCGGGACCGCCGAAAACGCTGCAAGTGCAATGAAAAAAGCCACTTACAACGAATTGCAAGTGGCTTTTGAATTGGAGGCGGCGGGAATCTGAAATTCATTGCTCGCAGAGTGTCCGAGTCTGACGCAAGTTCAACAGAGGCAACACTTTACTGACAGTGCTCTGTTTTCAGAAAATCGCGTTATCGGACACGAAATCGGACCTGTCGGATGCAGACACACCGCCACCTATGTGGTTTCTTGGTGGCTCCAATTGTTACCTACTAGAGGAGCCTGAAATGACCACGACTTCACTCGGCGCGGCCACTGTTTTGTACGCCCGCGCGGCGTCGGATGCACTAGTGCAAAAACAGCTCGCGTCTCTGTATGAGGCGGCGGAACGGAATCATCACATGCGCGTTATCGATACCTGCTGTGATGTTGGGGCAAGGCCGAGTGCTCTCCTCAAACTGCTCGACCGAATCGAGACTGGCCAGGCTGACGTCGATCTGATTGTCGTTGAGTGTCAGACCCGAGTTCGCCGTGCCTTCAACCGTGAGTTGATGGAACGTTTGGAAGCCATGGGAATCGCGATCATCGCGTTCCGATAACTTCCCTTTTTATCTTGGCTGGTCGTTACCACGGTCAGCCTACCCGCGCAGGCAGCTTCTACTGCCATCGCGGCAGCTGCCATGCGCCCAACAAAGAACGGAGCGCCTATGGCAGAAGATGTAAGCAACGACTCGCAGAAACTCGATGTTGACCGGTTCGCTGAGTTGGTCCTTGACGGTCACGAGACACTTCCAGGATCCCTGCGGCAAGACGAACTCGTTCAAGTCGCACGGGTCATTCGCCGCCATCGTCGGGAAGCGTTCATTGAATTTATTGCCCGGCAGATCGCGCTCGCGATTGCAAGCAACCGTCAAAGCAAGAAGGAATAACTACTGATGCCAATGCCAGGAAGGTTTGACAGTGACCGCGCCGATCGCGTGGCAATCTACCCTCGAATTTCGAAGCATCGACATTGCAAGAGGGAACAGTTGCCACGGCTAGGCCGTAAGAGGCCTGACGAAAACTGTGTCGGTCGCATTTTGCTTTACTCGCGCTTTTCGACTAGTCGTCACAGCGAAAAGGACTTGCCGCCATGCTAATGCGAAAGAAGTTTGACCGAGACCGCGCCTACCGTGTGGTGATCTATGCTCGAATGTCGACTGACCGCCAAAACAAGCGGTCACCTGCGCAGCAGGAACAGAATATTCGCGATCTTATCAAGCGCCTGAAGCTGCCCTGGACTGTCGTGGCGGTGTACGTCGACAGCGGGATATCGGCGCGAACCACGCGGATGCGGCCCGAGTTTCTGCGGATGGTGTCGGACCTTACCTCAGGAAGAATCGACGCCGACTTGATCCTCGTCGACACGTACGAACGCTTCTCCCGCGCGGACAACAGTGTTCAGATTCGAAACAAGCTTGAGCGGCGCGGCGTCTTCGTATGCACGGCAGACACATCTTTCGAGGACCCAACTTCGGACACGGGCCGCATCATGGCGACCGTTGAGTCTGTCCGAGCATCCTCGAACAATCGGATTAAGGGCCGGGACGTTCGTCGGGGAAAGAAGGATGCAGTTCGCCAAAAGAAGTGGCCTGGTGGGCCACCTCCGCTGGGTATCGGACTCGAAAACGTGATGGAGACAAGGAACGGAATCGAGTCCGTCGCATACCGGACGCCCGTAATTGAGCCAGTGGGGGCGTGCATCGTGCGTCTGATTTTCAGGCTGGCTGATGAACGCGGTTGGGGAGGTACCAGAATCAAGAAGTACCTTGACCGCTTGCCCCAAATCCCAGATCGATTCAAGCCTTTCAAGTCGACGACTATCAGCGACCAACTGCGAAACTGCCTTTACATCGGCCGAATGGAATGGGGGCGAAACTGCACGGGGATCGAGAATGAAGTTCGTGTAGTTGAGCCCGTCGAAGACGAAACGGAATGGGCTGTGGACGATGACTACTGTGAGTCGATCATTGATCGCGCAGTCTGGGATCGCGTTGCCGCGATGATTGCAAGTCGCAAGCGTCCAACGGGCGACGACTTCGAATCCTGCCGTGGTGCAGGCGTTGCCCTCAAGTACCCGCTGTCGGGTCTCGTTCGATGCAATGAATGCAGTCGCTCCATGGTCATAAACGGATCCTCCGCGTACACGACCGCATCTGGCGAACAACGTCGGTATACGTCGTACGTTTGCCCGCGTTACCGGGACGGCGACTGCGACAACAGCGTACGAATCCCTGAATCGTGGCTGGTGTCCGAAGTATTCAAGCTGGTCCGCGAGCGATTGCTGTTCGAGTCTGATCAGCCCTAGTCCTAGTTCAGTTTCACTATCGAAGGATCCAACAATGTCGCGAACTGACTCGCCGGAATTCCAGAGTCTCCTCAAACAAGTCCAGAAAGCTTTCGACGAATTGCATTCGACCACGGACGTTAGCGCTGCGTTGCTTGCCCAGGAACGGGACGAACTACTCTCCAACATCAGGGGTTGGCGTATTTCTCTTGGCGACCCGAGCCTCGGAGACGTAGTTCGTTCCGACATACAGAGCGACTACGAGAGGGCCACAGAAAGGGTAGCCGAAATTGCCCAACAACTTAAGGCGAGCGAGCATCGCAAGACCGCAGAATGTGAGGTACTCGAGCCGGCTGAGGCAGAATACCACCTCGAGCACCTTGCAACCACATTGACTTCAGGGAACGCATCGCGGACGAATGTGCTGCTGTCTCAGCATATCGAGGGGATCTATTGCGACAAGAACGGGAAGGTGACGATGCGCACCTGCAAGCTCGGGTGCCTCGCTGGTGCCTTGGATATACT
>CAZSYU010000209.1:0-2812 GCA_964611345.1 uncultured Pseudomonadales bacterium
GGTCACAGCGCCGCGCATCGGATAGTTTATTGATGCACTGAGCATGGCCGCGGCTGTGGCTTCGCTGCCTGAGGCTTCAAAATGCACACCCAACTCATCAAGCAGTGGGGCGGCGTCGTTCAGTACATCCATCAAGTGGGATATGGGCGACCCCTGGTAGCCGCCAACGTAGGATACGCCGGATTGCAGCAGTGCTTTGGTGACCGCCAGAATGCCTTCGCCGTGAAATACCTCGCCTGCGCCAGCGGTTAAGCGTTGCACTTCTTTTGCGAATGATCGTTCTGCCATAACTGCTCTTCTTTCTTGTTTGGGCTTGCTCGGTTTTTTAACCGCGTCTTAGGCTTTAGTGCCTGGGTTAATGCGCCGCGGTAGAAACTTCTTCAAAGCGATGCTCGCCGTAGGTTTGCTTGCCGATAATGACCTTCTGGACTTCGCTTGCACCTTCGTAGATGCGCAACGCGCGTATTTCCCGGTACAGACTCTCTGCGATGTTGCCGCTCTGCACTCCCAGGCCACCAAACAGCTGGACCGCTCTATCAATGGTCTTTTGGGCAGCCTCCGTTGAATAGAGTTTTGCCATCGCCGCTTCGCGTGTCACCCGGCCTTTGTAGTGGTCTTTGGTCCACGCGGAACGATAGACCAGTAACGCACTGGCATCGATGTCCAGTGCCATATCGGCAACGTTTGCCTCGGTAATTTGCATGGCAGCCAGTGGCGCGCCGAACATCTGTCGAGAATTTGTGCGCTCAATTGCTTCGTCCATGGCGCGCCGCGCAAACCCCAGTGCGGCCGCTGCAACCGTGGTTCGAAACACATCGAGGGTTGCCATGGCGATCTTGAAACCCTCGCCTTCGCTGCCGATGAGTGCATCCGCCGGAACCACACAGTCGTTGAACGTGAGTTTTGCCAGCGGGTGGGGTGCGATCACATCGATTCGCTCCGTTATTTCCAGCCCTTCTGCACGAGCATCAACAATAAAGGCGCTGATGCCGCGCGCGCCTTCATCGGGTGCGGTTTTTGCAAATACACAATAGAAGTCAGCGATGCCGCCATTTGAGATCCAGGTTTTCTGACCAGACAGGCGATAGTGATCGCCATCCCGCGTCGCGGTGGTTGCCATTGCGGCAACATCCGAGCCGGCGTCGGGCTCGGAGAGCGCAAAGGCCGCGATGGAGTCGCCGCTCGCAACCGAGGGGAGCCAGGCTTGTCGCTGGGCGTCACTACCTGCCAGTGAGATTGCGCCGCTACCCAACCCCTGCATGGCGAGGGCAAAATCCGCGAGACCACTGTGGTAACCCAGTGTTTCGCGACATAGCGCAATGCTGCGCACATCGAGGGTTTCGTTGCTGCCGCCCCAGGCGGCCGGGACGCAGTGGCGGAGCCAGCCTGCTGCGCCGAGGTTAGCCACGAGTTCACGGCAAATGTCATCCACGTTGTCCGCTGCCTTGTTCGGGTGACGGAACTGTTGTTTGCTGCACCACTGGCTCAGATCGTCAGCGAGGTCCCGGTGGTTTGCGGCAAAAAACGGCCAGTTCAGATAAGAGCGATCAGACATTGTTGGGCCTCTTGTAGGGGCTTATGGGAGTAGCTTACGCGACCTAGAAAAAGATTGATATTTCACGTGATATATACGATAAATGCAAGACTCTTCGCAAGGGATTGATCAACAGCCCATGAGCAGCAACTACACAACCGATCCAACCGCCGTCGCCGACCTGGTGCGCGAAGACGCCGTGCATCGCGACGTCTATGTGAGCAGCGAGCTGTTTGATCTTGAGATGGCGCATCTCTTCCGCGAAACCTGGGTATTTGTCGGGCATGACTCCCAGGTAATCAATCCCGGTGATTTCACGACGACCGAGATTGGCCGCGAGCCGGTCATCATGATTCGTGACGCACAAGACGTCGTGCAAGTGCTGCTGAATCGCTGTGCGCACAAGGGGGCGAAGCTACTTAGCGCGCCCAACGGTAATGTCCGTTCGGTCCTGCGTTGCCCCTATCACGGCTGGACCTATGAGTTAGATGGCTCGGTCAAATTCATTCCCCTGCGCAATGGCTATGATGGCACTGGGCTTGAGCAATCGAGTGCGGTAAAAGGCATGACTCGATTGCCCAATGTAGTGAACTATCGCGGCTTTGTATTTGCTCGATTGAGCGCCGAGGGCATTTCTTTCGAAGACTATTTTGGAGAGTCTCTCAGCTCAATCGACAACATGGTAGATCGGTCGCCAGCGGGTCGTCTAGAGATTGCAGGTGGCGTGTTTCGTTACATGCACAACTGCAACTGGAAACTGTTTGTTGAGAATTTGAACGACAACATGCACCCGATGGTTGCCCATGCATCATCCGCCGGTGTGGCCAAAGACTTATGGGCAAGAGAATCCGTGGCGCTCCAGGGGGATGAGGAGTCAAGCCCGGTAGCCAAGCCCATGGTTATCGAACAGTTTGAACCCTTTGCCGCTGGTTATGAGTTCATGGATAACATGGGAGTGAAGATCTGTGGCAATGGCCACAGCTACGGAGGCGCCAACTTTTCGATTCACTCCGGCTACTCCGAGATACCTGACTACGATGAGGCGATGCTCGCGGCTTATGGAGAAGATCGAACGAAGGAAATTTTCTCGGTCAATCGGCACAACACCGTCTATTACCCAACTCTCACAATCAAGGGTGCAATCCAGGCGATTCGCATTGCGCGACCTATTTCGGTTGACAAAACCTTGATCGAAAGCTGGACGTTTCGGCTTGTGGGCGCACCTGATGAGCTGCTCGACCGAACGCTCACGTACAGTCGGTTGATTAACTCGCCAAC
>CAZSYU010000210.1:0-2809 GCA_964611345.1 uncultured Pseudomonadales bacterium
GATCTTGCCATCGGGTGCGCTAAAGGAAACATTATCAACAGCCGTCACCAGTGACTTTGCGGGACCAAAGGTTTTGCGCAAGTTTTGAACTTCTATCATTGCGCTTCCAGCTCCGGCGCCGGGTCCGTCTGGGGTTGGGGTTCCGGTCCCATGGAATTAACGAAAAATGGCATGGCGCGCTGGCGAGCGATACATCCATCCTCGGCCTCAACAACAGCCGCAATGTCCGCGTCGGTAAAAAACTGTTGCACCAATCGTGAAATGCAGCCGCGAGCGATTACCCCGTGACCTTGCCCGGGAGCAACAAAGTGGTGGGAGTTGGATAACCCTTCGGCAGCTTGTTCGGCATAGGCGGGTGGGGTGATGGGATCGAACTCGCCGGACAGCAAGAGCACGGGTGTGTCGCTCTGCAGTGGTGCCTTAATATCGTCATCGACGATGCCTCTGGGCCACTCCTCGCAGATGGCCAGAATCGATTCTGTTTGGCTCGCGCCGAGGTAGGTTTGTTCGAGTGCTGCCCTATCAACGGTCCCGATAAAGGGAGCGTCCTCGGTGCACATCACTGCGTTATGCATGCCGTAGCTAAGCGTAGACGACAGGTTCTGCAAGATGTTTACAGCCTGCGAGGTGAGTCCAGCGTAGTTGGCGTTTGCGGCCTGTTGCAGAGTGTAGGGAATGAGGGCAGCGGTTTCAGGTGCGTAGGACAGTAAGCGGGCTACTACGGCCAGAGTGCCATATTGCAATTTCAGTTCACTCGGTTCACCGGTAGTGGGGTCGGTGTAGGCAACAACCGGCGGATTGCTGCGCAATCGTTGTGCCAGTGCGGTGAAATCTGCGCTAAGCGTTGGGAATGCTGCCGCGCAATTCGAGTTAGCGGCGCAGCGAGTGAAAATACTGTCGAGTGTGGTTTGAGCATTGAGGGCGATGCCCGGTCCAAGTGCTAGCGTCGGTGGGACAACGCCGTCGAGCACTACAGTGCGGGTGTGCTGGGGATAGCGGCGCAGGTATTGTTGCGCAACGCGAGTGCCATAGGAGACCCCGTAGAGATTGAGCTGCTCGTAACCGGCTGCCTCACGCAGGGCATCGAGGTCTGTCACAGCCACGCTGGTTGTGTAATAACGAGGGTCCGCGTCGAGTTCAGCCAGACAGTTTGCTGCGGCCGTACGCGCTTCTTCAATACTCGGTTCGTCTTCGAGGCTACTCAGGTCTGCGGAGCAGGTTAGGGGATGAGAGCGCCCCGTGCCGCGTTGGTCAACCAACAGTATGTCGCGCTCGTCGAGCACCCCAGCGAAGGCGCGCCCAAGGTTTAAGTACATCTCGACAGCAGAACCCCCTGGGCCACCGGCAATGAGTACCACCGGATCAGACGCGGGCGCAGGGCTCAGTGACTTGATTCGTGCAACATACAGCGGGATCTTGCGGCCCTCGGGCTCGCCGGGATTTTCAGCCACTGAAAATATCGCGCATTCGGCACTGCGTTGCGTCGGACCATCAAGGCTTTCCAATTGGCAGCGTTCAAAAGCGCTGAGTGCGTTATTGGTTGGCGGGGCGGCTGCCTGTGCCTGCGGCGCGCCTGTGGCGTAAACGGTGCCAATAAGTGCTGCGGTCAACGCCACCACGAACGGCCGCCGGGTGGAGGTAGCAGTGTGCATGCTTGCTCTGGCGCTAATAGTTGTTGTGGCTTTAATAGCTGCTCTAGCCTTAGCTGATGCGTGCCACCGCCGCGTGTGTCAGGTCTTCCAGCGCGTCGCGGTACTGGTTCGCCGGTAAGTTCAGCAAGGCGTCGAGCGCTCGCTGGCTGGCCGCCTTGGCCTGGGTTCGTGTGTAGTCGAGCGCGCCGTTGCGTTTCACAGCGGCGCAAACGGCGTCGAGCTTTTCTGCACATTTACTCTCGAGCGCATCGCGAACGAGCTGTGCATCGGTGGGCGCGCCTGCCGCGATGGTGTGGATGAGCGGCAGTGTGGCCTTGCCTTCAGCGAGGTCATCGCCAACGTTTTTACCCATCACCTCGGCGTCGCCTGCGTAGTCGAGCCAATCGTCAATCAGCTGGTAAGCGGTGCCGAAGTGCAGGCCAAAGTCGCGCAGGGGTTCTATCATGTCACGGCTGGTGTCGAGGTCTTGGGACTCCTCGGCCGCAAGCACGGCACTTGTGTGTGCTGCAGCCTGAAACAGCATCGCGGTTTTGCAGCGGATGACTTCGCGATAGCTGTCTTCACTGAGGTCGGCGTTGCCAATGTTCGCCAGTTGCATGACTTCGCCCTCGGCGATGACGTTGGTGGCGTCAGCGAGAATGGCCATGATGTCTATGCTTTCGAGTTCAACCATAAGCTGGAAAGCGCGCGAGTAGAGGAAGTCACCCACCAGCACGCTGGGCGCATTGCCCCACAAAGCGTTGGCAGTGGCGCGACCCCGGCGCAAGCCTGAGCGGTCAACCACGTCGTCGTGCAACAAGGTGGCGGTATGTAAAAACTCGATGATGGCCGCCAGCCGAACATGGTTGTCGCCGCGGTAGCCGCAGGCGCGAGCACCCAGCAGCACAATGAGCGGGCGTAACCGCTTGCCACCAGATTCGACGATGTACCGGCCAATCGACTCGACCAGGTCAACATCGGAGGTTAACTGGCGTGGAATCAGGGAGTTAACAGCTGCAAAGTCGGCGCTAACCAGATCAAACAGGCGCTGCAACTCAGTTTCGGTAGAAGGCTGCGAATCCGCGATTGCGGGGCCAGCGCGGCGCGCACCTGGGGTCGGCGACAGGTCTGAGTCGTTGATGGCTGAGGTCAGTGGCATGGGCCTTCCGGTCTACTTC
>CAZSYU010000211.1:0-2775 GCA_964611345.1 uncultured Pseudomonadales bacterium
GCCAACCGCGTGCAATCCACCACCAACGGAAACGTTACTGGCACTTACCAGTATGACGCCGACAATAAACGAGTCCACAAGCAAGTCACCGACAGCAGCTCCACCACTGTCGACACCCTCTTCATCCACGCCGGCCCCAACTGCATCGCCGAATACAATCTCGGTGACGCGCCCACCCATCCGGCGCAGGAATACGTCTACGGACAAGAAATCGATTCGTTGGTCCTACTCTCGCAAAACAACAACACCGAAAGCTACACTATTACCCGAAACCAACAGTGGTCCGTGACCGCACTTGCATCAGCCAGCGATGGCTCAATCGTCGAACGCTATACATACGATCAGTTTGGCGATCGGACAATTTTGGAACCAAACGGTTCAACTGTCCAAAATGTAAGCAATTACGATATGCCGTACGGATACACCAACCGTAGACACGAGAACGATTCTGGCTTGATGTACTTCCGCGCACGGTTCTACGACCCCACCACAGGAGAATTCACTAGCCGCGATCCGCTTGAATACGTCGACGGTATGTCATTGACGCGGCCGTATTTGAGCTTATTCCTGGTTGATTCCCGCGGCAAATCAGTGGAAGACGTTCCACCAACATTTACAGTACATGATTATTATAACGTCTTAGAAAAAACTGATCGTGCTGCATCATACTTTTTCATAGGTTCGTACTCTGGAACTGCGGGAAAGGCAATTCTTGCGAAACTAACATATCGGGCATCTTACAAAATAAAGGAAGTTGAACTTAAAGATGGAGCAGCAACACATTTCTGCGAAATTGGTGAAGACTCACAATATTACGCAGAGTGGTTCCGCCTATTGTCGCCTGGTTCAGAAGAGCAGTTGAAACTTGTAAAAGAAACACAGGAAAGAGACGGCATCAATAGCCTGATAGACATTACCCAGATAATGTCACGAGACGCGCATAGGTATAATCGTTCTGGTGTACACTATTGTGCTCTTGACATGTCTGCTGAAATCGAGTTCGGATATGTGGATGAGTCACTCTTACCAAATGTTAGGTTTGGATATGCAAACCGACCAAAATGGAAGGATGGAAGTCGTGTGTTTGGGGGTTGGTTTCATCGCATAAGAACTGTGAAGACAACAGATGGTTTAGACTTTTCGGGCCAATCATATGTGTGGTCTTTCCAATACAAATTCAGAAGTGATGATGAGCTTTGTCGAGAATATTGTTGTGAAACAGCAGACGCTGATGCGATAGTTTGGAAGGGGGTGATTACAGGAGGAGGAGGAGGACATGTGCTTGATTAGCATCAAACTTCAAACTGCTTGATAATTTCGGTGCATTCACTCGAGAGAGACCAACACGTCAAGTTCCTGCTGTCACCGAGTCAAATCGCTAACGTCAGCCGCAAGAATTGAACCATCATTTTTAAAAGTTGAAAGGGGTTGAGATTTTTGCGTTTCAAAATCCAGTCGAAACTCGAAACTTAAGCTATCAATGATTCCTCGCATTTCGACGTACGATGATCCTGATTTACATTAACGATTCCATTTGATTCAAATTTTGGTCAGTTTTGCATTGCTGTGCAAACGTCGAACAAACTCCTTACAACGATTAACTCAATGAATATTTACAATGCCGTTGTCTTTTTGGTTTGCGCTTTGATTTTCGTTGGTTGTAATTCAGATCAACAAACGGACAATCAAGTTGCAAGCCGATCATTGTTGGTGAAACCAACTCTACAATTTCAATCCAAGATCCCTCGACATGTCGATACCATTTCGATGCTTGGAGCTAACAAGGTAGCCGTTTTTAGTCGACAATCACCTTGGTCAAAGAATTACCAATTGTCGGTAATCTCATTAAAGACTCCTAAGCTGTTATCCAGGCAACTGGTAGGATCAATCCCGTTCAAGTCGTTTGGTTCTGCAAATGGGTGCTTTTTGATTGCGGAAGGAGCGACCAGTTCTTCGTTGTTTGTTGTCAATCAAGATCGAATTGAGCAGCGAAAATATCCATTCAGTGAACTTCTTTTTGTTGGCAATGGAGATTTGATGAGAATTGATTACTTGCCATCGCCGAGTGGCACTTCGGAAGTCAGGTATGAAAAAACCTTGAATGGTAGACAGGTCGAAAATTCGACAAATCGAAGTCAGCTCACTCCAAGCAGAAAGAAAAATGGTCGAAAGGAAGGTACTGGAAGTTTGCGTATAAACGAAAAGAGTGGGTTTTCTTTGGTTTTCGGCAATCAAGAGGTCCATTTTGAGCATTCTTTTCAAGATCATGTGCAACATGTAAAGAAGCTAAACAGAGGTAAAGCGGTACTTGCAATATTTGATTCAGGAGCAATTGGAGTCTGGCGTTTGGAAGCTTCGAGCAAATCCGAGCAAGGGGACGAATAAAGGGGACGTAGAGTGGGGAAACTGGGGCCACCCGTACACCAGGAGAAATCAGACGGGGACACAGCAATTATTTACAAATGTTGGTGTTTTGTTAGGATTTTGGGCGATTAGTTGACCCAACTCCAATTCTGAAAGTAGTTCATGGCTCGGATTGCTCGTGCCGATGTGTTTCGGCCGGATGAGATTGCGATCGTCCACGTTATGAATCGGACAGTGAGGCGTTGCTTCTTGATGGGTGATGATCCACTGACAGGTAAAAACTTCGATCATCGCAAAGCCTGGATGGAAGACGAGTTGCAGCGGTTGGCGGCTTGCTTTGGTATCGATTTGCTGACGTTCGCGATTCTTTCTAACCATTTTCATTTGATTCTGAGGTCTCGTCCCGATGTC
>CAZSYU010000212.1:0-2763 GCA_964611345.1 uncultured Pseudomonadales bacterium
GATGCAAAGGGTGTTCGGGTGACAGACACTCTTGCAAAGCGCATCAAGAGCCGCACTAAAACAGCAGATTTCAAGTATCCCAGTCATGTCGTGGAGCGTTCCGAAAATTTGAAGCCAATTGTCATGGTGTTTAGCGTGGACACGCGGCTAACCGATTCGGGCGTTGTTGCCTACTTGTTGAGTTCGAAAGAACCTGAAACGCCATCTCGAAGCTGGATGACCGGTAGCAACGATGGAATCTTGACGTCTTTTGTTATGGCACCCAATGACTGGGACGAGTGGCCAGAAGACACTCAACTGGAAATTCGTTTCGCAGACGAGAATCCGCAAGTTGTTGATCATTTTGAAGGTGAAGTGGACAAGAAGATCGAACTGGCCGGAGGATTTTTTTGTGATTGGGTGACTCGTGGTGGAATTCGTCAGCTTCGAGTCGGAAAACCAATTCCGAAAAAAGCAGTTAACAAAATTGTTTATCTGCAGGAGGTTGTTGAATCAGTGGACGGAGAAAAAGTGGAATTCACCACAGTAGAAATATTGCAAACGGAAGCCGCTGGCGAACTTCTCTGCAAGTCTTGTCCAGTTCATCGACGGGCTTCCGTTTAAGCCGGGCTATCGTCGTTACAAAATAAACGAAGTGAAAGGCGTCGACGATTTTCGTAGTATCAATGAAGTTGTGGCACGAAGATTCAGCCGCATGTACGACGAACAAGAAGTTTTTCCCGACATTTTGCTGATCGATGGGGGAAAAGGACAGTTGAGTGCCGCGATGGCCGCTTTCCAGGCTCTGGAAATCACACCTCCAACGGTAATCTCGTTGGCCAAAAAAGACGAGGAGATTTTCCGACCTGGCCAATCAGAACCGCTTCGCTTAAGTCGCAGCTCATTTGCATTAAGGCTACTGCAATATGTGCGCGACGAATCGCACCGCTTTGCTCAACACTATCATCATCTATTGCGACGCAAATCTCAGTTTGATTAGCTCTGGTGCCTGGTAAAACTCTCGCAAGTAGTTGCGACATAAAAAAAGTTGGTCTCCACACTGGTGACCAACTTTGTTAATCAATCTTCCGTGTTGATCGATTCTTAAGATTTTCGACGACGCGCTAAACCAAACCCACACAAACCAAGCATCAGGACTGTGAATGATGAAGGCTCAGGAACCGCAGTAAAAGCAGCTGACAGGAAATAGTCGCCGGTACCACCACCTGGAGTAATCGTTGGGCCGTCTGCAAATAGAGTATTGAATGTGCCGACGACGATTTGGTAGTCGCCCGCCGCCAATTCCAAGTCAAACAAACCGCTGAACAACCCGTTTCCTCCGTCATCATCATTATCAATTAAGACGCCAGCACTGTCGAAGATTCCGATTTCGGTATCTGCATTGAAGCCGTTAAAACCACCAGCTAAATTTTCGTCAGTTGTCAGAGTCAAAAAGCCATCTTGCGTAAGCGTGATGTCATAGGTGTCAAATAGTCCACCTAAAGCGAACTCCCCAGCAGATGTAGCTGTGCCACCCCCGGCAAGGGAACCCAATGAGAACACCCCATTCGAATCCGTGATCGGTGAAACTTCTTCGAAGGTGATTGAAAGATTGGTTGACTGCGCGTCAGCGCCGGGACCATCATCAAATGTGTCAAAGAATTCAATATCCCAAGTTCCGTTGGGATCTACCGTTCCGCCAGGTCCACCGAACCCAGCACCCGTCAAGTCTTGAGAACTATCAAAGTCAAAGGGTCCAACAGTAGGCGAAGGGTTTTGCCAAACAAACGGCGTGCCCGCGGGTGATGGCGGAATTGCTGGCGAGGTGATTTGAATGTCAGCCTCTGAACCAAAAGTAGGTAGTAAGACTTCAACAAATGTGCCAGTGAATCGAACATTCGTGGCATTGAAACCACCGACGAATGTGGCTGTTGTTAATGAGTTGTCAGCGCTACCAAGTGCACCACCGTGATCGAATGGACCGCCAAGAACAACAGTTTCGGAGTTGATTATTACTCCACCAGAAGCATTTTCGTCCGCAATGGCGTTCACGGACAGCAATCCGAAGATTGCTAAGGGAGCGATAAATCGAATTAGATAATTCATACGCATCTCCGCAAGGAAGTTAACAAACGAACGGGCAATCGCTTGTTTAATGTGGTTGTTACTATACAAACCCGTAATGAGAGCCTACCTAGACTGCCTATGATTGCAACTATGCAATGCTTACGCAAAACGTCTCATTTGATGGCAAACCAGAAAACACCTAACGGGCTTCAATCTTCCTTTTACTGATGTTCCCATATATTATTCAGTCTTTTATTAGTGTCCAAAGAAAAGAAAGAGAATTTCAAAGCCATTAAATTTTTTTTAATTTCCGGCTGTCAAAATAAAGGTTCCACAGATTTTGTTCAATTTTTCGCTTTTTCACGCGAAATTCTAGTGCGAAGCCCCAATGTGACGAATGTCCAATTCGTTGCTACGAACTCAGAGGACTCATGGTCACATATCCGAGGCAAAGACCGAAACACGCTAGCACAAAGCCAATTTTGTCGACGGCTTCTTCATACAAAAACTTGGCCACCATATTGGTGACCAAGTTTGTCAATAAATCTGCCGTTTAGATTTTGTAACCATTCAGAGTTCTGAACTTTTCACGTTTAGTTTTGGCAGTGTTCCGGTTTGATTGTACTCTGCCAAGGCATTGAGAATCGCTTCGATTGGTTGAGCTTTCCTTAGTTTCAACGTTCGAAAGACGCTCATCATCACTGCCATCGTGGTGGC
>CAZSYU010000213.1:0-2742 GCA_964611345.1 uncultured Pseudomonadales bacterium
TTGCGTTGAACGCATTGGGCGCGTCGGTGGTGCCGTTCAATCCGCAGTGGCGAGTCGGAGAATTGGAGTATGTGTTGGAACACAGTGAGCTCTGTCTTGCTGTTTGTCTTTCGCACGGGGTCGGGCTGCTTGAGCAAGCCATCAATGCTCTTGCGCACGATGTGAAACTGGTGGATGTGAGTTTGCTCGACGATCAAGCCCTGTCGGCGTGCCAGGCATTTGTCCTAAGCGAAGCGGACCCCGCGATAGACAGCACCACCGAGTGTGCGCTGTTGTACACCAGTGGAACCACAGGCCGGCCCAAGGGTTGCATGCTCAGTAATGAATATTTTCTGTCCACTGGTGCCTGGTACCGCGACATCGGCGGTTTGTGTGAACTGCGGCCAGGCAAAGAAAAGCTCATCACGCCGCTGCCCATGTATCACATGAATGCGATGGCAACTTCCACCATGGGCATGATCATGACTGGCGGTTGCATTGTGCCACTCGACCGGTTTCACCCAAGCACCTTCTGGGCAAGCATTGAAGAAAGCCAACCCACCGTGCTGCATTACCTGGGTGTTATGCCCGTGATGTTGATGGGCATGGAGCCTGTGCCTCAGGAACGAACCCACCAGATTCGTTTTGGCTTCGGCGCGGGCCTAAGTGGTGAGCTGCACACGCAGTTTGAAGAACGCTTTGGTTTCAAACTGATCGAAGCCTGGGCGATGTCTGAGACCGGCTGTACCGTTGCGGTGATTGCGAACAAGGAGCCTCGCCACGTGGGCACCGCCTGCTTCGGTGTGCCGGGTAGCCACATTGATTATCGCATTGTTGATGATCAGGGGGTTGATGTTAAAAAGGGGGACGCTGGCGAGCTACTGGTGCGCCGGCAGGGCGATAATCCCCGTTACGGGTTCTTTTCGGGGTATTTGAAAGATGAAGCAGCCACGAACGCTGCATGGGCAGACGGTTACTTTCATACCGGCGATCTGATCCGGCAGGACGATTCGGGGGCCATGCACTTCGTTGACCGCAAAAAAAACGTCATACGACGTAGTGGTGAGAACATCTCGGCAATAGAAGTCGAGATCATACTCATGGAACACCCAGACGTCAGGGCGGTGGCTGTTACCGCAGTTCCTGATGAGGTGCGTGGCGACGAAGTCTGTGCTTGCGTGGTTTCAAATGTGCCCGCAGAGCGCTGGTCTGAAACCGCCAGGAGTATCGTTACCCATTGTTTGAGCCGGCTGGCCTATTACAAGGCGCCGGGCTATGTGGTGCGTTTTGATGAGTTGCCCCTCACCGCAACAGAGAAACTGGCACGTGCTGATTTGAAAGTGCTTGCAGCGGAGCGTGTTCATAGCCAAGACTGCGAGAACTTGCTGGCCCTGAAGGCGGATAAAACCAAACGTGGCTGATTCCAAGAACACATTGCTCGAGAAGCGCCCATTGCTCAAGAAGAGAATGCAAGTGGGTTACGGCGATGCGGTGGTTGTTGCGCCCACGACGGTTCCTTATGTTCGTTATTCAACCAAGAGTGCGCACTGGTTTTTGGCCCAGGCCCTGGCCGGATCATTGAAAGCCAGTGGCCTGGTAAAAGAACAGATAGATGGCCTGTGCGTATCAAGCTTTCAGCTGGTGCCCGATACAGCAGTAGGTTTAACCCAACATCTTGGTGTCACCCCGCGTTGGCTCGACCACCTGCCGATGGGCGGCGCTTGTGGGGTGGTTGCGCTTCGTCGCGCAGCCCGCGCGGTGCAGATGGGAGATGCCAATGTGGTGGCGTGCATTTCGGGCGATGCCAACCACGTTGATACGTTTCGGCAGATGCTGGGCAACTTTAGTCAATACGCCAGAGATGCTGTCTATCCCTATGGATCTGGCGGCCCCAATGCAAGCTTTGCGTTTCTCACGGACTACTACATGCGCAACTTTGGTGCCACGCGCGAAGACTTTGGCAAGCTGTGCGTCGCCCAGCGCACTAATTCCCTGGCTAACCCAAATGGTATGTTCAAAAAGCCTTTGACCCTCGATGACTACATGAACGCTCGAGAAATCGCTCGGCCAATTCATCTGTTTGACTGTGTTATGCCGTGCGCCGGAGGTGAAGGTTTCATGGTGATGCGACGCGAACAGGCGGAAACACTGGGTCTGGCGTACGCCGAAATTGCATCGACCATCGAGCGCCACAATGCCTACCCAGAAGACCCTATTCAGATGCGCGGTGGTTGGGCCATGGACGTGGATGAGCTTTACGAAACAGCGGATGCGACACCACAGGACGTCGATTTCTTCTGCACCTACGACGACTACCCAATTATCAACGTCATGCAGTTGGAAGACCTTGGATTTTGTGAGAAAGGTGAAGCTCCGCAGTTTATTCGTGACCACAGTTTTACCTGGGATGGCGATTTACCCATGAATCCCTCTGGAGGGCAGCTGTCAGCAGGCCAGGCCGGCGCCGCCGGTGGCTATCTTGGGTTGGTTGAGGCGATTCGTCAGCTCACGGATGATCCGGTTGGACACCAGGTGAAGGATGCCCAACTTGGCCTGGTGAGCGGTTTTGGCATGATCAACTACGACCGGGGCTTGTGTACGGCCGCGGCACTGTTGCGGAGGGCGCAGTCATGACCGACGAACTGCAACAACCCAAGCGCAAAAATCCCGTCAAACGTACCCGGCAACCGGTGTTGCCGCCCCAAGGCCGAAGTCGAGTGGCGCTTGGGCTGACCGCTGCGGCATCGCGTGGCAGCTTTGAGC
>CAZSYU010000214.1:0-2735 GCA_964611345.1 uncultured Pseudomonadales bacterium
GTTGCGATGCCGCAGAGGGAAATGAACCCAACCATGGCCGCAATCGTCAGCGTTTGGTCTGTGAGTTTTAGAGCCGCGACGCTTCCGATGAACGCCATCGGCAAAGCGACCATGACCTGCAAGGCAAGGTTGAAGCTCTTGAACATCGTGTAAAGAACAAACAACATGCCCACGAGGGAAACGGCAAACAGAACGGCGATCACACGCGATGCACTTTGCTGGCTTTCGAATTGCCCGCCATATTCAAGGATGTAGCCCGGCGGCAAGTCGGCTTCGATGGGTGCCACCTTGCGTTTGATTTCCTCAACAACATCTACCAAGCCGCGGCCACTGACATTGCATTGAATGACAATTCGACGACGTACTTTTTCGCGTTTGATTTGGTTGGGGCCTGAGCCTTCTCGAATCGTTGCGACGTCTTCGAGTTTTGCGACGCCGCCATCAGGCAGAGTCAGTTGAAGCCGCCCCAAAGTCGCAAGGTCTTCGCGGTATCGCTCTTCCAATCGAACCAGCAAGTCAAACTTTCGTTGGCCTTGTAGGATTTCGGATACAACGACGCCATTCATCGCCGTTTCGATAAACTCGGTGACTTCTTTTCGTCGCAGACCGTACTGTTCCAGCTGATCGCCATTGACTTTGACTTGAAGTTGAGGAATTTCAGTTTGTTGTTCGACCTGCGCATCAGTAACACCATCAACCGTTTTGATCGTGGATTCGATCAGGCTCGCATTGCGACGAAGCGTATCCAGATCGTCACCGAAAAGCTTGATGCCGACTTGGGCTTTCACTCCCGATATCATGTGCGAGATCAAGTGAGCCAACGGCTGTTCAACGCTGACGACAATGCCGGGCACATCCTCTAATCGGCCTCGAACATCATCAAGCATCTCTTCACGCGAACGCTCGGACTCGTCCATAGAAGCAAAGAACTCTGTAACGTTGACACCTTCGGCGTGTTCGTCGAGTTCGGCTCGTCCCGTTCGGCGAGCAAGAGTGCGAATCTCAGGAACTTCGCGAATGCGAGCACCAGCGATCTGTGCGATCTCACTGGACTTGGCCAGCGAAGTACCGGCAGGCATCAACACGTTGATTTGCACAGCACCTTCGTTGAACGGTGGCAGGAAGTCACGTTCGATGTGATACAGCGCGAATCCGGCAACGGCTACGAAGAAAGTGGCGGCAATCAGAATCGGAAACGCGAGCTTCAGACTCATTCGTATTGCACCGCCAGCAATCCACTTCAAGAACCGAAGCACAAACGAGTCCTTCTCTTCGTGCTCGACTTCGCCCGGCTTCAGTTTCTTATTCAGTAACCAGTACGACAGAACGGGTGTCAGCGTTAGCGACACGAACAGGCTGGATAGAATCGAAACGATGTAAGCCACTCCCAACGGAGCAAATAGTCGTCCTTCCATACCGCTCAACGCAAACAGTGGAATGAAAACCAGAATCACAATCATGGTTCCAAACACGATCGAGTTTCGGATTTCCACGCTTGCCTGAAACACGACTAACAACGCAGGTTTAGGGTTTCCAGCTTTGCGATTCTCTTTGAGTCGCCGAAAGATATTTTCGACATCGACAATCGCATCATCGACCAGTTCTCCAATCGCAACGGCCAGACCGCCAAGGGTCATCGTGTTGATGGACAAGCCAAAGGCCCAGAACACTAGTGCCGTCATCACGATGGAAAGCGGAATCGCCGTTAGCGTGATAAACGTTGTTCTGAAGTTCAAAAGAAACAGGAACAAAATGATGACGACCAGAATCCCTCCATCGCGAAGGGCTTCAATTACATTGTCGATCGCGTGGTCGATAAATTCTTTCTGCTTGTAGATGCTTGTGTCCATGATGATGTCGTCTGCCAGACGACCTTTCAGGCTTTTCACAAGCTCTTCAATTCCAGCAGTGACCTCGCGCGTGTCCGCTCCGGGCTGCTTGCTGACCGTCAGAATGATTCCCGGACCACCGGTGAAGCTGTGAGCGGATTGTTCTGAATCTGATGAGTCTTGCTCGTCTTTGTCTCGAAGGTACAACGCACTGTCACCGCGTTTGATCTGGGCGCCCTCGACAATGCGGGCCACTTGTCCAAGCGTCACGGACTTCCCATCGCGGTAAGTGATGACAATTCTTCTTAGTTCGTCGATCGACTCGATGCGGCCAAGGGCTCTGACCAAAAACTCATTTGGGCCTTGCTCGTCGAGGTATCCACCTGTGGCATTGGCGTTGCTCATCGCGAGCGCTTCTTCGACATCGTGAATGGTCACGCCAAATTTCAGAAGCTTGTCCGGGTCGATCAAAACTTGATACTGCATCCGGTCGCCTCCCATGACGAACACCTGCGATACCCCCGGAACTGTCAGCATTTGCTGGCGGACAACCCAATCCGCCATGGTTCGCATTTCAAGCGGCGATGTGCGTCGATGCACTTCCAGTGAATCTGGT
Source organism: uncultured Pseudomonadales bacterium (assembly GCA_964611345.1). Lineage (GTDB taxonomy): Bacteria > Pseudomonadota > Gammaproteobacteria > Pseudomonadales > Azotimanducaceae > JALZVT01. The sequence continues at coordinate 2,446 of CAZSYU010000214.1, forward strand.
TTTTTGGATGAAGCAACGATGGCGTACCAACGATCGGTTGCTCGATCGCCAATCATCCACTTTTCGTTGCGGATCTCCATTCGAATATCGAGATCGCGCGACAACTGACTTTCGTACTGGCCGAACTGCTCAAGGATGGCAGGTGGGGCACGTTCAGAATTGAGCATCGCAATTGACTCGTTTGCAACACTTGGGATCTCGAACAAAAACGTCTTCTCATTCGTTTCGCTCAACATTCCCGTCATGATGATCTGGCCCATGATCGAAGAAATCGGCGCGAGTTGCGGCTT
>CAZSYU010000215.1:0-2714 GCA_964611345.1 uncultured Pseudomonadales bacterium
TAAGGGAAAACCAGAATGTCCCCTTATTGGTTCCCTGTCCCCTTATTGGTTCCCCAGATGCAATGGCTGGTCGCGATCAATTACCACATTGCCAGCAGCCTGTTGATCGAGCAAGACGATTTCGAGTACGCCCCGTTCAATCAGTTTGGCGGCATCGGCCTCCGTCGAACTCCGCGCAGTTGTCGATTCTGTATCGCGGCATGAACGTTCGAGACGCCGCACTTACTTTTTCTTGCCGTCAAGAAGCGAGATAAAAGGATCGGCGTTGAACGAATACTTAACCGTGGTCGCCTTGGCATTCCGAGCACACTCGGTGTAGTCGGAGAGTCGGATATACGCAAGGCTGATGTCTTCGATCTTAATAAACCCATCATCATCGGTGTCCCAGTTAATCACCAGATGCAGTCCGGGATTGGGGGCATGACAATCGACACGAATTGATGTCCCTCTCTTCGTTTTTATCTCCAATCCATTTGGCGCTTTGCTGGGCTGACCCTTGCCGTTGCGACACGGACCGTCGATCGCCCGCCCGCCACGTTTTTGAACCGGGAGCTTAGAATAAAGATCCGAAGAATCGTTAAGGTAAATGTCTGGATAGAGTGACGAGCCGTTAACTACGACTTGACCTTTGAAAACGTCTGAATTTGGAATGAAGTCTTCAATTACTTTCGTTATCGTTTGGGCGACCAAGAATCGGGAAACCAATTCCTTACTGACACCGATCAGTCCACCCGCCTTCTTCGCAAACTTCCTAATAATCTTTTCGGAAGACTTGTCCCCGCGATCCGAAATCTCTTTCAGCGTCTTGGCCAAGAGCGTTTCAAGTTCCAAGGGCCCCCGAAACAATGCGTTCAGATGCGACTTGAGAATTGGAGCAACCGCAATAAGCGAGGGAACGAAAACATCGGTGCTGTACTTCGTTGAATCCGACCAATCAATTTCTCGGGGACCGAGTTTCTTGAGCTCTCGCTGCGCAGGCTTAGAATTGAGCTGCTTGCTTATATGAGAGACAATCTCGTCCTCCTTGGACTTTGTCTTACGTTTCGCCATTCAGTTCGCCGAAATCGAAAAGTTCACTAAGGCTCACGCCAAGCGTCTCGGCAATGAGTGCAATATTGTCAAGTGACACGTTTCTTTCTCCGCGTTCGACGCCACCGATATACGTCCGATCCAGACCGCATTCGTTGGCGAAGCCTTCTTGGCTCCAACCCTTCAATTTGCGTAGTTCCCGTATTCTCTGGCCGAATTCAACTCGTGTCTCCATATTTCCTAGTACACGGGATTGACGATTATGAGTCTACGGACTATAAGTATCATTCTTAGGAGGAGTTGGATTGAACAATGGACTACAAAGAAAGACGTTCGCGGAGTTTTTCGCGGGCATCGGATTAGTTCGCAAAGGCCTTGCGACCTCTGGATGGGATTGTGTTTACGCGAACGATATCGACCCAAAAAAGAAAGAGATTTATGACGCCAATTTTCGCGAGTCAGATGAATTCGATCTAAGGGACGTTTGGGAGCGCGAAGAAGTTGGCGAACGCGTCGGTGCGCCGTCACTTGTGACTGCATCTTTCCCTTGCATCGACCTGTCCGTTGCTGGGCACTACAAGGGAATATCTGGAAAGCACTCTTCCACGTTTTTTGCCTTCACAGATGTGTTGGCTGATCTCGAACAACGCCCGAAGCTCGTTCTGCTTGAGAATGTTCCAGGTCTACTTACTGCAAATAAGGGAGACGATTTTCGCCGACTAGTTTGCGAACTCGCGGGTTTGGAATACCGAATCGACTGTTTTGTTCTGGACGCAAAGCACTTCGTGCCACAAAGTCGTCGGCGCGTGTTCGTAATCGGCGTGCATACGTCCGTCGATTCGGAACTACTAGCGGATCAATCGGAAGAATTCATGCTTGATTCACAGTGGGAGAACGAAATTGAGCGTTTCCCGTCAATACGTCCCGCGCGTTTGATTCGGCAGATGAGGTCGATCGAGCTCCCATTCGGCTGGACTGCGACGCCTATGAAGCCACCTTTGGCAACGGAATACAACATCTATGATTTCATTGACGTCGACGACGATCAAGATTGGTGGGATCAGACAGGTGTCGACAAGCACTATGAGATGCTGAACGATGCCCATAGGGATATCATTGACGAGCACATTAGCAGCAACGCTAATTTTGTCGGGACGGGATATCGTCGAAAACGGGCAGGTCGCACGAGACTGGAGGTGCGATTCGATGAAATTGCTGGCTGTTTGAGAACACCCAAGGGCGGGAGTGCTCGTCAAATAGTTGTTGCGGTTGTTAAAGGTGAGCTTCGTATCCGCTGGATGTCGCCCCGAGAATATGCACGGTTGCAAGGCGTCGCCGATTTTGAAATGGTCGAGAATGATCGCCAAATGCTCTTTGGATTTGGTGATGCTGTTTGCGTACCGGCAATCGAATGGATTGACGATTGCGTACTTACGCCTCTTTGGACCAATGTGACAGCATCTACTCATTCGTCCCTATGACAAGCACTAGTGAAATATGGGTTGGGGATACATCAAGTCTCGTTTCCAATCTTCAACAGGATAGTATTTGCCTCACTGTCACATCTCCCCCGTACTTTCGTCATCGTGACTGGTCAAAGAAAAGGGGACGGGTCAAAGAAAAGGGGACGTTGTCAATACTGTTCGGCACGGATGTTGCCGCCTGCAATTGATTGTAATGATTTC
>CAZSYU010000216.1:0-2583 GCA_964611345.1 uncultured Pseudomonadales bacterium
GTTGAACTAAACCGCTTCGCGGTAGCGCGTTTAGAGTTGGCTGGTATAGATTACGTGATCGCTCGATGTGGCTGCTTCATCGAGTTTTTTTATGCGCTGAAACAGAATGTGAATTGAAAAAGGAGCCTTGAGAGCTTTCGACTGGTTGTTTTGTTAACTCAATCTATCGAAAGGATCTCTCATGACTCCTCTGCGTCAACGTATGGTTTTTGAACTGGAAGTGCAACGCAAGTCTCCCCATACAATTAGAGCTTATTTGAAGTCAGTGGAACAACTTGCCGGTTATTACGGTCGTAGCCCCGAAAAAATCACTCTGCCCGAAGTGCGGGAATTCTTCAGGCATTTGATCCATGACCAAAAACTGGCCTTTGGCAGTATCAATGTCAAGCTGGCCGGTATTAACTTTCTCTTTATTGAAGTGCTGGGGTGTAAAAAATTCAATCTTCGTATTCCCAGCAAGGGACGCAAGAACCTTCCAGTGCCACTGTCGCAGGAGGAAGTGCGACGTCTGCTTGGGGCGGTCTCCAACCCCAAGCATCGGGTGATGTTGATGACGGCCTACGCGGCCGGCTTGAGAGTCAGCGAGGTGGTCAAGCTCAAGAACACTGACATTCAATCGGACCGGATGATGATTCTGATCCGGCACGGCAAAGGTGGAAAAGACCGCTACACATTGCTCTCAAAGCGACTGCTGAATGAACTGCGAAGTTATTGGAAACTTTACAGGCCCACCGACTGGCTGTTTGTCAATCGCGATGGCCAACCAATCAGTGTTGGCAGCTTGCAAAAGATTTTTAACAAAGCCAAAGCCGATGCGGGCATCACTCGCGGACGAGGCATTCATTGTCTGCGGCACAGCTTCGCCACTCATCTACTGGAGGCGGGAACCGACTTGACGATCATTGCCAGGTTACTCGGACATCGCAATTTATCGACGACGTCGATCTATCTGCATGTCGCGCGTCGACACCTGGCAACCATCGCCAGTCCACTGGACTTACTGCCCAAGCCAGACCAGTCTGAGAGCAACGATCGGTAGGCAGTTACCGATGGACAAGAACCGACTGGTGTCCGAGCAGCGCAAGCCAGCTGATCGCAAGCTGGCCAGGCAGACCGAACTGGCCGACATCTTTGGCCAGTATGGCAGTGCGTTCCTTGCGACACACAACTTACCACTGCGTCATCGCAAAGTGATGCAGCAGATTATCAACTGCCGGACGAAAGTGCTCGGTGGTCATCGCCAGTGGTGCGCGCGGTGTGGATACCAGCGATACCTCTATCACAGTTGCCGGAACCGTCACTGTCCCAAGTGCCAGAACACTGCCACCGAATCGTGGCGGCAGGCCCGAATGCTGGAGCTGCTACCAGTTCCGTACTTCCACAACGTGTTTACGATACCGCATGAGATCAACGCATTGATTCTTTGGAGTGAGAACAATCAGCGGCGGTTGTTGAAACTACTCTTCGATGCGACCGCTCAGACGTTGTTGCAGTTCGGCAGGACGGAGCTTCGCGGACAAGTCGGATTCACTCTTGTACTACATACCTGGGACCAGCAACTGCGTCCACACTTTCACTTACACTGTCTGATCGCTGCGGGGGCGCTGGCCGAAAACGGTTCGCGATGGATCGCTGGCGGCCGGCAGTTCCTGTTCCCTGTCCGCGGATTGAGTACCATGTTCCGCGCCAAGTTCCTCTGCGGACTCAAAGAACTTTTCAAAGAACAAGAGCTGAGGCTGACTCCCGCACTCACTTCACCAGTCAAGCAGCGACAACTGGTCCGCAAGCTCTTCAAGAAACCTTGGGTCGTTTATTCCAAGGCCCCGTTCGCCGGACCGGCCAAGCTAATTGACTACCTCAGCCGCTACACTCATCGAGTCGCCATCACGGGCAGCCGTATCAAGTCCTGTGTTGGCGGTAATGTCACGTTCAACTACCGCGATCGCCGTGACGGCGATCGACGCAAACAAATGTCACTGCCGGTGAACCAGTTCATGGGTCGCTTCCTCAGTCACGTGCTGCCCTCGCGCTTCATGCGGATCAGGCATTATGGGTATCTGGCCAATCGCTTTAAACAGGTGCGACTCAAACAGATTCGATCACGCATTGGAGCACGACCGCCTCAGTCCAGGGTCTTGATCCTGACCGCTCAGCAGTTGTTGTTGTCACTGGGAATCGACACACAGAAGTGTCCTTGTTGCGGACACGGCCTGCAATCCGAAGCCATTCCCAGCTTGCTAACTGGTTCTCGCAACCAGCCACAACCGACCGTCTGTCGATTACGTTCAACGCGAGGTCCACCTGAATGATTTATTCGCCAAATTTTACTGACCAGAATTCGCCGAGATGCTACCGCTGCGCAAGTTTCCAGCCAAATTCTTCGACGAACAGTTACAGTCGCCACCTCAAATCGCCAATTGAGTTCAAACTACACCTGATCCAAGTCAATATCTACTGGCTGATACTGTCTGCTCGAAACAATAGACTTGCCAACGGCATCACACTAAAATCCGTTTAGATACAAATTCCAGGAGTCTGGCCGCCTCCTTGCTACGCGGCATAGTTCAACAACGTTTTATCACG
>CAZSYU010000217.1:0-2569 GCA_964611345.1 uncultured Pseudomonadales bacterium
CCATCGCCAGTGGCACAAGCCCGATGCCTGTTGTTAAACATGTCATCAAAACGGGAGCAAGGCGTTCCTTGCCTGCGCGAGCAATCATGTCCGCCGACCACGTTTCGCCTTCGTACTTGACCAAGTGCAGGTAGTGGTTGATCAGCAGGATTCCGTTTCGCGTTGCGATGCCGCATAGCGAAATAAAGCCCACCATGGCGGCGATGGTCAACGTTTGATCGGTGATTTTCAGTGCAGCCACACTTCCAATGAACGCCATCGGAAGAGCAACCATCACTTGAAGCGCGAGATTGAAGCTCTTGAACATGGTGTACAACACCATCAACATTCCGACGAGCGAAACAGCGAAGAGTACTGCAATCACACGCGAGGCACTTTGCTGACTCTCGAATTGTCCGCCGTATTCGAGGATGTAGCCGGGGGGCAATTCGGCATCAATTGGAGCGACTTTGCGCTTGATGTCCTCCACGACATCGACCAAGCCACGTCCACTGACGTTGCATTGGATTACGATTCGACGGCGTACTTTTTCGCGTTTGATTTGATTCGGCCCGGAGCCTTCGCGAATCGTTGCCACATCTTCGAGCTTGACGACTCCGCCGTCAGGCAAGTTCATTTGAAGACGGCCCAGCGTTGATAGATCTTCACGGTACTTTTCCTCCAAACGAACCAGCAAGTCAAACTTCCGCTGGCCTTGCAAGACTTCGGAAACGACGACACCGTTCATGGCCGTCTCGACAAACTCCGTGACTTCTTTCCGCCTCAATCCGTATTGCTCCAGTTTTTCACCGTTGACCTTGATTTGAAGTTGAGGGATCTCGGTTTGTTGTTCGACCTGAACATCTTTTACGCCTTGGACAGTATTCACAGCTGCTTCGATGAGCTTGGCATTTCGCCGCAACGTATCGAGATCATCGCCATAAAGTTTGATGCCAACCTTTGCCTTGACCCCGGAAATCATGTGAGAGATCAAGTGAGCCAACGGCTGTTCGACGCTCACGACAATTCCCGGCACGTCTTCAAGTCGTTCCCGAACGTCGTCAAGGATTTCAGTACGCGTTCGATCAGACTCGTCCATCGAAGCAAAAAACTCAGTGACGTTGACGCCTTCTGCGTGTTCATCAAGTTCAGCACGCCCTGTTCTTCGAGCAAGTGTACGAATCTCGGGAACTTCACGGATTCGTGCTCCGGCGATGATCGCCACTTCGCTGGACTTTTGCAGAGAAGTTCCGGCTGGCATCAAGACGTTGATCTGAACAGCCCCTTCGTTGAAGTCAGGCAGGAAATCATTTTCGATGTGATAGAGTGCGAAACCTGCAATCGCTACGAAGAAAGTGGCGGCAATCAGAATCGGAAACGAAAGCTTCAGGCTCATTCGAATTGCACCACCGGCAATCCACTTCAAGAATCGAAGTACAAACGAGTCTTTTTCTTCGTGCTCGACTTCGCCCGGCTTCAATTTCTTGTTCAGTAGCCAATACGAAAGGACGGGTGTAAGGGTTAGCGACACGAACAGGCTGGACAGAATCGAAACGATGTAGGCCACTCCCAGTGGAGCAAACAAACGTCCTTCCATTCCGCTTAATGCAAACAGTGGAATGAAAACCAGAATCACAATCATGGTTCCAAACACGATCGAGTTTCGGATCTCCACGCTTGCCTGAAACACAACCAGCAGTGCGGGTTTGGGATTTCCAGCTTTGCGATTCTCTTTCAGTCGCCGAAAGATGTTTTCGACATCGACAATCGCATCATCGACCAGTTCTCCAATCGCGACGGCCAGACCGCCAAGGGTCATCGTGTTGATGGACAAGCCAAAGGCCCAGAACACTAGTGCCGTCATCACGATGGAAAGCGGAATCGCCGTTAGCGTGATAAATGTTGTTCTGAAGTTCAATAGAAACAGGAACAGGATGATGACGACCAGAATGCCTCCATCACGAAGGGCTTCAACTACATTGTCGATCGCGTGGTCGATAAATTCTTTTTGTTTGTAGATGCTCGTGTCCATGATGATGTCGTCTGCGAGACGACCTTCAAGGCTTTCCACAAGCTCTTCAATTCCAGCGGTAACCTCACGCGTGTCTGCTCCGGGTTGCTTGCTGACTGTCAGAATGATCCCGGGGCCACCGATGAAGCTGTGAGCGGATTGTTCTGAATCCGATGAGTCTTCCACGTCTTTGTCTCGAAGGTACAACGCACTGTCACCGCGTTTGATTTGGGCACCTTCGACGATGCGGGCAACTTGCCCAAGCGTGACTGATTTTCCGTCGCGGTAAGTGACGACGACTCTTCTTAGCTCGTCAATCGACTCGATTCGGCCAAGGGCTCTGACCAGAAACTCATTTGGGCCTTGTTCGTCCAGATAGCCACCTGTCGCATTGGCATTGCTCATCAAAAGTGCTTCTTCGACATCGTGAATGGTGACGCCAAATTTCAGAAGCTTATCCGGGTCGATCAAGACTTGATATTGCATCCGATCGCCACCCATGACGAACACCTGCGAAACGCCGGGTACGGTTAGCATTTGCTGGCGGACAACCCAATCCGCCATGGTTCGCATTTCAAG
>CAZSYU010000218.1:0-2552 GCA_964611345.1 uncultured Pseudomonadales bacterium
ACCACAGGTTCTGTCGAGTCCTTCAGGGCGTCTGGCCGATTGCGTGAGCTTTCGAAAATATTGGTATTCACAAAACCGGGGCAAAGCACCGAGCAGCCAATTTTCGTGTTCTCGGTATCCAGATCATTGAAGAGATTTTCGGTAAGCGCCACAACACCATGTTTGGTCACTGAGTACAGCGCGTTAGTAGTGCCGCCTAACAACCCGGCAACGGATGCCGTGTTAACAATATGACAGGGTTCGTTCTGGGCAATCATCTGCGGCACAAATATTCGTAAACCGTGGATAACACTCCACAGATTTACGCCCATCACCCAGTCCCAGTCTTTCTGCGTCGCAGTCCACGCATTGCCGCCACCGCCAACGCCTGCGTTGTTAAACAGCAAGTGCACGGCGTCGAAATTGGCCATAGTCTCGTCGAGGACGTTTTTAAGCGCCGCTTCGCTCGAGACGTCAGTAACTATAGGCAACACCTTGTTGTTAGTGGTCGCCTGCAATTCGGCAGACACTTCAGCCAGAACGGCCGCTTCGATATCGGCCATCACCACGTGCATGCCTTCCGCAAGAGCGCGTTCGGTAAGGCCACGGCCAATGCCACTGGCAGCGCCGGTGATTACGGCAACTTTGCCTGCAAATTGATCCATGCTGCTCCCCCCGGATACCCAACCATTGAAAACCAATGCCTGGGCCATTGCCAGTATTTCGCTGTTTCGTAAGCGCTTACGGCCCCTTTACACCCGATAGGCTGTGCGTGAACAACCAACGCAGCTGCTTTATTGATTAAACGCGAGTTTTTAGTACCTGAACTGCTGGATTAGCGGATGACGAGGAAGTTACCAGAGCGACAGTAATGCCAGTTCGTAGACGATCACGCCGGCATACAGCCCCACCATGGCGCCGAGAATCGATCGTGCTCGCCAACGCTTGAATAGCAACACGTTTCCAGTCGCGACAAGCAACACTGCGGGAATACCGGTCAGTATCATCTTGACCATTATGAACGCCCACACACTGTGGCCGAGGAACCAGTCCATGATTGGGTTCAGCTCGCTACCGCCGCGTCCTATCAACGTGAAGGTGAATATGGAGTCGGCGATCGAGAAGCCCATCAGCAAGACGGCCAATAGCAGTATGCCGGAATCAAAGTGATCGACGATCGGATAGCGTCGGTCCCCGGTACGTCGCCCCTTTGTCCGGCGTGGTGCCGATAGGCATTGACGAAGAGTTTGCAGTGAGTAGGTACGACGCTCGGCGCCTTCTCTGCGCTCAGTGCCAAAGCACTCTGCTTCGATATAGGTACTCATATCGCCGATTGTATTGCAACACTCCTCTGTGTGGGACGGGGGTTAGGCCGCGAGCTGAACCTTGTTTTTACACCGGCGCATCACGCCGAGCCCAGCCAAGCTCGCCAGAAAGAAGGGTAAGGCTGCGGGGATCGGGACCGGTGCCACTGGGGTGAAAACCGCGAACACCACGTTGGTGGCTCCAAGGGCGTTTGAATCGGTTGCTGGGTCTACCAATGCGAAGAAGGGGAAGACGCCATCATTAACCTCATCCACAGCGTTTGTCACCGACACCGCTACTGGACCAGGGCCACTACTGCCGAAACCACCAAGCTCTGAAAAAACCGGTATATCGACAAAGCACGGCGCGCTATCGCAACCAAATGTGAGGCCGGGATTGGAGTCAAATTGCCCCTGCCCGTCAACGAAAACCTGATCCAACAGCGCGAAAACCGCTTCCGTGGCGACAAACTCGTTTGGAAACGCGAAATCACCAGCTTCATCGCAGCCATTAAATAGGTCACCGCAGGTTCCATCCAGGAATGCAACGTCAAAGAACTCGCCATTAACGCCAACATCTTCGGCACCCAGAAGCTGGCCTGTCATAGGGTCGATCGTGAGTGTAACCGCGTTGGCACTCACTGTGGCCGTGAGTAAAAGACCGAGAACAATCGTTCGCCAAAACATGTGCAATATCCCCAAATTTAGTATGAGAACCAATTTAGTATGAGAAACCTTGTGCGTAACAGTGTTTGTTATTTGAAGGCCTTCGTCAATATTTTTGTCAAATTGAACGCTGTTCAATCTTTGCTCGTGCATTCTTGCTCGTACACTTTTGTCTATGAAAAGAAAAACCCCCGAAAGCTCTCTCGTCTATTTACAGAACAATGAGCCCGCAGGGGTTTCGAATAGATGCCTGACGATGACCTACTCTCACATGGGGAAACCCCACACTACCATCGGCGATGAGCCGTTTCACTGCTGAGTTCGGGATGGGATCAGGTGGTTCCAACTCTCTATTGTCGTCAGACAAAACTGGATTAAAAATCAGTGATGACGCAGCCCCGCTTACGCGGAACCAATCTATGAAGTGCTAGTGATTATCTTATGCTTAGTAAGATGAACTTATAGTTTCTACTTGTTACTCGACTCTTCATTCCCACCTTCGGTGGGAGGAAGTCCAATCTACTGGTACCTGCGTCGTTCGACGCAAATACGCTCGATTATATGGTCAAGCCGCACGGACAATTAGTACTGGTTAGCTCAACG
>CAZSYU010000219.1:0-2469 GCA_964611345.1 uncultured Pseudomonadales bacterium
TGGTGCTGACCTCGCCTCTATTATACAATGAAATCTAAATCAATCCACCTTCGCTGCGGTTGCGTCGGTGTCGTAAAAACCTTCCGTTAGGCGACCTACCGATAAGATGAATCAAGATCGCATCTGCTGCGACGCGATGGGCCGTCAGGTCAACTATCAATGCGACCAGCATTCAAATCTTCGCGACTGCCCAGATGTCGTTGTCGTCTACTACCCACACATTGACGAATTCGGTTTGCCAATCCGCGATGGCGGTTCATCTTCGCTCGATCTACATTTCTGCCCTTGGTGTGGCACCAAAATGCCGCCATCCAAACGCGAGCAGTGGTGCAATGCGCTCGAATCACTCGGTTTTGACTCACCTCACACTGATGACATCCCGATCGAATACCGGACTGACGCGTGGTGGCGTGATTCCGATCCACCGGTCGCAGGTCAAATGTTGCCTCAGCCCCAATCTGACCTTTGGAACGCGTATCTCGAAACGGAAGCTCTTCACCTTCGCTCTGAGCGAAATGCTGCGCTGGAACGCTTCCTAGACTCGTTCGATGCTTTGGCTCCATCAGTCCAACGCGACTGGGCACTTCTATTCGTAACTCAGCCCGAACTGCAAGACGTTACGATTCGGATGCCGCTCTTTCGTCGCGTGCTTCTACCGCATATCCGTTCCGCGATCGACAATCGCATCCCACGTTGCGCGCACTGGTTGTCTCGCTATGCCAATCTGATCTACAAATGTCGCGAATCGGCTCCTGATCTTCCCGATACTTATACAGAACATGGCTTGCTGTTGATTGCTCTCGACCATGATCCAACCAACGACACCGCCAGAGGTCGGCTCGTTGAGCTTTTGGCGTCGCACATGGATTACACTTTGCATGAATTGCCATCTGGTGTCCTTTATGGACAAAACGGCGCGTCAATCCCGCAGTGCAAAGAAATGCTTGATGAATTGGATGATTTCATCGGACACACCGACCGGCTCGGCGTTACCGACGACTACGCTGATCTGATCTCTGACTGCCGGCTGCACTACAAGGCTTACTCGAACTACTTGGCGGATTCTCGTGGTGCGCCCTCTTACGCAGACTTTCTCTCTCAGTTCAGCGACGCCTAACATGGTTTTTACGCTAGGCCTTCAGTACACTTTGGCTCTTTGGCAACGGGCCATCGCCTTGGTACAATTTCCGTAGTTCAGACACTGTTCACTTCGTTCAGGTCGGTGTCGTAAAAACCTTCCGTTGGACGCCGCAGATGATCTCTGATTCAGACCGCGCCGAATTGACCGTGCTTGCCGCACTCCACGGCTTTTCCGGTGTCGGCTGTGAGGTGCGCGAACTCGCTGACCGGTTGCTCAACGCTGGAGTTGACAACGACCATCTCGTCACCATCTACCTTGCTGATGCGGACGACCGAAACACCATCGTCCCAGCTTTTGAACGCTTCCTACAATCATGCAATATCGCAATCCCAGATCGTGATGCTGCCGTATGGGGCGTGCTCCAGTATCACATTGCTTTGATCGCTCACCGCGCTGGTAATCCGCGCGACCTGTGCCGCAAGATGGTTGAGGACGTCTACTACGAATACGAGTTCAAATGCAATGAATACGCAGGCGACTCACACGGCATACATCATCTCTTGGGCATTTTCTATGGCTTCGACGACTTGATGGATCGCCCAAACGACGTTTCGGTCAACGGAAAATACGGTGCGGACGCTGTAACTGAGCTTGAAAGCGAACTCGTAAAATCAGCGACCGAATGGCTGGACGAATTTGGGGGCAACGCCAACTCGTAATTCAAGCGGCGTACAACATGGTTTTTACGCTAGGCCTTCGGCGCACCTTCAGCGTTTGGCGACGCGGGTTGGCCTTGGTACAATTCCTCGTAGTTCAAGAATCGCTCGCTTCATTCAGGGCGGTGTCGTAAATTCTTTCCGTTGCGCGGGCGAGTCGAATGCAAAAATCGCAATTCTCGCTCCGACGTTTCTTCTTCTACATTACCCTCCTTGCCGGTGTGCTTGGTGTCGCGCTGGCGTTTCCTGTTGCAACCGGCCATGTGACTGTCAAGCTGCTTCTCGTATTGCCGACTTTGATTGTCGCGTCGCTCGCATATTGGTTGTCGCGCAATCGACGTCTTACGCTGATTGTTGTCGCAGCGGGTGCGTTTGCGGGATGGTTGGTTGCACCGCGAATACTCGCCAACTGGGGACGCCCTCCGACTTTCTGGGATCACTTTCTGATCGACTTCAACACCGTTGGCATTTTTGCCGCCGGGGGTGCATTGATTTTCGCGCTAATTGAATTGGTAATCTCCACCGCTTCACGCCGCACAACATAGATTTTACGCAGAGGCCCTACGGGCACACCTTCGCTGTTTGATTAAGCCTCGATCTGTTGGTAGAATTATTCGTGACACAAACCTAAGTGGCATCGCAACGGCGGTGTCGTAAAAACCTTCCGTTGTG
>CAZSYU010000220.1:0-2458 GCA_964611345.1 uncultured Pseudomonadales bacterium
GGTTTCAAAGTTGTAGATTACATCTCATTCCCCTTTCCCAAACTTCTTGGCGCAATCGATGTGACCGGAGCAGTTTGCTAGTACAGACGGCCCCCAATAGCTTTTTGCAGTGTCAAGTCATTGATACGAACAGGTGAAAAATTACGAATTCGCCGTTGGGCGTGCTATGCAGAGTTTCACGAAGATAGTCGTTTGCCACAGTTAAACTGGTGCTGGCCAAACCTGGCGACTTCAAGGCGATTTCGTTTGCTTTATCCTTGATTCTGTCCTTGACCGACTCCATTGCGACTTCTAACTGTCCATCGAATACATAACCAATCATGCCTCCGCACGTTTGGCCAAGCGAATACTTCTGAGCGACAAAACAGCCGATTCCATCTTCCCCGACGTATGCGGGAGCCAAGGTTTTGAATCCGCTATCGAAAGTGACGTTGAGTCGTTTGCATTCAAATGCGAAGTAGACGTCTTCATCGTTGCCATGTAGTAAACAAAGATCAATCCGACCCAGTTCATCGCCCGACTCGGGGTCATCAACCGTCAATTCACGTCGGACTTGAAACGGCAACTGCTTGATGACTGGGTCATAGGCGTATTGGTGTCGAAGCAGTTTTGTAATTCTTGTTTCAAGAGTCTCGGTGATTGGTTTGGGAATTCTGTCCCATGCAACGAATACTCGACCAATGATGTTGTCGAGAAAGTCGTTGGGGAAAAGCGGCGAGAATTCATCTGAGCTTCCGACAACATTCATGAACTCGGAATCCTTTTTGAGTTCAAAATCGCAGCCGCAATCGAGTCAGCGTCATTGAGAGCCGCAGTTTTCGTCCAAAATCGCAAGAAAAGCGGCTTAATGATGTAGGCGGTCTTCCCGTCGAAAAGTGTCACGCCACGCATGTATGTTCGCATCCCGTTTTCGCGACGCATTTGATCGCGTAAGCGATTTAGCTGCTCGATAACTTTTTCATCCGCAACTTCATCCGTCGCAACTGCTCCATTGTCTCGTTTCGCACTCTGGCTGAGAACAACAATCCCAAGCCCAGTAGCGGGAGAGGCAATCGTACGAGCTGAAATCGAGATTGGGCTGCGTTCCCCCCAGCCATTTAGCACTTTAGAAATCGTGTTTCCGTAGTTTTCTCGTTGCGCTGGTGACGGAAGCCGAAGAGTGGGAATGTCATTGTCAAGTGAAGGCGGTGTTGCGCTTGGCTCGATTACCTCGCAGGTGTCATGAACCAATGCCTGTTCGTACTCATCACAATCAAAATACTCAAAGATAAGAGGCTCAATTGCTTTGTCAGCCTGCTGAATGATCTTGCTATGATCGACGAGTCCTTCGGAATTCAGTTTGGCGACAGCTTTGTCAAAGATAGCGCAAACCTTTTTAACGATCTTTGTCGAATTTGCGACAGCAAACTCATGGTCTGGCAGTACGAAAGGAAGTTGCAGTAATTCGTACTTCTGAACCTTATCTCGCTCAGTGCCCCAATTCGCTGACGTGTGAAAGAGAAAATAGTTGGCGAGCCGAGATCTAAGGAATGCCGACAGGAAAACTAGCAAGTAGCGATCTTCTTCGAGACCGGCGATCGACTGCAATGAGTCTTGGAATAGAACGTCGAATTCGCAAAAGGCGATTTTCGTGAAGCCTTGCGAGATTAGAACCATGGGGCCTTTGAAAATGCGTTCATCTTTTACGAAGTAGTATTGTTCGTAAGGGTTACCAATTGGCTCGCATTCAGACTCAGAAAGATAAAAGTTGATTTGCTTTTTCGCATTGATAAACAAATGTTCTTCCGGCCACCAAGGATACTGTGGTTTGTATCGGTTATTTGGCTGAAGTGTTTTCCCTTTGCTGTCTGGTTGAAAACCTTGGCTGCTTTTCCACCGTTTATTCGACCGCGCTTCTCCTACCTTCTCACTGAGTTGGGGATAGCTCATCAGACGGTCAAGCAAACGAATGTCGCGTGGTGTTCCTCGGAGCTGCCTTTTCCACAGGCTTGGCGCCATTTTCTGTTCGGCAAAACCTTTTATCGCAGTTGATCGCACATACTGGCTGTCATCTGACGTGATTACGACAACTCCACGGCGCGGATCACTTCGGTTTGCTTGCGGGCTGATGTAGTTGATTGCGTATTCTTGTTCCGTGGCATCCGCTATTCCGAAGCGTACGACCACACTCGGGCAGATCGCGTTCTCAAACAAGATAAACCTTAGATCCGCAAGCTGAAGAACCTCTTCAACGTGATGGTGGTCAAACCATTTGATTTGAAAATCGTCCGTACGATTCAGAAAAACTTTTGAGGGCAACACCAGAGAAACACGTCCGTTGCAATCGAGGTGCTGAGGGCATTTCCACATGAACGCGTGAGCGATCTGGCGACTGGGTAGTGTTTGCTTGACTTCCTTTTTGTACCAAGCGTCGGCGATTGGGTCGCCCGGTTGATTTCTTCCAATCCAAGGGGGATTG
>CAZSYU010000221.1:0-2408 GCA_964611345.1 uncultured Pseudomonadales bacterium
CGGCCGCCGGAACCACTGGACCGGATTGAGAGTGGGTTTGTCTTAGCGCGGGTTTTAAGACTGCTCGATCGGCTGGGCTTGCTCAACTGGAGAGAGCTGGATTTTGATTTATTCGATCTGTTAACCATCGACCTTGGTGAGATCGCAGATTAGTTGATTTAGGCAGGGCACACACCATCACCATTTCAACAGAGCGAGGCATCCGCAGCTTGCGCAAACGCTTTCGCCTGTAGTCAAAAACATACGCAGAGTTGTTTGGTGACTGAGCAGATTCTATGCGAACTGATTTGCAGGAGAAAAATGAGGACGCAGCGGACGCAACCCATTGTTCTCAAGTAGGAGAAATCCTTGGCAGTCGATTCGGCCCCAACGTTCGAGTCATAGCCTGGTAATTACCCTACGTCCAAGAGGGAAACCAAAAGCTTGGGGTGAGTATTTGCTCCCAAGATTGGACAGAAGAATACTCAAAATTCGGAAAATTCGGGTTTGCTGGGCAAAACTAAAATTCGGGACTGCGCATGTCGATCTGACAGATGCTTCTTTTCCTGACGTCTTTTCTGAACGTCTTAATCTTTTCAACGAGTATTTTTAGATGAAAAAAATCTCCTGCCTTTTCGTGTTGTTTTATTGCTTGGGACTGTTTGCATATTCTTGCCCTGCTGACATCATCACATCATTGGACTTCGAAGGAGCTAACGATGCCGGCAATGCATTCGGATTCGGTGGTGGTAACGGAGCTACTGTTGACATCGGCGTTAACCAGAATGCCATGGGGAGTAGTAACGGGACCGATGTAGCGGAGTTCGTAGTGAATTCAGTTAGCGGTAATCCCTTTTTTGCTGGTGGCGGACTGGGTGTTTTTGACTTGTCTGTGGATCCGTCATTCGTTGAGGGAAGTCTTACCGTTGCAGACCTCGATCGGCTGAGCATCTCGTTTGATGTCGAGGTTGAGGGAGCTGTACCCATCCTTTTTCGCCTTGAACGAAGCGGCTTCTTTGCAGACGCACTGGATCTGAACGTCACACCGACTGCGGATTCGGGCTTCCAAAATGTTTCTGTCGACCTGGCAACTTTGGAGCTGTCAGAACGAAACGATCTTGTCAATGCGCTTAACCGTGACACGTCGTCAACTGAAATCCAGCTGGTTTTTCAGTTCGCCGTCAATCCGCTTCAACCCGGTAATATCGTCCGCATCGACAACCTGTTGATCACCAGCGTCCCCGAACCTTCCGGGGTCTGGCTATTGGGCGTGTGTGGTTTGGCATATTTCAGACGACGCGGCCGCTAGAGACGACCTCTTGAGCCGATAAAGCACTGTTGGGTAAAATTCGACTTGGCAAACATGTTAGAGCCTGTAAATATTCTCGCTCGAAATGCTCTCTTGGATGGCCCCAATGTTGCCAATGTTGGGCCGGTTCGGTGATCGTCGGCGTTATCCAGTTTTGACAAACTTTTAGATAGTCTCAATGGTGAACACATCCGATACACCCTGCGAGAAAGAGAATGGTTCCGACCACAGTTATCGCTATGTGCAAGCTGGATTTCAGTTGTTCCTGTATGGAAATCTTCTTTACATCATTTTCGGGATAACGTTTTCCGCTGCGGCAGCAATTCTGGCATTCGCTGCAATTGATATTCGGGATTGGAGTGACTCCTGGATTGTACTGGTGGCCGGAGCGATCTTGGCCATCTGTCTGTTATCTTCCTATTTGGGAACATTCTTCTGGCTTGCGGCACCACGGAGAGTTGAACGTCGTCTAATGTGGGTGTATCACGCCATCCCGTTATTTTGTGTAGTCGTTGGTATTTACTGTACGTGGTTATCCGAGTACACGCCGGCGGTTTTTCAACAATATCCGATAATTCCTGCTATTGGGCTACTGCTTGCCATCGTGCAAATTTGGATTTTCCTGAAGTTCAACGAGACAGTTGCGGATAATTCCAGGTGCCCCAATTACTTGAAGCGGTCCCGGGCCTGTTTGTTTTATTTTCCTGTCGTGGTTGGCTTTCTGGTTGTCGGGATAGGATTTGCAATCATGAACCTCCTGGGAGCTTTTTCGCAGTTGGTAGCGATTTGCGGCGTCGGGTTCAGCCTGTTTTTGATCGTTAACATGTTGCTAATGTGCAACGATGCCCTTAAGGAACTTTCGGGTAATTCAAAAATTGAGCTACGGAAATTGGGAGAGGCCATTGCATTTATTGGGCTTCTGACCGGCCTCGTTTTGAAAGTGGCAATTGATTTTAAATGAACGAAGGAGTGAATTCTCCAGTTGTCGGGTGAGCGGCTCCTGGACCTCGCGTCTGTTTCGTTTTGGTTGAAGTTTTGAAACGCGGAGACGCAGAGAACGCAGAGGAAATGCTCGAACAAGAACTCTGCGTTCTCCGCGCCTCTGCGTTTCTATCTCGTG
>CAZSYU010000222.1:0-2355 GCA_964611345.1 uncultured Pseudomonadales bacterium
CGCTTGATTTTGTCGAAGTTTCAACCAAGCTAACGGCGCCGAATTGTTCTGCGGGAATTGGGTTCCCATCGTAGTCGACCATGACATCGACTTTCTTCGCCGCAAATCCGTTTTTCAAAACGTCTGTGACGCGCAAGCTCGATTCAGTGAGGCCAAGCGTTTCCAGTTGGTTTGCCAATTCGTTTTGATCAACACCTGCAGCGATTAAGCAACCAAGCAGCATGTCACCGCTGGCTCCTGCGATGCAATCAATATATGCAATTCTCATAGGTTCACTCAGACACTTAATCAAAACGTTTCAACAACTTGGCGGCAAACATTGCGGCTCCGAACCCATTGTCAATATTTACGACGGTGATTCCGGGCGAACAACTCGAAAGCATCGAATCCAACGCGACTCGTCCGCCTTCGGAGACGCCTGTTCCCACAGAAGTTGGCACCGCAACGATCGGCGCGCTCGTTAGTCCGGCAAGTACGCTGGGCAACGCGCCTTCCATTCCGGCAAAGACGATAAGCAGATCGTTGGTTCGAATTTCTTCTAGGTTCGACAACAAACGATGAAGCCCAGCGACTCCGACGTCAACCAATCGTGTTGGTTGAAAGCCAAAAAAGCTTAATGTGTTTTCCGCTTCTTTGAGCGCACGAAGGTCGCTCGTTCCGGCTGAAATGAGCAACAATTTGCGATGCGAAACGGAATCGTGTTGGCCCATCGCGAGCGTCTGTGCTTCTTGGTCCCAAACGAGATCAGGAAATTGAGTGGTCGCCGTGTGCGCAGTTTCAGACGCGACATCAGTGACAAAAACACGGCCACTATTGGTTTTGGCGTGACCAATAATGTCCAGCAGTTGCGATTCTGTTTTGCCTTTTCCAAAAACGACTTCTTCAAAACCACTGTTTTGCTGGCGAAGCAAGTCAGTTTTGGTGTGACCAAGGTCGGCGTAACCTTTTCCGTCGCAACCCGCTTTTTCGTTGCTGGTAAGGTCGTTGCTAGTTAGGTCGCTAGACCGATCGCTCGAATTTTCGTCATCGTTTAGTATTTCATTGTTGTTTGAAGTGTTCATTGTTCAGTTCACTGTTCCGCGATCTGAACCAAAAGTTCGTTCATGCTTCCGCTACGAAAACCGTCAAGGTCGAGCGAAACAAACTTATACCCAAGTTGCTTCATTTGGCTGGTGATGCCTTCTCGCTGCTCGATGATGCGTGCAAATTCACCCGGTGCAATTTCGATTCTGGCGACCGAGTCGTGGTGTCGAACTCGGAACTGCAAGAAACCAGCCTCGCGCATGATCTCTTCAGCTTGTTCTATTTGGGCCAGCGTTTCTTTGGTGACTTCGGTGCCATAAGGAACTCGCGAAGCCAGACAGGCAGAAGCCGGTTTGTCCCAGTTGGGGAGGTTGAGTTCTCTGGCGAGTTCACGGACTTTCGCTTTATCGATTCCAAGTTCAGCAAGCGGACTTTTGATATGGTGGTCTTTCGCGGCTTGTCGGCCCGGCCGATAATCAGACAAGTCATCTGCGTTGGCGCCGTCGAGCACGACATCGTAACCATTTTGCGAAGCAAACGATTGCAGCTGACGGTAAAGATACGATTTGCAAACGAAGCATCGGTTGCCATCGTTGGCGCGATACTCGGCGTCCTGAAGTTCCGTTGTTTTAATCTCGCGAAACGGGATTCCAATTTCAATACAAAGCTCAACCGCGAGTCGCCTTTCGGTTTCGGGTAAGCTCTCCGAAGCCGAGATGACGGCGAGCGCTTTTGAGCCAAAAACATCGCTGGCAATTTTCGCGACCAGTGAACTGTCGACGCCACCGGAAAGCGCGACGACGGCGCTTTCATATTGCTCAAGGTAACGAGTTAAAGTTTGAATCGACATGCAATTACGTTAATGAAACATGCGCCCGTCGGAAATGCCCCTTGTTAAAGACGGGCGCCTATTTCGTTAAACCAAAGCGTGGCAAGCATCAAGGATTAGCGTTGAAAACACGCTGGCCTACCGGATTATGGTTAAAGGATTATCGTCAACGATTTAGATTCGTGTCGATAAGTGAATTTCGCGCGAACCGTCACCAACCAATTTTATGGCAAACTCAAGCTCAGTTTTGCTACAATCATTTTTCCACCCTGTTGAAGGCAGCTTTTTTGCGGCGTTCCGCCGTGGTTGATTCGTGTTTGCTTATGCAAAAACTCGGCATTTTTAGACAGGTTGAAAAATGCCGCGTCGTTTGTTTCTGAAGGCAGGTACCTCAGACAGGGTGGCTTTTTTTGATTCGCACAAGACCGAACTCACCTTGCTGAAGGCAGCTTTTTTGCGGCGTTCCGCCGTGGTTGAATTTTGCTTCGCTATGCAAAAACTCC
>CAZSYU010000223.1:0-2352 GCA_964611345.1 uncultured Pseudomonadales bacterium
ATCAGGGTCTGCAGCAACATCGGATGGCCGTTTGAAACCGATACGCCACACCGGCGAACCGTCCGGGGCGGCCTGCTGCAAATTGACACCCGTTCCATCGCCCAGCTCAGCCGGACCAACTTGATTATTGGCATCCATGGTCCAAGGATTATAGAGTTCAAGAAATACCGATGATTGAGGGATAAACAGGCTGTCATAGTCCTCATCAGAATTGGGATCTGCTGGCATATTGAGGTCAACTCGTCCACCACCTTCATTAAGGTCCTGGCCCCGCCGATCGTGAGAAGAAAACGTTTCGGTCAGCAATAACTCAGGCCGCTCAGCGCCCCAAACAACTGCCCGTTCGGCTCCCGTCTCGCCTGGAATGATCACGCCATCGACCGACCAGCCATTCCAAGGATTCAAATCAAACTCAAATGGGGTGTGAATCGAATCGGAGTCTCGAAAATCAACGACATTGATACACCACTGGGCAACAGCGGTTCGATATTCTTCGACGCTTCCAAAAGTAAGCTGCGAATCTTCAGTCGTTAGCAGCATCAAAATGTAAAGCTGTTTTGCGAATTGGTATCGTGCCAGTTCGTCATTCATTGCGTCGACTGCATCATCGCCTTGGCCATCGAGGCCATTGTTGTGATCATTGTTGAGATCCATAACAGGAGCCCCGTCCTGATCGCTATTGAGTTCATTGGACTCACCTGCAAGAAGATTATCAGGATCAGCGGGATCCCGGTACACCTGGTCATCAACCACACCATTGCCATCGTCGTCAATCCCATTGCCAAACACGCGATTGATATTCATCTTCAATCCGCCGAGAATCTCCGGGGAGAGATACTCCCGGATTAGATCCTCAATTTCATCCTCTGGGACCTTGCCGGTACTCAATCTATTCCTGATCAGCGTAGTCAATCTGATCTGAGTCGCTCCATCTCTAACCACCGAAGGTGCCACCGGAACCTCGTAGCTTTCTGTCGTTACCGATCGGCGAAGCGTGGTGTTGCTGGCAAGCGTTGGCATCAGGTCAACCAACCGACCCGGCAGCTGATTGGAATCAGCATCCGAAGGACGCAGCAAGCGTTCCAGTTCCAGTGGACCAAACATCTGATCGTCGTCGTCAGATTCCCAACCTCCTAAATGCCCGGGAGCGAAATTCGCTTCGTAAGGCGAGTTGGTCAGCGTATCATCATCTAAAACAAAACTGGCAAAATCCAATTCGGGAAGACTATTATTGAAATCCGGGTCATTGAGATCTTCATGGGGCAACGAATCGAGCAGGTCTCCATCAGCGTCAACCCGATCGTTGGCTCGATTGATTGGAAACCGACCATTAATGTTGTGTGCAGATCCCCAGAAGAAACCACCAACCTTGCCATCCCTTTGCCCAACGTTGCCTGTCGTTTCAGGGAGCGGGTAGCCAAACAACTTTTTTAATGACCATTGGTCCCGATCAGCACCGCCGGGAAACTCGTCTCCGGTCGCCGGTGCGCCATCCACACCCAAGCCGTATCGTCCAGAGAGACCCAACATGTCGTTTCCTTGCAGAAGGTTGACATATTCCTCGTCAGTCAAAATTGGTTTATTAGCTGATCTAACATCCAACTCAGCTGGGCCATAGCCTTGACCTTGAACGCCAGCGACACGGTTGTTCAAATCACTGAGATTGCCCGCGAGATTTAGATTGATCAAGCCATCTTGATCGACGACCCGATAGGCAACCAATGGCTGGTATCGCAACCCATCAGGGGTTGTCTGAATCGGCAAACCAATGTCCATCCAAAATGCGTCCAACTGCCCATCGTTATCAGTATCAACCTCCAGCTCAAAGCTGCCGGTGATCTGGTCGAACGCTGAGAACTTATAAGTGGGGGCACCGGGAGCAGGAGGAGGACCAGCGCTGTGAAAAGACTCAAGTGAGGGGCAATAGAAACTTGCCTTGAGATTTCCCGAACTGTCAAAGCCAGACAAGTACATATTTTGATAGTCTGGACCGTCATAGGACTCGTTGGGCCCCGTCAGATTGCCCAGTTCATTGTACGTCACTCCGTCGTTACGAAGAAAAGACATATAACCGGTGCCAAAGGTGACGGTTCTGTCGCCATTGTCTTCAATAACAACAGTCTTTCCAACTAAGGCATCCCGACTCTCACCAACTCGATTGGGCAGCAGGGCCGACGCCCCCAACGCTGCCACCGTTGCGGTAGCTGACTGATCAAAGTCACCCGAGCCAACACCGCCAAAGGCTCTTCCATTGATAATTACGTCCGTAACTACATTCATATCATTGAGGTCTGCGAGAGAAAACGCTCCGCTTTCGATTCTGCTGGGCAGTTCAATGGTAAATTTGACTAC
>CAZSYU010000224.1:0-2339 GCA_964611345.1 uncultured Pseudomonadales bacterium
ACGCCAGCCGTACTTTTGCGATCTCCCGGAAAGGCACGTTATGCTTCCTATCCTCCAGCAATCGAGTTTTTTCCTCGTTGTCAGTCGACTGGACTTTGTCAGCCGACTGGATATACCGTTCGAGCTTGGTAGCGATCACCAGCCCAATGATTGTGGGCACGACAATGATTATAAAGCCAATACTTATGAGCGGATGCCCAAATACAATTGAAGAAAACAATGCAGCAAGCGAAGTTACTGCAAACAGTCCTGTGATATTGAATTTCATTTGTCTAACTCGAAATAAACGGAGCTAGTTATTCACTTACATTCTCAATAAAATCACGCCACTTCAACGCTTCATACGTCGCAACGAAGAGTAGTATGGGCTATTACCTACGCCAAGTCGGTCCAAACTATCGAAGGAGTTTTTAGATGGAATGTAGCGATCCACTGGGGATTGAAAATCGAGTGGTTAGCGATGCGCAGCGCGACGGTCAACCAACTCGCGTTGTTAGCGGCGCTCGCACATTTGCGACAGCTCCGGAAGTCCTCTGGGACGCGGTGACAAACCTTGAGAAGCTTGCCTGTTGGTTTAATCCGATCACAGGTGATCTAAAACTGGGAGGTCGTTATCAACTGGAAGGAAATGCGGGAGGCGAAATTATACGATGTGAACGCGCCGAGATCTTTGAAGTCACTTGGGAGTTCGCGGAGAACGTAAGTTGGCTGATGGTGCGACTTGAGCCCAAAGGCGACGGCACTCGTATGACGTTGGAGCACACGATGACAAAGGACGAAGCGAGTGAGTCCCATTGGAATCAGTATGGTCCGGGAGCAACCGGCGTCGGTTGGGACCTTGGATTCCTTGGCCTCGGCCTGTACCTGAACAGCGATACATTCGATCGCAAGGAAGCGGAAGCATGGTCAGCTTCGGAGCCGGGCAAAGAATTCATCCGTCACTGTGCCAAAGCATGGGGCGTATCGCATATTTCATCTGGCGAAGAGCCAGATCTTGCCAACGCCATGGCCGAGAATACCGCTAAAGCGTATACCGGTGAGTAGATTTCAAACCAGCGGTATTTGAAAAGATTTAAGCCTGTTTTGAATAAAATCAAAGAATAGATAGAAAAGTGAGAAAGACCGAGAAAAATACTCCGCTCAAAATCTTTACGAAAAAAATTATTCTCCTCCCTCCCTAGCTCTTCGTAGCTTTGCGAATCAGAACAACGCCGCCCCATAAAAATGCCAGAAAAGTAATGATGCGTAAGACTAAACTGCCAAAAAAATACTCGAAGTTCACATCGTTCTGAAACATCAATCCGGTTGCTATTAGATACATGCCGGGCAAGTAGTTCACAGCCACCAGTATCAACAATACACCTAAGGCAAATTTCCCCTTTTTCACTTTATTTCAGTCAGCGGCTTACCTAAGAATGGCCGAGCCCCTACAAATTGCAGTTGGGCTACCGAGCGCAGCCTTTCCTATCCTCGGTTGAAATTTCAGCCATCAGTCGGCCAAGTAGTATTCAAGCGTCGACACAATGCGTATCTTCTTAATGTGTGGTGTGTTGCTGTCACGGTCACTAATGCTGAATTGACCCTGACGTGCCGATTTGATCTTACCCAGTGTACTGGCCGAGTCAGCTGCGAATTTTTCTGCAACTGCTCGTGCATTGCGAGTCGCCTGTTCGACCATGCCAGGTTTCACGTCGTTGAGTCCGGTGAATATATACTCGGCACGAGACTGATATTCGTTGGAGCTAACCGTAACGCCCTGCTTACCGAGATCAATGAGCAGGCTTTTTGCGTCGCGCACGGTATCAACTTTGGTTGTATATACCGTCACGAGACCGGTGGCAGAGTAGCGAAAGCGGGATTCGTCGTTACCGTAATTATTGGCTTGTTTATCGACAATATCTGGCGGATTAATCGTCAATTCAGACGCATCAAACCCGTAGCTCAAGAGAAATTTCTCAACACGACCCGCATCAGCTTCAAGCGCTGCTACCAGCTCTTGCAGATTGTTACCCGGCCGCACATAGCGAATAGGCCAGATCGCGATATTGGCCGGGTGCTCCTGCTCAGCCAGGCCTTTAACCGTAACGCTGCGATCTAGCTGCCGAGCTTTTAGAAGCCCTTCTCCTCCATAAAATCCAGCAAAAAAGCCGCCCGCAGCAATACCTAATGCAAGAACAACTGCACTGCCGAGCCGGACCGAATCGCCCATGACAAACCTAACACGCTATAGAAGGTACTCATTGTAGCGTCTAAGGAACAGCCGAACCAAAAAAACTCAAGAGCCGGTTGGCAGCAGCATTGCTATGGGGCAATGGTCTGTTTCAAACGCCGGTACCTGC
>CAZSYU010000225.1:0-2335 GCA_964611345.1 uncultured Pseudomonadales bacterium
AACATCATGGTGATCGCGTGACCGAACATGGTTTTCTACAGAGCAGACCTGACCCCGTTTTTTGTCGTGCGTCTTGATTTTGTCCAGTTGGGCTATGGCATTCATAGGCCGGACGTTAGCAAAATGCCATCACCTGAATCAATGTCGAACTCACCGCCCATCCAATCGCAGAACCCTTTGTTATCCACGTTCGTGCAGGATCACAAAGCGGAAACAATCAACTTGCGGCCAAGAACCCATGGCATCGGGTGCAAACTTCGCTGTAGTATTTAAGAAAGTCTACAGCTAATTCTTGCATTTGCTCCTCCGAACAGTTCGCGACGTTCTGGATTCTCGAATAGAGTTCTTCAAAATAATCGTCTTGAGAATCACCGTGAAGTAGGCATAGATACTTTAGTGTGCTCTCAAGTCGATCGCCAATTGAACCGGTGCCAACAAGTTCTCGGCATGCGGGTTCAAGTTGTTGGTGAACATAACCGTAGTTTGTGTTGGATTTTGTATACGTATACATAACTGTGATCTCATTGACTTGCTTGGTAGCGATGTTTCTTCTGAAAACCAGAACTGGATAACGCTTGTTAACCGGAACGCGATTAGAAAGATGCCCGCCTGTCGATCTAAGGGTAGCAAAAATTGACGTGAAATCAATCAAAATTAGCGTCGGCACGTTTCGGGGAAACTCCAATCAACGCTTCCGGTTGAGCGACCACGACCGGCTCTGGTTTCACAACAACCGGCGGCACCGGCATAAGGTTCGGCGGTTGCGGTGCTGGTTGGTCGCATCCGATCACGACCAGCAATACTGGTGCTAGGATGCGAAGAGATTTGCCAATAAGCCAGCTAAAAATGGCTCCGAAAGTATGGTCGAGAGTTTTTTCTCTCAACCACATTCCAATACGTTTCTTCGAATTTACTTCGTTCGACATGGTAATACTCCTTGTGATAAGCAGACGGGATTAGGCCTACAAGGCTTATCGACTAGGGAGCATTAGCAAATTTACTTCATTTTGTAAAACTTACGTGCTAGCTGAAACAGTTGTTGCAAGCAGATAATCTAGCGTGGATTTTAGCAAGCCTGCGAACAGTGAGTCAAAAGATGATTCAATTTTTTGCTTGACCTTCCAGTTCACGATGCATAGACTTCCAGTGTATCAAATCCGCGAAGCGATTTAGCCACGCTTTGCCTCCAGTGCTTTTGATCTTACTTACAATCCAATCTGTATTGCTGCCGTGTTGCAACCACGCATCGATACGCAGGGACGATTTGCAACGTCGTTTCTGTAAGACTTGGGAGGAGATCTATCTCTTTGCACTTGTGTGTCTGATTTCTTCATTACTGTGTCGTGACTCTGTAGCTCTGAGTCGCGAGTGATTTGTTGGTTTTGGCATGGTTGCCACGACGCTATGTCGTTGACTAACGGAATCGATGATATTCAGACAAGTCATTACCCCTTTTGCGCTTTCCATGCAGGTCGGCTACGAAGGACTCCAGCTAATTGACTTTGATGTTTGTTGGACATTAACCGAGTGCCTCCCAAGTGTTGACATACTGGTCACGGAACGCTGGAGTTTCGTGGTATTGGGCGAGCAGTTTTGCGATGGTTGTCGGTGGCCCGACGATACATTCTGTGAACCCGATACAGGCGGTGTGAGGGGGTGCAAACCTTCGCACCGCCTTCCGGTCTTTTTTCCTCCAGCACACGACCTCGGAGGAAAAAACGTGAACGAGTTTTTCAATACGATCAATGCCAACGGTTTCGTGCCGAACGTGTTGGCCAATGTAGTCGCTGGGATCGTACTACTGCTGCTACCGATTCTAAGCACATTCTTGTACAAGCGACGTGGGCGTCACTCGACATCTAGTGAGACATGGCGTGGCAAAGTTTGGACCAACAAAGAAAACGCTAGGATCACGCTGGTCGGCTTGCGGGAGACGCCAGAGCGAATCGATATTTTTGGCAAGACCGAAGGACAGATCAAAGTTCTCGTTACGAATGATTCGGGCAGGGAACTTACTGGTACGCTGATTTGTGTCGATCACGGTAAGCCAGTCGGAACGGCTAAGATCGAGTTTCTTCCACGAAACCAAATTCGTGTTACTGGTGAAGGGCCAGAAAACTACTCGATCAACTTGGTTTTCGGCATCCGTTCGCGGTTGCAACGTTGGTGGGCCTACTTTAGAAAGCAATTGGACTAACTGTCCATTGCTCGCATCATGCACAGTTAAATGCACAGAAAACTGTGCAATCGGTGCAAAACTGTGCATTGAAACGCGAAAGCCGAGTGACTACGATAACGTTTTCACTCGGCTTTTTGCGATAAATCGAAGCTCCCC
>CAZSYU010000226.1:0-2326 GCA_964611345.1 uncultured Pseudomonadales bacterium
ACGTTTGCTAGTCCGTTAGCCCGAATATTGCATCAGTGTTTTCGAATTGGCACTTACCTTGTAACCAAGTAAAAGAACGATCGCACACCGGAAGAGTGGAGCAACGACACTCTCTCTCATCGTCAGCAGACGAAAAAGTCGATCTGAATTCGCCTTTCTGCAATGAAGTCTTAGTCCCTGATTGCGGTGACCAGATTGCTCCCAGAAAAAAAGGCCTGAACAAGTACGACTGGCTCAGGCCTTTTTGTGAGTTCAAAACTCTATTGTTAAAAAACAGAGTTTACTTGCGGCGATGTACCATCACTCCCAGCGAAACTAGACCCAACAAGGCTAGCGAGCTAGGCTCAGGAATAGAAGTGGCAGAGGCAGTGGTGAAAATGCCTTGCGTACCATCGGTGAAACTCAAACGAAATGCCAACTCACCCGCATCATTCAGGCCGTTCGGCGAAAAAAAGATGCTACGAACCGTCCGGTCTTCGGTGCCGGAACCGTCAGGCAGCGTGACCGTGACTAGGTCGCCCCCACGGACGATGAGTTGGCTTTCATCGGCAATGGAGGCGAAGAGTGCAAAGTTGGTGCCTGACGCTATGCTGCTCGAATCTACACGAAGGAACGTTGTGAATGCCACGTCTCCCGATGCGTTGAGTGCGGGAGTACCGAGTGTGTCCCCATTGCTAAAGAGCAAATCGCTGAATTCCGCCCCATCGGTCACTCCAGGAGCTGGCTCGTCTTCTTGGAAGATGATCCCCAGCGGCGAACCCGCCCCTGATGTCGGGCCGAAAAGTGATGTGTTATTGCTGCTGTCTATGGGCCCTGGCTCCACGGGAGGAGGAATAAATACGGGGAATGGAAACTGCGGCGGATCTCCCGGTGAACGCAAAAACGCTTGGAACACCAGGTCCCCGAATTCGTTGATCGAGGGAGAAAGTACGGTGCCGAACTCCACTCCGTTGTCGAATCCTGGTGCCGGAGAGTCTTCCCGCGCAACCAGCCCCAGCGGCGAACCGGCACCTGCTGTCGGGCCGAAAATCGCATCGTTATTGTTGCCGTCTATCACCGTTCCCGTGCGCAGGAACGCCTTGAACGCCACGTCTCCTGAGTCGTTGAGCGAGGGAGTATCCACGAAGTCAAAATCCTCCCCGTCCACTCCAGGCGCGGGGTCGCCTGCTCGGACGACCAATCCGAACGGCGAACCGGCGCCCGCTGTCGGACCGAAAATCGCACTATTATTGCTGGTACCTCCAGAGAAGTCGCCGTTCACCGGTGGCCCCGTGCCCGTACGCAGAAACGTCAGGAACGCCACATCCCCCGACTCGTTGAGCGAGGGAGAAAACACACTACCGAACACCGCCCCGTCGTTCACGTCCGGTGCAGGACTGCCGCGGCGGGCGATCAATCCCAGTGGCGAACCCGCCCCTGAAGTCGGGCCGAAAATCCCTTGGAAATTGTCGAAGTTCACCTCGGCCCCCGTTCCCGTGCGCAGACTCGCTTGGAACGCCACGTCGCCTGAATCGTTGATTGAAGGAGCGTCGAAAAAGGCAAACGCTGCCCCGTCGGCAGCCCCTGGGGCTGAGTCGCCTGACCGGGCGATCAGCCCTAGTGGCGAACCGGCACCTGACGTTGGGCCGAAAATTGCACCTTCAAAGGTCGCTCCCCCCATGCCGTCGGGCACGACCAGTTGCGCAGCGAACGCTACGTCCCCAGACGAGTTGATCGAGGGAGCGTCTTCAAAAAAACGAATACTCGCCCCGTCGAACACGCTTGGAATGGGGTCTTCGTCTAGAATGATTTGGTTGAATGTCAATTGCGCGTCGAGCGATGCCGAGCCCAGCAGGACAACCAGCAACACGATCAATGTACGAAACAACAACATAAAAACCCCCATTGAAATTTGTTTTGAAATGTCCGGCTCTTCCTACGTCTAATAATATTAAACAAGAAAAAGGTGTCAATTATGTCCTGGCTTAAAAACTAATCGTCTTCAACGGATAATTTGACGTCTCCGAGATCCTTGACTTTTGACGCATCAAGTTTTAAGTCTGTTGCGATTGGAACCTAGATCACGCGGTAATGTTGGAATTCACCGTTGGCATCCTTTTTTCGCCTGCCTTCTGATTTTTCTGGGCCGCAATCGACTTCCACATGCGCGTACAAGTCGTATTCCTCACCTAGAATAAGACCGGCGATTTTGAAATTGCCTTCTTTGTCTGTTCGAATGGTTCCAATGGTTGAATTCCCCTGTGGCGCGATGACCTAAAAGGTGTCAGGTGCCACCTTTTTCTTGTTCTAGTTCTGCGGGGATTGAGAGGAGAGTGCTTACTGCTTA
>CAZSYU010000227.1:0-2296 GCA_964611345.1 uncultured Pseudomonadales bacterium
AAGCTGACGAAAAAGAAAGGAACGCTCTCGCCGCAAGGGGCTATTACCTCGCCTTTGAGAAAGTTAAGTCAGGCATCGAGCGGGTTACCAAGGGCGAGTCGGCAATTGAAATTGCAAAGAAAGAGCACAACGACTGGTTTCGCGAGTTGTTTACAACATCGGTACAAGCAGGTGTTGCGAACCCGGCATATCTAGCTGGCTATCGGCAATCTTCAGTTTACATCTCTGACTCTCGGCATATTCCACCTTCGGCACCACATGTCTCGGACTTGATGGCAACTTTTTTCGATCTACTCGAAAATGAGCCCGAAGCATCAGTAAGAGTTGTCTTAGGACATTTTGTATTTGTTTACATTCATCCATACCCCGATGGTAACGGCAGAACTGCCAGGTTCTTAATGAACATGATGATGGCTTCCGGCGGATTTCCTTGGACGGTCATCCAGGTCGATCAACGTGACGAGTACATGGCTTCACTTGAACAAGCCAGCGTGAACCAAAACATCGAACCCTTCGCGACATTTCTGGCCGGATTGGTTAACCCCACATTCGCCTCACCTTGACGAGTCATTTTTGTTCTTGGCAACTCCGCTGCATCAAGATCTTCGCCGAGCATCGGACAGGCTTTTTGCCACCAGCCGCTACTCGATCCAAACAAGCGCTTGTCAGCAGGCAACGTGGCGCACCAACTTTTGAGCATTTCAGCGAATTCAGCCTGTATGTTGATGGTGTCGACCTTGCCAGTAACTTTTCCACGTTTGGAAATACTGGATGCGATTTGGACATATGGCTGATCGCAATTGAAGTAGAAGTTGTTCGGACATAATAAATGCAGTTCCTGGCACCTAAGTCCGGTCTGACTCGCAATTAGATAGAGCCAATACCGCTGAACCGCCGTCAAGTTCTTGCGGGTCTTTGATTGCTTCAAAGTGACACTAAGAAGCTGTTCGAATTCTTCTTTCGTCAAGATTGCCCGAAGTCGAGTATTTTTGGTGCACCCGCTTATTCGTCGTTCTGACAATGGGACATCCAAAGGATCGTGATGCCACATCTTGTTGTGTAGTGCCCATGCTGTTAACGATTGCGCACACTCAAGATACCTGTTCGCGGTAGCAGTCGTTTTGAACTGGCCACTCTTCTTCAAGGATTCAATTGCATCTTTAACCGAGCTGTCGGTGATATCCGAGTACGACCGGTAATTTGCGCATTCGATGAGTCGAATTAGTCTCGAATGAACTTGATCAACGTGTTTTTCAGTACAACCAGAATTCGATAGGAAACGCCTGTACTCTGTGACGGACTCTTGAATTGTTTGCTTCGCAAACCGTAGTTGAGGGCTGTTGGCAAGACTGAGCTCCGTCACGCGTTTGACGACGAAGTCTTTAGCCCTTTCACGAGCAACGCTAACGTCGTTTGTTTCAAGGCTAACACTGCGAACTTTGCGGACAGAATCTGACTTCAGTCGAAACTTTTGAAGGTATGACTTGGCTGGTTTGCCCCGACCGTTTTTGTATTTTCTTGGCCCACCGATCAATACGAAATCTGGAATAGCGTTCACTGTTGATGCCCCGCAGATAGCAAAAAGAAAGCTCGACGTCGATTTTTCAGAAGAACATCGGCGTCGAGCAAAGAGAATTTTTCGTCGCGAAATAGCCGACTATCGTTGGCGTTCAGCCCACTGGGCTATCTCGCTAAGAAGGAACCGTGGGCTGGGACGTTTACGACCAGGACAAAAGTTTGCTGGTTTCGGGAAGTCCGAATGAGAATTGCGAATTCGACTCAACGTTCGTTTGTCAACGCCCAGAAACTCGGCAACTTCGTTGAGACTAACCCAACGATTTAGAGAATCGTTTTCAGCAGGGTTTTCATCATCAGATTGAATATATACAGGCATATTTCTTCCATCGTTACAGATCAACTTTCTGGTTGACTGCTCCGACGAACAGGAAAGCCTGGATATAACTGGCGTCGTAAGACACTGGCCCGTAGGGCGATCAGCTTTGCCAGGATCACACAATCTCAATACGGCAGATTCCGCAGTTGAGCCTCAGGGCTCGACTCCGATTATCTGCGGCGGGATTGATTTGTCAAATCGCATCCATTCAGTCCACACAGGAACGGTCTGATCTTGCATTCAATTTTTGCGACGTATTCACGGTCGCATTCCGTCGCATTCCGCTTTTGACATTTCGTGACTTAAGTTGTCCGATGCTTGCTGATGTTCAAGACAAATGAAAAACCCGCCATGAAGCGTGTCATGACGGGTTTAGTCCATTCTAGTTCAGAATAGTCTTTC
>CAZSYU010000228.1:0-2293 GCA_964611345.1 uncultured Pseudomonadales bacterium
GTGCTGACCTCGCCTCTATTATACAATGAAATCTAAATCAATCCACCTTCGCTTCGGTTGCGTCGGTGTCGTAAAAACCTTCCGTTAGGCGACCTAGCGTTTTCCAATGGCCAGCGAAAACGACCAATCACGATCTTGGGAATCCTCGTGGCTCGACGCCGCCTCGGTTTTCGCGGACGTTGATTCTGACGCTATGCGGTTTATGGTTTCGCTGGTGACCGACCTGTCACAATCTCCTGATGTTCGCGGCTTGTTCGCCGTCACGTCGATGCTGACACTGCGAATTTCGCCGTACTCATGCTACCCAGACTGGTTTGACGGGCGGCATATCGCAATTGACGCAATCGGTTCGCACTACATTGCTGTTAATCTCGCTGAAAACGGCAACGACAATTCGCAGCAACGGTGGGATTGCACGCACGATGAAGCCTTCGACAAGATTACGTCATTGTGTCGCAAACACCTGTAGGGTTCCGGTCGCCTAACATGGGTTTTACGCTAGGGCCTGCGGCACACCTTCCGCGTTTGGCGACGCGTGCTGGCCTTGGTAGAATCACTCGTAGTTCAGACATCGCACGCTTCGTTCAGGGCGGTGTCGTAAAATCCTTCCGTTGCACGACTCAATCATTTGACTACGCAATCCCCAGAGATCTTCGTCAACGAGCATCCCCGTTTGGATTTGGGCGACCTGCATGTCTATCGTCTCATCCGAGGCAACCCTGACGATTTGTCGACTTGGGAATCTCTCGAATTTCCAGTTCAACCTGAACACCCGCCGGACACGGTGGTCTGTTCTGCGAACTGGAATGGGTACACTGCAACACTTCGACTGAATGCCGACGGAACCCTGACTCTCGTCCAGTTCGAGTTCGTTACAAACTTCCGAAGAACTGGGAACGGCGCACTTGAATTTGAAACGGATCGGTTCGTTCAAACTGCCGACGCTCTAATCCCGGGCGATTTCTGGCTTTCTTGTTCCGCAACGTTCGGTGGATCTACGACCTATATCCCATTCTGCGGCGGAGTCATCGTGGAAGACGAATCACAATGGAAACATTGGGAACCTTCTCCCACGATGTCCTCTGAAGCCGCTCGCATCCGTTCAACTATTGACCACGATCGACGAGCACTCCGAAATTCTGAAACGAAACGGGTGCTTCGTACTGCACGCGTAGACGCACCTCGAAAACACAACGATCAATGGTGGATCGTCTACAACACTGATCCGGTCGTTTGCTTTGACCCAACTTTGAATCAATACGCTAGATTGGACGCGAACGGCAACATCACAGTTGTCGGTGACGTGAATGAACTCATCAGCAGCTTCAAACTGCAATAGCAGCGCAAGAGTCGTGCAACATGGTTTTTACGCTAGGCCTGCGGCACACCTTCGCCGTTTTGCAACGCGGGCTGGCCTTGGTACAATCTTCCGTTGTTCAAGCATCGCTCGCTTCGTTTAGGGCGGTGTCGTAAAAACCTTCCGTTGTCCGCTCCGAGGTGCCTCTGTTGCCTTGGTTTGAGCTATCTGAAAATCCTGATGCGGTTCGAAATCACTACGCTGATCCGCCCGAACTCAATCCGTTCGTCTTACGCGAACTACTTCTCTACGGTCATGATGCAACCCTCACTCTCTCAGGTGAACTCTCCCGTCCACCAGATTCAACTATTGGCGACCCATCAGCCGTTGGATCGCTCGCACTCAGCTTCTGGAACGTGACTGACGTCACTCAGCGCGGCGTACTTGTTGATCGTCCCTCGAACGTCACGCTCTCCAAGAGCGCAGATGGCCTAATTCACATCACTGCTACTGCCGAAGGCGACGCGTTTTCCGCCACATGCAAATCGTTCGACATCTTGAGCTTCAGTGTCTACTCCGACGAAAAACCCAAGCGGAATCGCAAGACACTGTTTTCCTACCACAACGTGTGGAATTCGTGCCTCATCCAACTCCGCGCTGCTGGTTACGATCTCGAATTGGTTGGCGACCCCGACCCTAACGGCTACGCATCTCATTGTGGCTGGCATGCCTCACAAGCCGGAGTCGTGCTAAAGGCCGCTAATCCGATCGAACTGCTTGGTCTCGCCGAACTGCATCGCAACGCCGCCGCGCCACTGGATGAGGATTACTGGTGGCGTGTTGATGGGCCTAACATTGTCTCCGAACTTGAAGCGGAATGGTGGCGTCAATGGCACGGAAACAAACCAATTGGCCAACCGGTATAACGCTTCAGCGGGCGGACAACATGGTTTTTACGCTAGGCCTTCGGCACACCTTCCAACTTTGTCAACGCGG
>CAZSYU010000229.1:0-2291 GCA_964611345.1 uncultured Pseudomonadales bacterium
ATTGACCCTGAGGCTGCACATTGGCGGTGCCCGGCGATTCGTAAGGGTTGGATCCTGTCATGAACAGTGTCTGGACAACAATCTAGTTAACGACGCATCAGCGTCGGGAAAGAGCGGCAGGCACGATGGATCGCCGTGCCAATGCCTATTCAACTTAAAAAATTCATGCACTTCCGATTTGAATTCACGCGTCTCCGCGAGCCCTGCGAACCCGACTCCATATTTTATCAGTCATCCGGTACTGATCGCACCCTTTAAGCATGTTTGCAAATAGTGGATCATCTGCCGCCATTTGCTCAACGGTTTCAATGCACATCTCCCCATGCGTTCCTAGCAGGTGTTCAACTGGCCCTGCAGCAAGATGCCCGAATGTTTCCTCGTCTCCTGACCAGTAGGCGGCAATAATGAACTTCCATTGTGCATTTGGAGATGCTGAGAAATTCATTGGAACGACATAGTCGCTGGCCAATTCCGGCGGATCGTCAAGCATCCACGGAAGATCTGGCAAAGGCGTCTCAGCAGTGGAGCCTCTAAATTCAGAATTCCACGCCTTCGCAAACGCGTGCCATTCTTCGTCTGTCAGATTGTCCCAGCGAGGATCCTGCATGTGATTTCTTGATTAAGCCAGATGACAATCGAACTATCGACGCACGATAGGAAATTGCATGGATTGCCGTAAGTCCTTATCCAACAAATCCCAACCCGACACGAAAGCGAGGGAGCGATCCCTCGCTGACGCAACGGGTTATGATGACGCATGCAATTTCCTAACTAGCATCGGGATGTACGTCAGACACGACGGATCGCCGCGCCGACGTTGATGTCGATTTTGTCAGACGCTGATCGTCACGTCAAACAAAAACTGAAAATATGTGAAGCGGCAGCAAGTTACTGGTTGACGAATTTCTGAAGTTCCCTGACGGTTCGCCACCAACTGCGTTCTTGCTCAATCCGTTCAAGGTAGGCCTTGTGTCTAGCCAACCACTCATTGAATTCGACAGGCGTCCATTCTTTTGGTTCTGCATAACTGGCAAGGCCAATATGTAGTTTGCCGAAGTCTCGCCAATGAACCAACCCAATGTCGTTAATCGTCGCAGTTTTGGTTCTGGACGGGTATTCTGGCCAGAGTCGGATGAAATCATCTCGCACCCAAGCAGTTGTGCATTTGACAGACATGATGGTACGACCACGAATAAATGCAGGGTAGGATTCCGTACAATAACGCTGCCAGTTTGGCTGGCGCTCTGTGGCCCAAAGTTCGCCCCCTTTTGGGGTAATTGAGGCGTAGCGATGCCCGCGAAATTTACAGTCACTAACATCTGTGATTCCGCGTTTCCAGAAACTAATAAGCGTAGATTTTAGTTCGCCATCACTAAGAGTGTGTGGTTGAGCATTGAACTGCGGAACGAAGTTGCAAGTTCGGAGCATGGGGTAGGTAATGCCGCAGTCGAACATTACGTCGAGTATCAGCAGTTCGTCATCAGTTAGTTCGGTTGAGTGGGTGCGAAAAAGTTGCGGCCAGTTTCCGGGCTCATATTCGGTTTTCATTTAGTGCAGCGCGATTAGCTGCGATTCGTTAAGTTTTCTATTCGTTTAGCGATACAACGCCCGGGTTCACCGGGCCCGCAAAAAAAGCACAACATCGAAACCCGTCCGAGGAACGACTCACATTGTTATGCCACGGTTAGGGTAATGCCAGCAGAATTGATTTCCGATACCAGTTGAGCCGCCATGGCCGGGTCAATTTTTTGTTTTGGGACGACAATCGCTGCCATAGCGCCAATAAATATAAAAAAATGCGTGTCGGTTTCCACTGCACGACCAACTGCCCCCCAACCTACACGAAGTTCTGTACCGCCACCAGATTCTGTCAAGCCATCTTCCGAGATTTCAAGGCGACGCTCGCCGAGTAGCGGGTTTGCCCCTCCTTCGTTGACCATTCGTTTTGTAAGCCAAGTTGTACTGAACCACCACACCACAGATGAGATGAGTAAAACTACGCCAATGAAGGCGGCCACAACCAATGCCGTGACAATCATCCTTTGCGCGTCCGCATTTGCATCCTTAGATATGACACGAAAGAACAGGTAGCCACCAAAGCTGATCAAGACAATTCTCATAGCCCATCGCAGACGGCTTATTGATGGTGAACTGCGAGTAACGAACGTGTTCAGTGCGGCTATATCTGTTGCAGTATTTTCGTATTCAACAATCATTCAATCAACCGAAACGGCAGAACGTCCGGGTTCACCGGGCCGCGGCAAACTCGCTAAACATTGAAACCCGCGCGA
>CAZSYU010000230.1:0-2269 GCA_964611345.1 uncultured Pseudomonadales bacterium
GTTTTACGAGTTAGCTTTACTTCAGTTTATCAGAAAATGAGCAAGTAGACTAAGAGCCTATCCCAGAACTTCTGCGATCCTGAGTGTGTTGTAAGCGAATGAGAATTGTAGCAAAGCGAGATAGTTTTCGCTTTTCTTTTCCCACCTGACGAGGATTCTGCGAAAACGGTTGCTCCAAGAATGGGTTCTCTCGACAACCCATCTTCTTGCCTTGAAGCGAGGGTTGTGTTTCTTCTGCTCAACTTCTTTTGAGCGAGATTTTACGTGAGGCGTGTAGTGACGTCGTTTCAGAAATTTACGTACGTCTTTTGAGTCGTAGCCCTTATCCAAACATACGTCGGCAAATAAAAGGGGTCGCAGCTCATTGTTCCCCTTTTGAGCTGCGTAAGAGTTTAGTTCCGTGACCACCGAATCCTCAATCCTGATCGGTGAATTCTTTTTCGGATGCTATTTGTTTGAACATCACCGCGCAGGGGCGAACGCAGTTTGATTTAGGCTGTTCGAAAGTGGCCTATGCGATTGGCCACGATTCTTTTTATGATGCTCGTTCAGGGCGTCTGCATCGACATCGAAAGCTCAGGCTAGCGATTTCTTTGCGGACGTTTTTTTGTAGATGAATCGCATCACCGCATCTGGTGGTTGTGTGAACAACCGGTAGAACACTCGCAGCGGATTGTGGCCGTGACGACGCGAAGTGTCTTTGATCGACATGATCCTTGCTAGACGTTGGCCACCCCCGCGACTGCGATTGCCAAAGCAAATCTTTCGCATGATCACCAACGGACGAAGCGTTCGCTCAGCCAGATTGTTCGTCGGAGGCACGCGAGTGTCTTTAACGAACACCAGCCAACAGCCAGTGTGCTTGATGATTCGGCCCTGTAATGTAATCGCTCTTTCGTGCTTCAGTTTTGTTTTCTGAAGCGACGCCAGTTCGCGATCAAGCCACTTGCGATGTTTTCGTCGAGTAGACTCTGACCAGTTAACTTGCTGTTTGTGATACTTGCAACCTCTCTTCACCCACGCGATGACTCGCTCAAAGAACTTGAAGTCGGCTGATCGTTTGTCGGTTAACTTCTGCCAGTCGCGCGCTGTGCGAGCCAGATGAGCAAGACATTTCTGCTTTGCCGTAGCCGGCTGAGCTTCGTAGCCGCTGTAGCAATCGGTGACCAGTGTCCCTGCGAAATCCTCGCCCAGAATGCCACGAGAAACCTGGCCGCTGCGAGTCGTTTCGAACTCGAAATGAACGAGGTATTCTGTCGTGTGAACCCAGTAGTAGGCTCGGTCACCATCAAGCGTCCAGTACGTTTCGTCAGCATGGACCGGGCCTTCGCTGCTGGCGATCTTCTTCTCGATGTCAGCAACGATCGACAGAGACCGCTGTGACAACAGCTTCTCAAAGCCGATGATTGCCGCGGGTGTGAAGCTCAAGCCAAGCAGATCCTCGATCGCACGCGATACTTTTCGGTACGAGACACCGATTTCGTTGCGAAGATAAACCGCCATCGCCCGAACAGCTGGGCCAATGCGCGAGCCGAGGATTTCTCCTTCACCAGCTTGCTGCACCCAACGACGGCAACTCCGGCAGCGGGCCGAAGGATGAGTAAAAAGCGTGACGTGATGCCGAACGTCGACAATGTCTTCTTGAAGGTGTTCAGTAGCAGCCTGGCTGGAGTAAACAGAGATGCGACCTGAGTTACAGTAAGAGCAGCGATCGGGCGCGGTAACATCGACACGAACATCGTACTCGGCAGGTGTTTGACGATACCAGCCAACATGGCCTTGTGGTGCGCCTCGTTTGCCAGCAGTCTTGGAGCCTGCCGGCTGGCCGATTGCACACTCCTGGCAATCAGCTTTTTGCTTGGTGGTTGCGAATTTGTTTTGGCGTTCAAGCCGAAGTTCGAGTTTAAGTTGCTCGATCCTGGCTTCGAGCTTCTGGTTTTCAACGAACAGCTTGCTGCTCCGCTTCCGCTCAGCATCCAGTTGAAGATTGAGACCACGAAAAGTCTCTGCGTGATCACGGCCTGCAAGGACAAGCGTGCCAAGTGACGCGCCACCAAGGTGCGGACAAGCTTTCACATGCTTGCAGCCATATTCGTGATCTGGATAGAAAGGTAAATTAAACATCGGCGATCCTTCACCGACATCCTCTACAGATTTACGTTGACCTTCGCAACACGAATCAATAATATCGCGGTCAAAGAACTAAACTCTTACTGAGCTGCGTCCCAATAGTGTTCGGCACGGCAAATTCTGAATGGCTGGTTTGTTG
>CAZSYU010000231.1:0-2230 GCA_964611345.1 uncultured Pseudomonadales bacterium
TTGCAGCACCAGCGTATGTGATTGCTTACGTGTACACCGACTTTCTGGACTACGCGGGGCCCGTGCAGAGCGCTCTGCGAGACTTCTTTGAGCTGGCACCGGGTTACTATTTTCCGCAGTTGCGGTCGTTGCCTGGGGCTGCGCTTATGCTGACGCTGGTGCTGTATCCCTATGTGTATCTGTTGGCTCGGGCTGCCTTTGTTAGCCAATCCAGCGCGTTGTTCGATGCCGCCAGGGTGCTGGGCAAAGGTCCGTGGCAGGCGTTCTTCGGAATCGCGTTGCCAACGGCGCGACCGGCGATTGTGGGTGGTGTCGCGTTGGTATTAATGGAGACCGTCGCCGATTATGGTGTGGTTGAGTACTTTGGGCTGGCCACCCTCACTACCGGAATTTTCCGCACCTGGTATGCGCTGGGCGATCAACTCGCCGCCTTGCAGCTGGCCGCCTGGCTGTTTTTGGTGGTGTTGGTACTGGTGCTCACTGAGTTCTTTCTGCGCCGGGGCAGAGTTGCAAATCCGGTGGGCCACCTACCCTCACCCCGCCCGATCAGGCTGCGTGGTGGGCGGGCCATGCTTGTCACCTGCGCCTGCAGCCTGCCGGTGCTGTTCGGGTTTGCCCTGCCTTTCTTGTTGTTAATCCTGCACGCCACGGAGGTTGGAGACCCGATGCTCGGTCGCCGCTTTAGCGACTTTGTGCTCAACAGTTTTATGGTGGCGGGCGCTGCAGCGGCCATCGCGACGGGTCTGGCTTTGTTATTGGGGTATCGGCTCCGCCAACCCGGAACGCGGCTTGGCCAAATCGTCGGCCAGTTTACGGTCCGGTTGGCCGCCCTTGGCTACGCGCTGCCAGGTGCAGTGCTAGGGCTTGCGCTGTTGGTGCCGCTGGCCGGGTTTGATCGCTGGTTCGCGACCTTGTTGCGGGATGAGTTTGGGCTGCGTACTGGTCTGTTCTTCACTGGCACTGTTGCTGCGCTCGTGTTTGCCTATGTGGTGCGTTTTATGACCGCAGCCTACAACAGTATAGATGCAGGGTTTGCTCAGGTTTCACCGCAGATTGACGCTGTCGGCCGGACGCTTGGCGCCTCGTCGAGCAGGATAGTCCGGCGCTTGCACTTGCCGTTGCTTGGTCCGGCAGTGATGACTGCCGCACTGTTGGTGTTTATCGACGTACTTAAAGAGTTGCCGGCAACCCTGATACTGCGGCCGTTTAACTTTGAAACACTCGCAACCAGAGCATTCAGGTTAGCGTCGGATGAACGCATTGCTGAAGCGTCAACGGCGGCGTTGTTGATTGTGCTGCTCGGCTTGCTGCCAACATTGTTGGTGATGCGTAGAAGCCATTGAGAACAAGAGACGCTTGGGCTAGGGTTTGATCTGCTGAGAACTGTTTAGCACCAGCAACTAAATCGGAGCCACCTTTGTCATCTGCAGATCTGAAAAAAGCCGGCCTGAAGGTCACGCTGCCACGCCTAAAAGTACTGGAAGTGCTGGCCTCTGCTGATCCCCACCACATGTCGGCCGAAGAGGTGTACAAGCGGCTGATTCGTATGGACGACTCAGTGGGCCTGGCAACGGTGTATCGAGTGCTCACCCAGTTTGAGACGGCCGGCATTGTTGAGAAACACAACTTTGATGATGGTCATTCGGTGTATGAGTTGGCGAACGACGAACACCATGACCATATGGTCGATGTAGACACCGGCAAGGTTACAGAGTTTGTCAGTGAACGTATTGAGGCGCTGCAGCACGAGATAGCCGCCGAGCATGGACTCGAGCTGGTTGACCACGAGCTTGTGCTTTACGTGCGCAAGCGTACTTAAGTCTCAGCTCACACTGTAGCCACCACATACCGCGATATTCTGCCCCGTTACAAAATTAGCGGCGTCTGACGCGAGAAACACGGCAGTTCCTCCAAGGTCTTCTGGTACACCAAAGCGCCCGGCAGGCGTGCGTTGCTCAATCTGCGCCACCATCTTCTTGTCAGCTTCAACGCCTTTGGTGAGATCGGTGCTGATCCAGCCTGGCAAGATGGAATTGACCTGAATGTTATGCCGGGCCCAGGCGGTGGCAAGCGACTTGGTGAGCTGCACAATCGCGCCTTTGGAAGCCGCGTAGTTTGGGATAAACGGCGTGCCAAAGAGGCTATACATCGAACCGATATTGATGATCTTGCCCCCGTGCTCTTGCATGAGCGGGTGGGCGCTGCGGCAACACTTGAACACACTATTGAG
>CAZSYU010000232.1:0-2223 GCA_964611345.1 uncultured Pseudomonadales bacterium
ATACGACGCACGACATCTTTAATGAGCATGTGGGCACCACAAGACTGCAATTTTCTGGGTTATCTTGCGGTGACTACCAATAAAGGCAAAGTAAGCCTAGGCTCGCCCTCATCAATTCCCTGGCAAATACTGGTCTGCGGTCACTCAGCACCTCTCAAGGGCGCTATCCGCCAAATCGGTATAGGAGCTCCAGTTCCACCTGCAATGGCCGAATAGCAAACCCTTGCAGGTCACCACCAAACCCTTCCGTAGTACCTGTATTGCCGCCCGTTCCAGGAACATTGGCAGCGCCGCGGATCGCGAGCTTATCTGTCAGGTTTTTACCAATCACGGAAAGCTGCCATCTGCCGTCCTGACTACCAAGCCGTACATTGGCATCCAGAGTGACGTAGGACGGGAAGGTTGCATCTGGTTGGGTGGCACTCAAGACCGTCCGACCCCGGAACTGCAGATTGGTTGTGATTCCGAATAGCAGATCACCAGCCAGCGGGCGTTCGTAGTTGGCGGCAACAAAACCACTCCATTGTGGCGCGCCGGGTCTGGTATTCCCTCTGAGGTTCTGTCGAAGATCAGTCTCTGTTTGACCGGGTTCCAAGGTGCAGCCTTGCTCTGGCGTTTGGCCGACAAAACAAAACGACTCAAAGTCTGTGAACTTGGATTCCAGGTAACCCACAGAGCCTGACAACACCAACCCGGCTACTGGGGTTGCCCAATCCAATTGTAACTCTGCGCCGTAGGTTTCAGAGCCACCGGCGTTCTCTGTAACGAAGGCAAACTGCTGCGAATTGAAGAAGTCGACCTGTAGGTCGCGGAACTTGTAGTAGTACAGCTCGAAGTTTGCAAACAACGACCCATCCAGCAACGACGCTTTGATACCAAACTCGCCGCCTCTGTTCTGTTCGGGGTCGAACACAAAATCGCTGAATACAATATCGTCGTCTTCGGTTGCTGTGCAGGTGCCGCCGAGCGCAGGAGAAATACAGGGTGCGCCATTAACCAGTGGTGGCGACAGGTTGCTCAAGATGGCGCTGTTCGAAAACCCGCCTGTCTTATAACCTTCCTTATACGCCAGGTAGAGGGTTAGATCTTCGCTGGCGGTCCAGGTTAGTGTCGCTTCTGGTATCAGATTTTCGAATGTCTGGTCCGCTGCAGCACGAGTCAGCAGGTTGTTTTCGTCAAATGGAATGAAGAGACCAGTCACAAAGGGATTAACAAAGGGCTGGATGAAGGACGAGTCCTTTGTTTCATGCAAGTAGCGCGCGCCTGCAGTGAGTTCCAATTGGTCGGATATGTCCCAAATCACCTCAGAGTAAAACGAGAACGTCTCGCCGTCGGTGGTAGAATCTTTATTGTATGCACTGAACTCGTCGTTTGGATCGTCAAGCGGTCCGGAGAACTGAGGTCCGCAGGCGCCCGCTGTGCCCTGCGCACAATCGGGGAAACCGCCCGCTGGTAAAAACGCGAAGATAACGTCTTGATCAAAGAACCGATCCCAGTTCTGATAGTAGGCACCAAACACAAAATTCAGTCCCTCTCCAAACCGCGTCGCGGCACGGCCTTCGAACGAGAAGTTCTCAAACGTGTTCTCTTCGGCCGCAAAGATAGAAGTCACTTCGCCGCCGTCCTGGTCACCCACCCATTGCACGGTTTGGTCCTGATAGCTCAGATTGACGTGAGCATCGAGCTTATCAAGCGACCAATCGAAGTTACCCGTGAGAATAAACGACTCGAAGCGCTCTCTGGCTTCACCACCACCGAATTGGTTGAGTAGTTCGTTGGCTTCGGCGATTTCTGGCGGAATGGCATTAATGCCACGTTCGCTGTCGAACGAGCAATCAACACCGTCAAGTGGGAGCGGCTCAAACAAGGGTGTTTGGCGACCCGGCGGTTGTACTGCGGCCAATTGACTGGTGTGCGCGGTGCCACCAAGGGTTGAGCAGTCGAAGAGTTCTGATACGGCGCCATACACTCGCTCGTTGTCTGTGTACGACGCTTTGATGTTGTAGCTGAATTGTTCGGTCAAGTCGCCCGCAGCTGTGAGTCGACCCGAAAAAACCTCCTCCTGAGGCAAAAAATCCTCTGCAAGCGGATTGGTAAAGACGTTAGTTTCGTTCGTAAACGCATCAAAGGTTGCGTAAACATCCCCCTGGGTTGCACTGTTGGTGATCCAGCCCTCGCGCATATTCGATGCCTGTAACGCAAGCCTCAGCCCCAGTTTGTCAT
>CAZSYU010000233.1:0-2217 GCA_964611345.1 uncultured Pseudomonadales bacterium
GCGCAGACTCAGCCGTCTGCGACTCTTGAGCGAGAGGCATTCGAGGCCTTTGCTGAAGAGATTCTTGAAGGGGTCATTGGAGCACAGCAAGAGGGCGGTGTAGACGCCGTAGTGCTGCTACTCCATGGGGCTGGTGTTGTCGAAGGAATTCAAGATTTGGAAGGTGAGCTTGCTAGCCGGGTGCGTGAGCTGGTGGGCGAATCGGTGCCTATAACCGCAAGCTTTGATTTGCATGGCAACATTACCCAGCGTATGTGTGATGTCTTGAATGGGGTCTTCGCCTGTCATCAATACCCGCACATCGATTTACACACCCAAGCCGAGGCGGCGGTTGAGCATGCTGTCGCTATGGCAAACTCGAGAAATCTCGCGCGTTGCGTTGTTGTTAATGCACCACTGCTGTTGCCGACTACCACCACATTTGAAGGTATAGGAGCATCAACGCTTGATAGGGTGCTCAAGCGCGAGGCTGAGGAATCTGTGGTGGATATAAGCTGGTTCCACGGGTTTCCCTACACCGACATCGAACACGTCGGCAGCA
Organism: uncultured Pseudomonadales bacterium; assembly: GCA_964611345.1. Lineage (GTDB taxonomy): Bacteria > Pseudomonadota > Gammaproteobacteria > Pseudomonadales > Azotimanducaceae > JALZVT01. Next base: position 542 of record CAZSYU010000233.1, read on the forward strand.
CCATTGTGGTGACCTACTTTGAAACTCCTGATGAGCGCTCTCAAAGCATGACCAAGCAGGAGGCCGAGTCACTTGCTCATGAGCTTGCGCTTAGTATATGGAAGGAGCGGGAAGCGTTCAGGCCTATTAGCCTCAGCGCCGACGAAGCAGTGGTGCATGCATTGAATGCGGCCGAAACTAGAGGCGAGTCATCCGCTAACGCCCCCGTGGTAATTCACGAAACCTCTGATAACTGTGGTGCGGGTACCCCGGGTGACGGCACACATCTTTTACGCGCAATGCTCGACGCAAAGCTAGGCGATACACAGGGCAAGCGGGCTTGCTTCGGTTTTATTGTTGACTCCGTCACCGCAATGCAGGCGCATGCTGCAGGCACAGGTGCCACTATTGAGGTTGAATTGGGTGCGCGTACCGACGATCTGCACGGTACCCCTATACACGCGACTGCGCAGGTAAAGTCGTTGCACGATGGGCGTTTGGTCCTGCAACACATGTTTAAGGGGATGCCCTTAAATCTTGGTCCCATGGCGCGTCTAGTAATTGACGGAATTGATGTAGTGGTGGGCTCACGTCGTTCGCAAACCTTTGACTGCGAGCCATTTCTTGCAATGGGTATTGATGTGATGCGCTATGACCTTGTGGCCTTGAAGTCGAGCAGTCATTTCCGAGCCTGCTTTCAGACTCTTGCTCACGCGATTGTCACCGCCGATCCGCCTGGATTAAGCACGCACAACATCAGCGTGTTTCCCCGCCAGAGTACGGCGCGCCCTTTGTGGCCCCTCAACCCCAAGGCAAGTTTCAGCTAGGGGCGAAAGAGAGGATTCTGTCTTTGGGAGGTTGGCCCACTCCAAGCTTGGCGCGTTATAGCTAAGTATGCCGTCAACCAATTCAGCGTTGCGTACCGAGCGACTCGACGAATTGCTCGTAGCCGTTGCACAGCAGCATCATTACAGGAAAATTGGCGTCGCCATGGTTGAAAGCTTCGGTAGATCTGCCTATGAGCCAAGAGCTGTTCTGCGCCAGCTTATTATCTCGCACGCAGCGACGCCGGCTTCAATACCCTTGTTCAGGTCATCATCGGCTGTTCGCGCGATCACCTGTTCCAGGTTGTCGGCCGGAATAACCTCAACAATGACTGGAATGTCTTCGTTGAGCATTACCTGGCCCAGGCCTCTGCTGACTTCATCGACCACCATGTCGAAGTGGCGCGTTTCGCCGTTGAGTACCACGCCAACGCAGACAAGCGCATCATACTTTTGGGTGCGCGCTAACCCTTGACAGGCAAGAGGCAACTCAAGAGCGCCCGGAAGCACATGATGCTCTGCCTCAGCGTTGCAGGAGTTAAGCACCTCGGTGCATTTGCTGACCATCAAATCTGTGTACTCGCGGTACCACTTCGACTGAAGTATGGCGACTCTGGCCCCATCAATGACGGGCAGATTTTTGGTGTCGATCCTGGCTTGCATCCTGAGCGTGGCTCCTCTAATTGTCAGCAGAGCCATTCTGGCACATAGGGGTTATGGGCACGAGCGGAGCGAATTAATCAAGTGGTTTTGAAATTGGCCCAGTCCAGGCTTGGTGCGTTGGTATCAATCAAGGCGCCGTAGTTAGCGCCACGCTGGTCGATCCTCGCCTGTCACCTGAGGCGTCGACGAAGTTGACGGCTTGCCGATTGT
>CAZSYU010000234.1:0-2200 GCA_964611345.1 uncultured Pseudomonadales bacterium
TCTCTGATCTTGTATGGATCGTGACGTCCAAAGTCTTTCCCATGGATGCATAAACTTGCGTATCAACAGTTCGAATCTCCTCGACAGGGATCGTTCGTTCATTCGCATCAAAGCTACCCCAAAAGGCACGGCGGAACTGCAGTTCACCTGACTGTATTTTCAAATCGGTGTTGTAGCCCAACAGCCAAATGGTCAAGAGTCCTCCCAGTATGAACAAAAACCCAAACAGCATCACGATTGAGGCGGCGATCGGCACCATCCGAACGATCAATTGTTCAGGAGTATCTTTTAGGACTTTGATTCTCATAGATCTTTGGCTTCAGATTTTGGGAGCAGCAACTACAAGTCGACGCAAAACCACCCCAGTTCCGACGTTCTCTATGCCATCTCCCTGAATAACACAATCGGAGAAGCGCCGAGTACTCAACAACTCCAAAAGTATCGTCCAACCGCCTAACGCTGCTTCTCGAGCCGGCTCCAATTGCCCGAGAGATTATTGTCGCTCTGAGGGTCATAGAGTGCATCGCTGGACAAGATGTAGCGATCATTGCCGTCGGTGTAAACGTTGTCGTAGTAGCTGGGCAGTCGCACAGTGTCGCCGCTAGGCGTCGTGTAAGGCGTTTCTTCGTGAACCGTGTCCATGAATTTCTGGTGCCCCTTTTCGCGCATGGCAGTAACGTTTCGATTCGTACTAGAAATAATGTCGCTAGTTTCCTGGCGCAACTGCTGCATTTTCTGATTGTGTATCGCCCACTGCCCCCGAATATCTTCGTCCCCCTTGTTTCTGATCTTAGCCATCTCTGCGAAGTGCTTTTCCATCTCCGCTTGCCACTTAGGGTTGTTGCGGGCCGATTTGAAGACTGCCATAATCTCAGGGTCATTAAGGTAATCACTGCCTACCGGGCCACGAACCCCAAGCATCAAAATGGTCCCCCAACTTCCCCGAGTGATCTGCCCACCAAATTCATCTACGATCGAAAACCACGATAGAAACACCGTCTCCTCAAGCTCCCGACCGTCTTCGGTGTAACGTAGCACGACCTGGGTCACCCGAGTATCAAATTGAGTGTACATCACAGGCGGTATTGGCACCCCTGTGCGATACATCTGTTCCTTTTGTCGCATCTGCTGCACGCTCTGGCGAATATTTTGGTTGCTCAGCTCAATAGTTTGGTAAATCCCGGCGGCCTGCTCACGCAACTTTTTGGTCGGGGCGGGAAGAGTCTCTTCAGACACCAGCTTCATATTCGTGATCTTCGGTTCCTTCGATTCGGCATTCGCCTGCCGATTCAACTCTAGCAACCACTCTCCAGGACTCTCAAAAAGCGGCATGACCATATAACCCGTCTCAGTGGGGGCAAACATTTTACCGGGTTTTTGGTTATTGAACTCAAAATAAAACGAAGGAAAGAAATGGGCTCGACGGCCATCAGGGGCCGTTACCGACAAGTCCAGCAGAAACGGAATATTGAAGTAACTCGCCGGGAGACGCCTCATTCCCCCCTCCACGTTCCAATCATCGGGAATCAAAACATGCACTGCCGGTTGGTCGGACATCCCTGGATCGGTTACCGTGTGCTGACGGAAAATCGTCAGCCCCGTTTTACGCGGCTTCCTAGCAACGCGTTCCGAAGTACCGCCAGAAGTAGCACTACTAGCATCGTCACTGCTGGACGTTGTCCTCGTAACAGATTTTCTGGAAGTCCCCCCAGTCGCGAAAGGATTGTTCACTTCGTTACTGCTGGGCGTCGCTCTCTTGGCAGGTCCGCCGGACGTATTCCTAGGCGCAAAAGGATTGTTTGCTTCGTTCCTGCTGGCGATCGCTTTCTCGACAGGCGTGTCGGAAGCACCGTCGTTACTGCGGGGCATCGCTTTTTCGACAGGCATGTCGGAAGAACGGTCGACCCCAAACGGGTTGTTCACTTTGTTTCTGGCGGGCATCTCCTTCTCGACAGGCGTGTCGGAAACACCGTCGTTACTACCGGGCATCTCCTTCTCGACAGGCATGTCGGAAGAACCGCCAGCCCCAAAAGGGTTGTTTGCTTTGTTACCGCTGGGCATCTCTTCCTCGACAGGCTCGTCGGAAATAACCGGAGCTTCCCCTTCTTCGGCTTGCGGGGATTCCCGGTCTACAGATTCAAAGCCGAAATCGAGAAACAATCCATCGATCTGGCCCAGTCCAGCGATGCCGATGCCACCT
>CAZSYU010000235.1:0-2194 GCA_964611345.1 uncultured Pseudomonadales bacterium
ATCCGTCTTGCGCCGCATGAGGGACTGGGCGTCCCCGACAGAAGCCTCGACGCTTGCAGGAGAAGGCGACCAGGTGTTCGTGGCGACAGCCTGTGCATTTCACTCGCAGAAAGCCGTACTCGAGCCGGCCGCAGCGAAGATAGTCCGCGAATTCTCTCTGCACGAAGACGGGTAGCGAAGTCTCAGCTAATTCAACGCTATATTACCCCACCAGGGCCTCAGGCGCCTCAAGCGCCTTTACCGATCAAAACCCAGCGGAGGCGCTTAGAGCGTGCCTTCGAAGCACTCGCCCTTGCTGCAGTAGTTATAGTTGATTTTGAGCGCGCCCGTTGTTGGTGACGTCCATGTGGCCTCAACAGTTGTTTGCTTCCTAACTTTGGTGAGGCTCCCTGAACAATCCGGATTTTCTGTCCATTGTGTTTCGCCATTCGGGCCATTGAGAGTGAAGTTCTCCACATCATCCTTGGAGCGTGACCATTGCGATGTGCCCTTCGAGTCCTCAATAGTTACATTGCTGTAATCTCTACTGGAGAAGAGCACTCTGGAATTTTTTCCCCGCCCATCGGGAGCGTTGTAGGCGAGTGCGCCTTCAACTATCTCGACGTTACTCACCGATCGGCTAAACAGGCCTGTGCACTTATCGCTTGCATAGAGCTCGAAGTTGCACAGAGAAGCGGCAACGGTTTGCATTTGGTCCGCTAGCGGTTGAATGGCTAAAGCCGCCAACGCTTGAGTCTTTGCGAAGTGGGGTTTCAGGGCTTCAGCCTTTGCTTCGGGCGGCAGCTCTTCTATTGCCGCGAGGTCTGCTTTCAGAGTGTTCCGTATGCGCTTCATCTCGTCTTTCCTGGTGGCCAGATTGAAGTACACGAACCGAAACGGCTTTTCGGGGTTGTATTCGCCGCCGTGACAATAACTAGGTCCTGCTGGCTTGGATGGTGGAGCCTTTGCGACCGTTTCAGTCCGGTTAACTGTTCCCTCCGACACAGTTTTTGGGGCCTCTTTGTCTCCTCCACAAGCGCTAAGCGTGAGTCCTATGGCGGCGATGAGGAGGAGTTTGGGAAAAAGTGTCATGTTCGATACCCGCATGTTTTGATACGAAAAATACAAACTGAGAGAATGGACGTTGTTGAGCCAGATTACAAAATTTGAGGGAATCGAGATGAGCAAGCGAACTAGCGGCATGATGTTTAGTGATTTAGTCGGGGCTATAGCTGTGATCCTGATGACAGGCTGCGGTGGTGGAGGCGAGTCAGCACGTTCAAGCGTGAACGAAAGCGAGCCGAATATGGCAGAACTTAGAAAAGAGTTAGTGGCGGAGCTGCCTGAGCACGTGAAGGTCACCGACTTCAATGTCGAGAGCATGGAGAAGGCTGGTACCGAAGAAAAACCAAAATTCGATATTCGTTTCAAAGCTACCGTTGAGATGACCGAAGAGTTGTTTAGCGTCGATGAAGTTCGTGGAGACACGATATTTATGAAACCGACGGGCGCCGTGGGCGACTCGGCGATTGTCGAGGGCGCCGCGTCGTCGATATTCTCGGCGGACGATTGGGCGTACTTTGTTCGGGTTAAAGAGAACTACACCCTGAAAGGATACGGCAAGCCAAGATCGGAATTTGCAGCAGGCGCCATCGTGAAAGGCAGTCCTGAGGAGGCCAAATTCTATGCCGATCTGGAAGCAACGGACGCTGAGTTTCAGGCGAGCATCGCAGAACTTGATCTTACAGCCATGATTGGGGAGTTTTATGAGAAAGATCGCAAGGGCAAGAGTTTCCTCTACGAGATGTTGGCGCACCGGGTAGAGAAGAAGACGAATATGAATGCCTTTGTGCACGCGAAGTTCACCTTTGCTAAAGCGGAATCCAGAAACCGGTCTTCAGGTACGATTCGTCGAGCGTTTACTCTGCGAAGAAAGGAGGGGGAGCCATGGCGGGTCGCTTACATGGGGCCTCGAGATTCAGGCAAGATCGACTAATTATCGGAGACGCTTATGCTTAACGAACTCTTTGGTCTGGATGGTCAGGTGGCCGTGGTTACCGGTGCGGGTCGCGGCATAGGTGAAGGTATAGCGCGTACGCTGGCCGGTGCCGGCGCAACTGTTGTTTGTGCAGCCCGCCGTACTCACGAGATCAAAAAGGTCGCAAGCGAGAGGATAGGAAGCATAACGTGCCTTTCCGGGAGATCGCAAAAGTAC
>CAZSYU010000236.1:0-2134 GCA_964611345.1 uncultured Pseudomonadales bacterium
ATCGTCCAGTTGCCACGGCTGAGGCGTCGTATTGAAAAGAGACTGTTGGTCCATGCAGTTAATCTACCAAATTGAGCGGATTTGCTCGGCCTAATCGGAAAACTGGGTTTTCCTTGTCAGTCAGAAAAGGATATCGAGTATTTTGCCGACAGATACCATTGGTATACAATCAAACTGCGGCAAATGGCCTTTTTTCTAGAGCAAGCGAATGATTCACCGCTATCGAGTAAAGAACTTCAAGAGCCTGAGAGATGTCACGGTCAATTTCGAACCCGTGACGTTGCTTGTGGGGCGCAGCGGGAGTGGCAAGTCGAATTTTCTTGATTCGATCCAATTTTTAAGTGGCTTGCTACTGAAATCTGACTGGAGCAGTGGACCAATTAGGAAGACGTTTTCAACGATTTGCCACACCAATGGTCGGGAGGAGCCGCTTCGCTTCGAAATCGATTTTTCGATAGCCGGCATTGATGCCACCTTCACGTACGCGTTGGAATTCTCCAAGAATGAGCCAAACAAAAGCGGTGGAGTTTTCGGCAGCAGCTCGCAGTTGCACACCCGGCTCGAAGAAAGCCTCAAACTTGGCGACAAAGTACTCTTCCATCAGAAGGATAGCAAATGGTTGGTAAAACCACCCACCAGCGAAGTTCCTAAACCCGGACTTCTTGCGATCGGGGCCTTCCCGTCGATCTCAGATATCGTTATCGCGTTTACCGCTTTGACTGAAGGAATTGGCTGTCATCATTTTTCAGATGCAGTTTTGACGAATGGCAAGTACCAAGCTGAGTCAGCCGGTCTATCCGGTGATGCGAGTAACTATCTCAATGTGCTTAGGGACATCACAAAGAATCTTCAAGATTTGAACGTCCGCAAAAGCATGATTGCGACACTACAGCGAATCAATCCATCTGTGATTTCAGCGGAACTGGATAGCGTGCAAAAGCCGACGAAAGTTGTCGTGGGACATCAATTTACGTCCGCCCCCGAGATTGTCTCGTTGCTACTCGGCCAAGAATCGGCCGGTTTCAGACGGTGCTTCGCCTATCTTCTCGCTCTGTATCAACGTCCGCCAAAACAGACCCTATTGTTTGAGCATCCTGAAGATGGAATTCATCCGGGTGCAATGTCGTTGCTCGCAGAAGAAATTCTTGCTGCTCCGGGCGAAGGCCGCGGACAAGTTGTTCTGACAACACACAATCCGATGTTGCTTGACCATTTCGCTTCGAAGCAAATTCGCGTTGTTGAACTCGTTGATGGCTCAACACTCATTGGCCAATTGTCGATCGAACAAAGAGATTCATTAGACGAAAAACTGCTCGATGCGGGTGAGCTACTAACAACTGACCCAGCTAGAAGAAGCGACTCTCCCGAAGGGCAAACCGCTCAATGAAAAGGATTGTGCTGTTTGTCGAAGGTGAGGGCGAGTCAGTCGCTGCACCAATACTTGTCAACAAAATCTTGAACACGATTCCCGACGTTTGGAAGCATGTCCATCTGGATAACGCCCCCTTTCGTGTCGGGGAGATCAACAAGGTGCTCAGCAACGACAATTGGCGTCGAAAAATTCTGGCGGCAAACAAACGAAAGAATGTTGGTGGCGTCCTAGTTCTGCTTGATGGCGACGTCAAGAAAATTGGTGGGCAAAATCGATGTCTTATCGAGATCGCCAAAGAACTCAACGAACAAGCGTTAAATTTCGGCGCCGCCACTCAGTTTTCCATTGGCATTGTGTTTGCATTCCAAGAATACGAGTCGTGGCTCATTGCCAGCTTCGACTCGATCCGTGGAAGAACCTTTCCCGACGGACGTCGAATGCCCAACGAGGCACTTCTTCCTGACAACGTTGAAATCAGCCCGCGGGACGCGAAAGGTTGGTTCAAGGATACTATTGACGGCGGCTATCGTCCCACTAGAGACCAAGCCGAGTTGACTCGTTGGTTGGATGTCGACGCGGTCAAAGCAAAGAACCTTCGATCTTTCCAGCGATTAGAATCAGCGGTCAACGAATTGGTGAATGCCATTCGGACCAACCAACACCTCGCCACTCCAAACAAAACAAAGGAAGTTTAATAGGTCTATGAAAATTGGAATTTTTGGCGGGTCTTTTGATCCGATTCATCTGGGACATTTGATTTTG
>CAZSYU010000237.1:0-2120 GCA_964611345.1 uncultured Pseudomonadales bacterium
CCCCGTGTGATCCGCGAGCTAAAGTTGTTTGGTATATTGGATGACGCTCAAGACAGTCATATTGAAGTAGCCGCGATACACGACGAAAGAGGCTATGAACGTATTCGTTCGCTGTTAGCAAGCCAATACAACCTCGGAGATCAGGAACCCAACTTGCAAGTGGTACGAGCAGATGTCACTGGTGATCGCACTCTTACGTTGCAGCATAACCAACATCATAGTCGCCCACTGAGTGGCACAGCCAACGATGTGCTGAAGCACCTTTATCAGCTATGGGGGTTTCCCGTGCAACTGGAAATGTGCAATGACTCTAAAATCCTCTCCACTTGCCGCGTACCTGCCCAGTCTGAATCGGATTAATCAGCAGACGGTCAGGAGTATCACGGCGTTCTGAGCGAAGTTACTTGCTACCAGCGCTGTGGCACGCGGCGAATGGCTTGCTCCTGATAACCTTCTGCGACAGCAATTGCGACCAACGCGGCATAGTCGTCGGCAGCAAGGTTCCAATCACGGGCCATTATCCACAGATAGTCCCGCTTGCGGCGTCCAATAATGGTCTGGGTGTAGTCGTCGTTGACGTAAAGCACTAAATATTCTGCCTTAAAGGGCCAGATGAACTGCATACCCCACTCTGAGTTTGTTTCGGTGTTGCGCACAAAACCGGTGGGCTTATACAGCTTCTCGGGCCCATCAAACGCCGCTTTTCGAAATCGGAAGCGGGTCGCAACGTTACCCGACTCATTCAGCTCGTAAGACTCGACCGCGTTGAAGGCCTCACGCTCGATGAAGGTGGGTATGTTACCCAACACATACCAATCGCCCATAAATCGAGCAAGCTCGACAGACTCAGCGGTTCGAATAGGTGGGGCAGATTCGCAGCCTGCTGTAAGCATCAGCAGCAATGCGACAGAGACAGCCTTACAACGGGGATAAGTCAATTTAGCGGTTGAGGGCACAGCAACTCGCTTTGGCCCATAGGGCACATCTGGAGAGGGTAGGTAAAGCTAGCCAAGCCGACGTGAAACCAACGTCAGCGAGCTCAACTTTGGATTGAGCTAAGCAACAGCCTCACAACGCTCTGCACTCGCGGTACATGTTGCGCGCTTTTGGCGGCAACAACGTAGAGTTCGCTGTTGGGCAACTCAACACCCATATCAACCTTAACAAGTTCTTGCTGGTGTCGTTGTGCTTCTAATTCGCTGATTATCATGGCACCGAGGCCGGAGACCAGTGCGCTCTTCAGCACCAGATAATCATCCGAAGCGAAGATCGGTGCAAAATTTGAGATTCGCTTCTCGAGCATCGGTCGAGGAGGTACGGTTTCGAACGGACGACACCAGGTGATCCAGTCTAGATCAGACCATGTGCAAGGCCTGGGTAATTTCGCTGCATAGTCCGCGCGCGCGTAGACGCCAACAGGGTTGGACAGAGTGCCTAGGACCACGAGTTCGGGTTCGTTCGATGGTTTGGATCTAATCGCGATGTCGGCAGCTCCGCGGGTTAGATCGAGATGTTCAATACCGGCAATCACTTCCAGCCTAATACCTGGGTGCTGCGCTTTAATGTCTCTTGCGAAGGAACCCAGATGTTCCACAGCAATACCAGGCGGGGCCGCAATGCGAACGGTTCCGCGGATTGAGGACTCATGTGTTTGGGTGCCGCGCGCAAACTCGGCAGCCCAGCGCGCCATCTGTTCCGCCGCAGGCACCAGCTGCAGCGCCTCGTCGGTGGGCTGGGCGCCGCTGCGACCCCGGCTAAACAACTGCACGCCAATGTTTGCTTCGAGGTTGGCGATGCGCCGGCTCACTGTGGGTTGGCCCACGCCAAGCTTGCGCGCCGCCCGACTGAAACTGCGTTCCTCAGTTACGGCGAGAAAGGTCTGTGCGTCGTCCCATGAGTCCATTGGTCGTTTTTCCTGTGTCTGGGCTCCTCTGTGTGATTTGGGAGCTGTGATTTGAGCGCTTTCTATTCGTAAATGAATAAATATATGCGGAAAAATTCAATATTAATCCGTATATAGATATATGAAGCTACAGCTTCCCGATTGGCAGGTCCAGAACCCATGCAACACGCAACTCTCATTTCGCAGGCAGCACGGCTGCTCTATCTAACCTTTAGGG
>CAZSYU010000238.1:0-2110 GCA_964611345.1 uncultured Pseudomonadales bacterium
CACGGATCTCAATTTTTCGATGTATTGTCAAACGATCTCCAAGCGGAATAACGTCCGTGATCACCGAGCCGGAACGATAGATCATCCACTTCAAAAAAACACGCAAGTCCGGCTTCGCGTGCGTCACATTGTTATTCCGCGATTACCCCATTTTTTTCAATTGTTCATTGTAAGCTGGAATGAGCGAGTCAAACAACGCGGCAATCAATTTCAATACATCATCGTTCAAAATTGTTAATTCGCTCTTCCGTCCGATCACAAAATTATCTGCCTGCGTTTTGATGAATTGAGCTGCCCAATCGGTCGTTGCGTCCGTGCCAGACCTAAGCATCGTCGAGTGAAGACCAATATGATAGAGGTCGTCATGATCGTACGATTTTGAGTGAACGACGTTATTGCGCTCTGCTTGAGTGCTTTGCATCCGCTTTCGAATCGCCTTAAGTGCCCCTGCGGAGGGTGAATTCACAACGTATCTGTTTTTCGTAACGACATCAAATTTGCATTGTGCGGGTGGGTTGCCGAGATTGAAAACAGAATTCACAAGTTTAAGGGATCTATCCACAATCATTCCAGCACGAAGAAGATGATTCTCCATCTGAAATACGATGTAGTCATAGCGGGTCATTGCGGAGTTTCCATTACTCCGAAAACCAGACAACATCTCAGTTGCGAATCTCATTTGCTCGACCGCATTAATGAGTTGGCCAGAAGTTGAAAGTACGTCCGACGAATACGCCTCGCGTTGTGACGGGGCTCGCGTGTCGAAACTGACTTTTCGCTCGGAAAGATCAGGATTAACCGCGTCGACGAAAAAATCTCGCACATCGGACGCCACGCTGGAAATAAACGCGGTCTCGTTGAGGTCAAGTGTTTTGATAGTCATTCAATGCTCCTGACACTATGACACGGCATTCAGAAAGAGGTTCAGTATTTGCGCAAGCGGAATAACGTCAACGATCACCGGGCAGCGGCGATCGACTTGCAAGCAGAAAAACCCGCGCGGCCCGCGGCTCCGTGTGCATCGTATTGTTGTCACGCGTTCCGATCAGGTCCACACATCTTCAAGCGTTCAACTATCTTTAGTGCACTTTTCCGAGGGCGACGTTCGTCATATGGTTTGATCTGTAGCGTCCCAGATTCTATGCAATCAAAAAGTCGCTTGAACATTTGGCGAAACTCTCCTTCCGCGCTTTGAGTGTATTGGTGGATAGTAGTCAGTTCGTCCATCGTAAACACCCCAAGTTCGACATGCCCAACATCTATTTCGTTGCGAAGTGCCATTGCTGGAGTGAAATTGCAATCAATTTCCTGTTCGCTATAGCCTAAGCCATGAAGCCCCGTCCTGACTGCGTCACGCGTACGCCCGTCCCCATCTGGCGGAAACAGGGCTTCCAGTGTTTTACACAAGTTCAGTAGCATTTCAGGCACAAATTCTCCCGGTGTTTTAGCGACACGTGACAGACGACATGCTGTGTAAAAATAGTGCAAGGCAGCAAAAAGACGTCGCTGTTGCTGATCGCAGATCAGTGAAATTCGGCCAAATGATTCAGCAAAGATCTCTTCTTGGTGTTCTTGCGACGTGACCTTGGCGTCCAACGCCCATTCCTTCAGTTCCCAACTGAAACTATCCTCTCCAGCCAGTCCGTTAACACGTTCAACTATTGGCGGGTCCGCAAATGCGCAATTCAGCAGAGCGGGCAATGCAAAATACACACTAGTGATCACGCCCTCAAGTTCGGCCAACGAATCGCACCGTTTCTTTACGTTCAACACATTGCCATTAAGTTCAACGACTGTGCTGGGGTAATTGACCGTTACGTCCAATGGAGCAAGCGATGAAAGAACAAAGTGACGGCCGGTGTTAGCGTCAAAAGTCAAGGAAGGGTCGTCGTCCACCGTAAGAGTTCGGCCACCATCCTGCTGTGTGCCGAATGGTTGCCCCGGCGAGAAAGTAAAGCAAACACTGCAGTGGCAAGGAAAACGCAAATTACCAGCGTCGCATCGAAGCACTCTCGGTCGCACTTGATAAGTGAGCAAAGGCTTACCCCTTACTGATCGTGATAACGGCAACGTTCACCGGGCCGCGGCGAACATCATTGTTTCCAAAAGC
>CAZSYU010000239.1:0-2103 GCA_964611345.1 uncultured Pseudomonadales bacterium
CTTTAATTCCCTGGGGTATACCGGAACTGCCGGCGATCTGCCTATTGTTACGACACTCACCGGGTTGCAACAAGGCACCTACGATGTGGAGTTCATTTATATATCTGGTACTGGTGCCGTTGATCTGCAATATGCAACTGGGTTCTCTGCTGCCAGCACATCCCAAATCGCGGGTGCTGCTGATGCCACCAGATACTTTGGTGTGGACCATTTTTTCGGTAATGCAGCCGGGGCCTCACTGGGGACTCAAACTACCTTTGGCGTTTTTGGCTCGTTAATCGGCAATGCGACTGTGGGAGCAGATGGCCAGTTGCAGGTGTTTACAGAAGACCTTGGATTTCCTTTCGATACCAATAACACAGCTTTCGCCGGCCTCTCGTTAGTTCAAACGTCTGCTGTTCCAGAGCCGAGTTCACTCGCACTGCTGGGATTGTTTGGTGGTCTTGGACTGATACATCGTCGTCGCTAAGCTGAATTTTTTATTATTCTTGGCAAAACAGTATGGACCGTTCAGCAGAAAACTCGTTGAGCGGTCCTATTAATAGACTTGGATGTCATAGTTGTGGATGTCAATTTAATTTGGAGTAAGAAGTGAATAAATTGTCTAATCGAGGTGCTTTTACACTCGTAGAGTTGCTCGTCGTGATTGCCATTATTGGCATCCTAGTCGGGATGCTTCTTCCAGCCGTACAATCGGTCCGAGAAGCTGCGCGTCGCATGAGTTGCGCGAATAATATTAGGCAAGTTGCCTTGGCTACGTTGAGCTTTGAATCTGCAAACGGGCGATTCCCTCCTGGAATACTCGGGCCCGAACTGCCGTTGCAAAATAATTTGCCAGGAGAAGACCCGCAGCAACTGGGGGTATTCCCTCAAATCCTTTCTTTTATGGAGCAGGACAACCTTGCTCAACTAGTCGAGCCAAACTTGAGTCCTGATCGTTTGGGGGATGATGGGAACGGGAACGGCAGCTGGTTAAATTTTGATCCCACGGGCAGCATGTTATTTAACACGCGACTGGCTTCTCAATCTCAAATTCCTTCCCTGAAATGCCCATCGGATAACACAAACCCGGAGCAGGTGGTCACGGTCAGTTTTTACAATGATTCTATCAATCGTGATTTGAGGGATGATGATGTATTTGGCGTCAGTTTCGGAGCGACAAATTACTCGCCGGTTGGAGGTGTAGTAGGCGAAGCCACGAGCGCAACCCCTATAACAGGCGCCGCTCAATGGGCGGGCTACAATGGGATATTGGGCAATCGATCCGAGACCAGATTTGGAGAAATCTTGGACGGATCAACCAACACACTACTCTTTGGAGAAATTGCAGGTCAGCCGATCGCGCTCTTTAGCGAGGTCTCGGTCGGGCATGCGTGGATCGGGGCTATAAACATCCCCATGATCGATTGGAATTATGACCGTACTGGTCTTGCCGTCCGTGCACTCGGTGGAAGAGACCTTCACGTTTACAGTTCATATCATACGGGAGTCGTGAACTTCGCACTTGGTGATGGCTCCGTTGTTTCTTTATCCGATGCTACAGATTTGATAACTATGTATCGTTTGTCAGCCATGAATGACGGTAACGTCGTATCCTTAGACTAGATGCCTCTCTAGTCTGATTTTTATTATTTTTTCCAAGGAGATTGCTCATGACTATTTGAGCAATCTTTATTTTTAGGATGAGCGAGATGAAAAAAATCGTATTGTTAATGCTAGTTTCGATACTGGCTGCAATTTCCATTGGGTGTTCTGGATCTAAAGAGGCAGCGATACCTAGCCGAGAAAATCTTAGTACCGAAAAAGTGGAAGAATTTAAATTCCCTTCTAATAATTAAGAACAATTTTCTAAAGCATCTCTGGACTGAGAGATACGACCTTTCCCCGTACTTTACTATTTGCAAACGAAAGTTAACACGAGAATGATAAGGTATCTTGTTGCCGCAACGGTTCTAGCGAGCGCGATAGGCATTTGTTTTTTTGCTGCGTGTTCAAAGGAAAGTTCAGCCGGTTCGAGCATTAGCCCGACCAAGTCGAAGAATGTTGTGAATTCTTCGAACCTCTTGGAGTGTCCCGTTCGGATTAGCGTGAATGACGCGCCTC
>CAZSYU010000240.1:0-2097 GCA_964611345.1 uncultured Pseudomonadales bacterium
AACAATCGAATCAAATCTATCGGCTTGATCCCCCCAAAAAAACGGCGGTAGGTCGACGCCAATTTTCGTAAACTTAGCTGTGCAAAGCACATGCGTATTAAAAGACGCCGGGGCCGCGAGGCGACTTTGATCCGATCGCAATCATTATCAGGCGGGTGGACCGGAAAATAGCAAGCGAGGACTCGAACGTTTTGCTCATTTTCGTCTCGATCTTGCATTAAATAGTGCTAAAATACGGGTAGTCCCAGCGTTTAGACCTTCGCACAATTTCGGCCATTGCACCATTGCTTAAGGTTTCCCACCATGCTTATTAGTACGTTGTTCCTGACGCTGCTACTCGCTCCCGTGCAGCAATCAGAGACCGTCTTTGACGGAACCCAGGGAGACGATCTTGTCGTGATCAATGTCGAACGGTCGACGGTTGCAATCAACGGCGTGATTAGCCGATTCCCAACAGACGGGTCCGACGTGCGCGTTCGGGGACTGGGTGGAGAAGACCGGGTCGTTTTGAGAGCCGACCCGGGCGTGAGCGAGACAGCGAACATGACGAGTCGCTCAATCACCGTTCTTTCCGGCTCTGGCAGAGTGGTTGCTGCGGGATTTGAAGTCATTGATTTTCGCGCTGACGAAGATGATCGGATCGTCATGGAAGATTCATCGGGTGACGATTCGATCTTGATTGAAAATGACTTGACGACGCTGGTGTGCGAGGATTGCCTTCTTACCGCGACAGGTGTTCGGTCGCTTGAGTTGGTTGGCAGCGAAGGAGGAGACGATTCTGTCGAGGTTGCAGTTGGCGTGGCCCAGAGATTGGTCGCTCGCCCGGAGGGCATTACGATGACATCAGCGACTGGTCGGGTCTGGCAGTTGGAAGGCGTTGAAGATTTGGTTTCTCAAGACATTGCTCAATTTACGTTCTTTGACTCACCGGAAGATGATCGATTGATCATCGGGCGTCGACGTTTGACTTGGGTTACGCCGGATTTCAGAATCAGTCAGATCGGTGCCTATGAGACAATTGTTGCGTCGTCTGATCGCTTCGAACGTAGTGGTTTCGATCAAGTGTTAATGCGAATGCAAGAACAAGACGAAACGGTGGCTCGGTTTGCGAGACGTCCTGTTCCTGATCGTGACACGACGCTGATTTTTTCAGATGTCGAAAAGCGAGTGACACTGACCAACTTTGAGGACATCGAGGTCGACATGTTGCCGGGGCCGTCTTCGCAAACGTCCTCCATGACTTTTGGCACTGTCGAACAATCCAATTTGTCCCGGGTGTTCGTTGACCCTGAGAGAAAAAGGGCGGATTTTGGGCAACCCTTCCGGGGGGATGTGCGTACATCGGGGTTCGATGTCGTTACTTCGATAAATCACCCGTTGACTTGGACTGGAACGTCCGGCACAGACGAATTGGTCTACGAGGCGGGGTTGACGAGTAGCGTTGCCCGCATGACGTTCCTCAGTGAAGATTTCGAGTTTCACCATGAAGGGCCTCGATTGGACATCATCGCTGATGCTGGAGAGGGCCACGATACCGCAACGTTCTTTCATGGCGGAACAGCCGATCTACGGATTCGTGCGAACCAAGACGAGTTACTTATGCAAGAGTCTGTCTTTAACCCGTTCTCTGGAATTAATTTTGAGGAAACGAGATCGGTGGTGGTGGGAGATAACCTGAGCCCGCGTTTGTCGATCGAAGCGAACAGGACTGTCGGGCCAGTGAGGCTGGTTGCATCTCCTTCGAGCGTCGCTTTTTCTGGAGATGGATTTGATCACAGGTTCTTCGATTTTGCTCGAACTGATGTGCAGACCCTCCCGCGTTGTCTTCCGGGGGCGGCGAGAGACTACGGTCCGGGAGAAATCGATGCGGTTTTCAATGCGAGGGGAGACGCGACGCTGCAGGTCACAGAGGATTTTGTAGGTGTGCGGTGCTTTGGGAGTTTTCAATTGCGGACCGCTTCAGGAGCAATCACGGGTTCGTTGTTTGAAACCAGTCAATCAGAAGTATTCTTTTTTGAACAATCAGTCCTCAGTGGGTTTCTTGTTCCAGGAACTGGTTCGGTAACGACTCGGTCGGAAGGGATCGAAACGATTCGA
>CAZSYU010000241.1:0-2095 GCA_964611345.1 uncultured Pseudomonadales bacterium
CTGGACTTTCATTCGCTCGAAGATCGGCGTCTGTTGGCGACGTTTACCGTCACCAACAACAGTGACGGCGTCGTCACGTCTGCTGGAGATTTACCTGGAAGCTTGCGGCAGGCCATTTTTGATGCCAACGCCAACCCCGGTGCAGACGCAATCACGTTCGATGGAACTGTCTTTACCGGTGGTGATGACAGTTTGATCCGTCTGAACGGTACTCAGCTGACTGTAACTGAAACGCTGACGATCGATGGGGCGAGTGCAGACAATATCGTGATCACGGCTGACGCCAACGGTGACGATACCGTTTTGGGCTCAGGGAGCACCACCGATCAGTTTGCGAGCAATCCGGATCAGCTGGACGACAACTCGCGGGTACTGAGTTTTGTTTCATCGGAAAATGGCGACTTGACCTTGTCCGGTTTGACACTGACCGGGGGGTACGTAGATGGTGACAACTTTTTTGATGACTTTGTTTTGGCTACGTTCAGCGGTGGTGGAATCCGTTTTGAATCTGGCGGTCAGCTTTCCTTGATTAACAGCGACGTTTTCGGCAACGGAGTTGCGGGGGGTGGTGCGGACGGTGCCGGGATATTTTCTTTGTCTGGCTCGGTCAGCCTTACCAATAGCTCTGTCAACGGGAACGTGAATTCTGGCGGTGGCGGAAACGGTGGTGGCATTGCTGCCGATGGTGGATCGGTAAGTCTGACTGATAGCTCGGTTTCTGGAAACGTGAGTGGTCGCAGCGGTGAAGGGGGAGGGATTTACACGAATACAGGCTCGGTGAGCCTGTTTAATAGCGCAGTCAGCGGCAACAGCACAACGATTGGAGGTGCCTTGGGCGGAGGAATTCATACGGATTCTGGCGCGGTTACCCTGGTTGGCAGCGAGGTATCTGACAACCAAAGCAGCGACGATGGCGGCGGAATTTTTACGTCCTCGGGCTCGGTCAATCTGATCAACAGCGCAGTCAGCGGCAACACTGCCGGAACTGGCAACAGTTCCTCCGGGGTCGATGGAGGTGGAATTCGTGCTCTTACCGGCGACGTCAGTTTGGTCAACAGCGTGATCACCGACAACACCAGTACAGGTGGCGGTGGCGGGATTTCCGCTGGTAGCGGCTCGGTCAGCTTGATCAGTAGCTCTATCACCGAAAACACCAGTGGAGGTGACGGTGGCGGGATTGAAGCTGGTAGCGGCTCGGTGAGTTTGGTCGATAGCCTGGTAAGCGGAAACGTCGCCTCAGGTCGATTTGCCTCGGGTGGTGGCATATACGTGTTTATAGCGGAAATAAGCCTGGTTAACAGTACGGTCAGTGGCAATTCCGCCGTCGGCAGCAGTGCGGACGGCGGGGGAATTTTTTCGAATAGGGGATCGGTGACGTTGTCTGGCAGCACACTTGTTGGCAACTCGGTGACTGGAGGGAGTGACGCTCTGGGGGGTGGGATTTTCGTACTCGACGCAGTCGAGGCCTTTCCTGAGGTCACGATCGAAAATTCGATTGTTGCAGGTAACACCGACGATGGGGTGGCATCCGACTTTTCTGTCTTAGAACCAGATGCGACTTTCACGGTAAGCCACAGCCTGATCGGTGATACAAACGGGTTGCTTCCATCACAGCTTCAGGCGATCGCCAATGGTCCGGGGAATTTGCAGAACGTCGATCCCCTGCTCGGCCAACTTGCAGACAATGGCGGTCCGACGCTGACGCATGCACTGTTGGCAGGTAGCCCGGCGATTGATGCGGGTGACAATGCGCTTGCGGTCGATGCCGATGGCAATCCACTGCTGACGGATCAACGTGGTGCGGGCTTTAATCGTGTAAAGTTCGGGACGGTCGATATTGGGGCGTTTGAGTTTGGCGCCCCGTTGGTGACCAGTATCGTCCGTGACGAGGGCGGTGTATTGGCTCGGCCAGATCAAATCAGCACGTACGCGGTAACGTTTGATCAGGATGTGAACGTCAACCAGGATGATTTGCTCATCTTCAACGACACGCTTGGTACGTCGGTCGATGCTTCAAGCGTGGCGTTCAGCTACGATTCAGGAAGTCGCACTGCCACGTGGAGCTTCGGCTCGCTGGTGCTGGATGCTGCTTTCT
>CAZSYU010000242.1:0-2090 GCA_964611345.1 uncultured Pseudomonadales bacterium
CAACGAAGAATGCACCCGCGCCGGAGCGCCTGGTCTCATACCCCTCGGGCTCCGGATGCTGGCGCCTGTCCTCTTTAAGTACGGTACGCCGGAGCAGCAGGCAGAGTATCTGCCAAAAATGCTCACCGGTGAGCATTACTGGTGTCAGGGCTACTCCGAGCCTGGCTCGGGCTCAGATCTGGCCAGTCTGAAAACCCGTGCCGAACGAGATGGCGACGACTACCTGGTCAACGGCACCAAAATCTGGACGACTCATGCGCAGTTCGCCGATCATATTTTCTGTCTGGTTAAAACCAAACCCGATGGCAAGCCCCAGGCAGGTATCAGCTTTCTGTTGATAGATATGGCCACACCAGGCATCACCGTTGAACCCATTATCACCATGGCGGGTGATCACGAAGTAAATCAGGTCTTCTTTGACAACGTGCGGGTGCCAATTGCAAACCGACTGGGCGCCGAAAACGACGGCTGGGCCGTTGCCAAGTATTTGCTTGAGTACGAGCGCGGTGGTGGGGCTGCAGCCACGCGGTCGTTTGTTGGGCTTGAATCGCTGGATAATTTGCTAGCGAATGAACAGTACTTTGATGACGACATCGCAACGCGTCGCAATGAAGTCGAGATAGAGATGCACGCCTTACAGGTGATGGAAACCCAATTGCAGGCCCGCCTTGCCAAAGGCGACAACCCGGGCCCTGAATCGTCACTGATGAAAAACTTCTCTGTCAGCATTGGTCAGCGGCTGTCGACATTAAAGCTCGAAGCACTTGGTTATCACGCGGTACCGCACAACACGCTGCTGGATTTGCAAGACAAGGAATGCGTTGGTCCCGCCGAGACGCATACACCAGTTGGGGTGTATTTAAACAATCGGGCCAGCTCGATTTTCGGTGGTTCGGAACAGGTGCAAAAAAATATCATCGCTAAAGTTGTCTTAGGCCTGTAGTGGGGGCATACCCAACTACGCCAGAGGCGGTAAGTGCTGATTGGCTAAGTGCGCAACTTGGCAAGGAAGTGACCGAGCTGGAGGTCAAGGCCTTTGGCGAAGGATCAGGAATTATTGGGCAGGTCACACGAGCACGGTTTGTCAGCAACGGTGCCAACGACTCGGTAATCATCAAGTTTCCGTCGGCTGCGCCTGAGAACCGTGGCGTTGCGATGCACTACAACATGTATGGCCGCGAGGTCGATTTTTATCGCGACTACGCCGCCGCTATCCCGATCCGCGTACCCAGGGCTTGGGCGGTTGAGTTTGATCCCGAGTCCCATGACTTTGTGCTGGTGCTGGAGGACTTGCAGGGTTATCGGTTGGGTGACCAGGTCGCCGGGGCAACGCTTGCCGATGCTCGCAGTGCGGTGGCTGCCATTGCGGCTATGCACGCGGCCACCTGGAATGTCGACCTGCCCGGCTTGGTTTCGCACAACAATCCGGCCCAGGCAGAGGGCATGATCGGTGGCTTTGGTGTGGGCTGGCCCGTGGTGCTCGAAAAGTTTGCTGCGGTGATACCCAAGGTGGCTGCGGACAAGGGGGGGGCCTTACCCGACCACGTTGTCCGGCTGCTCGCCGAGATGAGTTCGGGGCCGCAAGTGCTGGTCCACGCTGATGTGCGCCTCGACAACATGTTCTTTGCCGCTGATCAAAGCACTACTGATCAAAGCACTCTTAACCAAAGTACGGGGGCCAAAGACCCACTGGCGCTCATCGACTGGCAATCAGTCTGCAGCTCCTGTGGCGAACAGGATCTGGCCTACTTCCTCACCCAGAGCCTACCTTCAGAGCTGTTACGGGCGGAAGGTGCCCAACTCATTGAGCTGTATCATCAAACGCTGTGTGCGGCGGGTGTAGAGGGCTACACGCTGGACCAATGTAAGGAACGCTATCGAACCTCAGCCCTGTATCTCATGTGTTATGCCGTGGTTATTGCCGGCACGCTGGATCTGGGCAACGAACGCGGCCAGGCGCTTGGGGCGGCACTGCTTGGCCGCTCATTATCGGCGCTAGCCGACCTCGACGCGTTCGAACTTCTAGTTTGAGCTTCTTGTTTGAGCTTCTGGGCTAGCGTCGCTACTATCATTTTCGGACACATCAATTC
>CAZSYU010000243.1:0-2068 GCA_964611345.1 uncultured Pseudomonadales bacterium
ATACTCGCACCAATAAACCCGATTCTTCCATTGGCCCGGAAACGAACTAAAAACGGCTGGCGTAAGAAATCGTGATTTCAATCGCCGCTAGTGACTTGCGTTGCTGGCAAAAGATCGACTGCTGAAACAGCGTGCTGTTTTTGAAAGTCAGCGAGGAGTCCGTGGATTCCTCGTTTTTCACTCTCTTCTTTTGAGCTGGGAATATAGCGCAGAGTCAACCGTGGTTGAGTCTTCGGTGTTAACCCAGCCGCATTGCACCAACGTGTTTGGG
Organism: uncultured Pseudomonadales bacterium; assembly: GCA_964611345.1. Taxonomy (GTDB): domain Bacteria; phylum Pseudomonadota; class Gammaproteobacteria; order Pseudomonadales; family Azotimanducaceae; genus JALZVT01. The sequence continues at coordinate 272 of CAZSYU010000243.1, forward strand.
GATGCGGCAATCATCAAGGAGAGTCCCATGGCAATAGTTCGTGGAAGTGAAGTGTTTTCTCAGGTCATCGTAGCCGCTGGAGAGAACAGTCTTAATCGGCGTATTCACCGTATTGAAGTTCATCAAGACGGTGATGAAGCGTTTTTTCTCGAAGGTGATGCCCTCCCTCCGGTTGTGTTCATCAACACGATCAAGAATCAGAAGGGGCAGAACGTCATGCGTATCGAGGCCGCACCTAAAAAGGAGCGGACGGAATTTTCCTCGACGACGCTGTTCTTAGCCTTCATCGGCTTTGTCGGTATTTGCACTTTTGTGATCGTTCGAACCCTCGAAACACATCGGTGCTTTTTTTAGGAAGCAAAAAGCTGACGCCACACGCGTCAGCTTTCGTTTCCCGTTCCGCCTAACCATCAAGGCGAAGTTAAGTTCAAGATGGACATTGGAAATCGGTTTATTCATTCAACATGGAGGCAATATGAAAACACCTAAACAACTTTCCTTTGGTTTTGTGAAGGTTTCACGGTTTGAACCAAAATTTAGAAAGGTCAAGAAAAAGTGCGAACAACTTCTTCCTTTTCTAATTTTGGGATTCCTTTTACCCACTTTTTGTCGGGTGATTTTTTAAACCACTAGAAGGGGCTTCAATCGAAGCCCCCTCTTTCATTTTCTTTCTCGCCGCGCTTCTCGCTGAGCAGTTGCATTGCAAACGTTCAACGAGGGAAGTGATTAACGGCTTGAGCATCCCTCACGTAACTTGCTCTAGCTATATCAGAGAAAAATGAAAATGGAAAACACGAAAATAGTCATCCCTGTTGGCAATGACCTTTTCCCGATCGGTAGCGTGGCAATAACTGCCGCCGCAATGCAGGCACTTTCGCCTGTTGAGGTGGCGAACGCTTTGGCTCGCCATTCGAAAGGTGACTGGGGAACTGTCTCGATGGATGACTGGGCGTTGAATGACCAAGCTCTCAATCAGAACGGGAGGTTGCTTTCAACTTATCGAAACAGGAACGAAACGGTGTTCTGGATTATCACCGAATCGAACCGAATCGCGACCACGGTTTTGTTGCCTACGGATTACTAGGCTCGAAACCAAAGTTGTTTTAATAACCGGCCTGCGTGCAGGCCATTTGGAGAGTGCTATGGCACAACAACCAGTGAAGAAGATACAGCTCGGAAGCATTCGGGCAACCATTTGGGAAAACCGCAGTGACAAAGGGAAGCCTTGGTACAACGTCGTTGTATCGAGGAGTTACAAGGACGGCAACGAGTTCAAGGACTCGAATTCGTTTGGTCACAGTGATTTGCCAGTGGTGTCAAAGGCAATGGATTTTGCCTACAGCTGGATTTGGAATCAGGAAAGGAAAGCTGATTCCAAGTCTCGCAACGGGAACTGATTCGTCAGTTGTCGCGAGAGGGAGCACTTGCTCCCTCTCATTTTTTATTCTCAATAGCAATGGCATCCTAATGAGCACAACATCTTCGGAAGCAAGAAAACGCCCCTATTTCATCGCCGGAGCTGGCGAGTTGGTAATCCATGTTTATCGCGAGACTGACGGCGATCCCGAGAGCAACTACCTGTTCAATTTCTTTCGTACGAACCAGTCGGGTGCAACAACTCAGTTCCTTCGCCCGAATGATCTCTGTGATTTGGTCAAAGCCTGTCAGGTATTGGCGTTCGCCATTGCAGACGACGGTTGGATCGACGAATCGCAGCATCGCCAACTGGTTGACCTAGGGGAAGAACTGGACGAAATCACGCAGCGTTGGAGCAACTAATGCCGAAGGTCAAAACGA
>CAZSYU010000244.1:0-2036 GCA_964611345.1 uncultured Pseudomonadales bacterium
GCTAAAATCTGGTGGTGCCGCAGTTTGAAACTGCACGGCAATTATTGGCCCTAATCAGACATTGGTTCATTTAAATTCTATGTCTGAAAACCGGAGTAAACTTGCCGTAGTGAGCGGCTTAAAACGCTCAAAGAAGGACTCCCGCGCCCATTTGCTTGTATTGCAGCTGCAATGTAAAAGAAATTAGGAGCAGGATACGGATAGGGGGACAATCCGGTGATAGATAAATTCATCCATTTTTTCTCGGAACTTCGTCGCCGTAATGTTCTACGCGCTGGCGGGGCTTATATCGTGGCTGGCTGGGTGCTTATGCAGGTCGTCAGCGTCATGACACCTGCACTCAATCTGCCCGACTGGCTTGATAGCGTCGTTGCGATACTTCTTATCTTCACTTTTCCGCTCCTGCTTGCCGCGGCATGGATCTTTGAGATCACGCCCGGGGGACTTAAGCGCACGTCTGCAGATAGGCTTTCCCCGGTTGCCGTTCGGTCATTGGGTTGGCCGGACTATGCGTTGGCGGCTTTTGTTATCGGCATTGGTGCGTTCGGCATATCTCAGGCCTTCTCGATTGGCAGTACGGCCTCGGTAACGACCTCGGAGGTTGTCGAGACCATATTGGATGATACACGGCTGTCACTAGGTGTCCTTCCGTTAGAGAATGAGAATCTCAGCGAGGATCGCGCTTTTCTGGTTGGCGGTATGACGCGGGATTTGACCTCGCTTTTGTCCCGCGTGCCAAACTTGCGCATTGCGCCCTACAGTTCGACCCGCACCATCATGCCCGATACAAAATCCGCAGCAGGCGCCGCCGCTGAACTCGGCGTGCGATACATCGTGTCGGGGTCATTGACCGAGGCGGGTGACAGGCTTGTTGTGCGGGTTGATCTGATAGATGTGAGTACGGGAGACCAGCAATGGTCGGAACGTTTCTCCGAACCACTCGACAATTTCTTCGAGCTTCAGGACCGCGTGATCCAACATGTTGCGACCGCGATCTTCAGCGAGATTCAGGCATCCGAAATTGGTCGCATTCACGATAAGAGTGAGTTTGATCTAACCGTCTATGAGCTCATCCAGGCCGCCGAGGCCGAGCGCGAGGTTTATAGTGATGAGGCAGCTATGCGGATCGTTGATCTGCTGGAACGCGCACTTGGCATCGCACCTGATGATCCAAAGGTGAAGAGCTTTCTTGCCATCCAGCTTACACAGAATGTCGTCAGTGGATATTCCGATGACCCCGCCCGGGATATCCAACGGGCATTTGCGCTTCTCGCAGAGGCTCGCGCCGTCGCGCCGCGTGATCCACAAGTCCTGATGGGGGCAGGCATCGCCAATTTCATGACAGGCCAGACCGAAGAAGCGCATCGATTGCTGACTGAGTCCCTCGCCTTAGATCCAAATGAGCCACACGCCGCCGCCGTTCTCGGATGGTCGGCATGTTATTTGGGTAATCCGGATCAGGGCTTGCAACTGATCAGAAGTTCAGAAGCCCGCGCGCCCCGGCATCCACGATATGCGCTATGGGCCAATTATCGAGCAGGTTGTGAAGGCGTCGCGGGCAATTACGAGGCTGCCGTTCAGGCCGCGTATGAGGCTATCGATCGAAACCCGAACTACGCCGCCAATTATTTTTCAGCCATCGCGTTCGAATGCCTACTTGGAAATGAAGAGCAGGCACGGGCAATGCAGAAGGCAGCCTATGGTGTGAATACTGACTATACGCCACAGACATGGGGGACGTCGCTAAAACAGATAAAATTCCCCGGTACGCCTGACCACACACCTGATGAATTGTTAGATCTCATGCGCACATGTCTTGGCGAGTGACGCCGTGAAACATCTTCGCTCTCAGCAAGCCTCCTCAAGCACGGGAGTTCACGAAAACTCAGCGTCCTAAATTCGCTCCAAGTAAGCCGCTCATCGCTACGGCAGGAATGCGCTGTAAATCCGTCGTTCGAAATTTTGAGGCGAACGTCTGAAATTGGCGAAAATCTGCCTTCAATTTCAAGCTGATACACCACCTAAACTCTTCCCTT
>CAZSYU010000245.1:0-2024 GCA_964611345.1 uncultured Pseudomonadales bacterium
GCTCGATAGGCCAGACACGAGCTATTTCCCCAAGCCTTGCCCTTTGTTGGCAGGGTGATCCGGATTGCAAACCGAAGTCGTCCCACCTTCTGTTGTCTTGACTCGATCCCCCGACTCGTTGAAGTACTCCCATTTCCCGGTCTTGATTCCATTCGTTTCCTGGCCTTTAACTTTCAAGTTTCCATTTGGCCAACGCTCCAACACTTCTTTAACTTCGGGCTTTTCCTCATTCCAATTTTCACCCTGCAAGTCAACCAAAAGAGTGCCTGTCCAGAATTTCCGCGATAGATCTCCGTTTGGAATCTCAAACTCGACTTCAATGCTCCGCTTCTCAACAGGCCAGACAAAAAACTCTGGCCGAAGTTCAATTTTAAAATCGTTGGACTCCCCCGACTTCAATTGGCAGACCGCAGTTGGATCGGACTGCGTGTACTCGCTACTTAACCCGCGAGGCGTTCTGATGTCAATCGAACGTGGTAACTTGAGCATTTCAATGGTCAACTCACTGTGGTTTGTGATTCTGATTTTGGAATTCGATTCATCACCAACCAGTTCTGCCTTTACGTGTGAACCAAATTTCTTCTTGAGCAGATTGATTCGTTCAAGCCTGACTTTCTTCGACGCCAAAGCAGTGATCGAATCCCAAAGTTCTTTGCCAAGCTCGGCATCAAACGGAAGTTGAATCCCTATCCGTCTTTCTATTTGGGATTGTGCATCGATCGCTGGAGAAGGTGCCCAACTCGAATCACCTTTGCCAGTCTGGAGCATTGAAACCAGCACTGGCATTGCCTGTTCATCGCCTACACTCTCTAGCTGTTTGATTAGACCTGCTCCGGGGATCCCCTTCAGTCGTGGAGCGATTTCCGAAATCTGTTTAATCGAATTCCAGTCTTCATGCTTGATCAATGACGTTGCCGCGACGCAAGCTTTATTGTTGTCCTTGTCATTGAGCAGTTGTCGCATTCGCGGTACTGATTTCTCATTCAACAGGTCAGCATAGGTCCACGCGGCCAACGATCCAACGGCATCGTTCTCTATAATGGCTTCAACCGTTGACGAGAGTTCGGTCAAAGGTTCACGAGCTCGACCATTCTCTGCATCTTCAATTCGCGGCAGAAGTCTCAAGTATTCATCAAACCATCCGGGAAGAGGGTAGTTGTCTCCGCTCACGTAGTAGAGAGCACGCCGGACAGTCATGGTGGATTTCGAGGCGAGGAGTCCTTTTATTTCTGCTCCAGGATCGTCTTTGCCCAGTGCCAGAAAATATGGTTCGAGTTCTGCGGGTTGGATGCCACGATAGGATTCAAGATGCAGGTAGTTCTTTTCTCCGCTACCGTCATCGAATGATTTGCGTTTCAGGAACCACAGGTTTGATTCGGATACATCAGCATCGCCAATCATCTCAGTTGACATGTAGCTCATGACCTGGCCATCTTCTTCCCAGCCGATCGCATAGCCCATGGATACAGTCTGCTCGCCAGGATCAACTTCACCCTTGATTACTTTCTCGACAACGAACCTGGTCGTCACAAAATATTTTTTCAATACACTGTCTTCGACCTCACTTTTGTTTTCGAATTTGGCGCCTTCCCATTTACCAATCACAACAATTGGATACTTCGCCAATTCCGTATCCGGGACATAGGGCGGTGGAACTGCTACCGGGGTATGGGACGGCTCTGAGCCACCAGAAATTGCGAGAACGACAGACAGCAAAGTAGCCAGTGAAATCATCGGAAATGTTCCGTTCGATGGTGGACCAATAGTTGCTGCTACCAGGTTCGTTGGATTCCCTGTTGACGCAATCTGAGTCTGATTGGGAAGCGATCATCGTCGACGATGGCTCAACCGACAACACAAGCGAAGTCGTCGAAAGGTACTCGTCAATCTGTCCAGACATTCATTTGTTCCAAAGATCAGTCAATCGAGGTGTAGCGGCAGCACGTAACATCGGCGTGAAGCTTTCAATGGGGCGATTCGTAACTTTTCTTGATAGCGATGACGAATACGCAGTCAGTCACTTA
>CAZSYU010000246.1:0-2001 GCA_964611345.1 uncultured Pseudomonadales bacterium
GTCCGTGCACGCAAGTGATCAAATCAAAGGGTTCGTCTGGTTCCCAATCGTTCAGCGAAGCTGTTATCAGGGTCAGATTTTCGTTGTTTGAGACGGCAAACATCCCAACAAGATCTACACCGATAATTTTGGCTGGCAGATTTTTTTCTGCGATGATGGTCGCAGCTTCGCCAAGTGCCGTGGCCGAACCGCAGCAGAGGTCAAGCCAGCGAACGGGCGCATGTTCGCTGGCTTGAATAACGTAATCCAGCGGATCAAATCGCAATTCAACGTCGTAGCCATTGCTTCCGCGAAGGCAACGTTGGCGATTCATCGTGCAATTGGCAACAACCGCTGATTTTTCCAGCGCGTCATCCGGGATCAACTCCATTGGCTGTACTATTGCCCTATCTGGCTTACCATCGAATCTGTCTTGTCGACAGATTTTCTCAAGTACAACCAAACGTTGCTGACGACGCGACTGTCTTCCTTGCAGTACTGTTTCTTGTCCGCTGCTATCTGTTCAAATCCAGCTTCTTCGATGAATTTCTCCATCTTGTCTTGAGCTGCTTTCACTTCTTCCTCACTCATCTCTTTGTAGGTTTTTGCGAGTTCATTTCGCATCGCCGATATCTCGCCCAAGATTTCTTTTTCGCGTGCAATCAAACTGTCTAGTTTCTGCTGCTCATCGTCAGACAGATCTTTGGTTTCAAAGATGTCCTTGTAATCGCCAACAATCAAATCCAGTTTGCCATCAAGGTTATAGTCGGTGACACAAATTTGGGCCCGGGTGCCTGGTGTTGCCAATTCATAATCACGATGATATTGCATCATAAATTTGTCGGAAGCGCACGGCGCTACCAACAACTGACGCGCGCTAAAAATTGGAGCGGCTTTGCTGCCAGTGTTTCGATACCAACCCACGCTGCCATCACTGGAACCGATAACCAGGTCCCAATTACCGTCACCGTCCCAATCAGCAACCACCGGCGCGGCATGCCCCGATTCCTTAAGCGGCTCACCCTTAGCCTCAATTTGAACGGACTCGCTGCTGAATACTGGTTGGCTGCGAGAACCAATATTGGTTCGCAGAAACAACTCGCCAGAAAATGTCCCGATCAACATATCAAGATCACCGTCAGCATCCCAATCAACGGAAGCGGGCCAGCTACCAAACGAAGCGAGTCGCCATTGCGTTGCTTCTTCCGAGTCGCGAACGTTCTTCTCTTCCTTTTGATCCTTGTACTGTTTGTACCTGGCCATTTCCGTCGGATGATGAACCAGCGGCACTTCGCTCTCGTCCACGATATTTTCAATCTTTGCATATTTGCCTTTACCGAGACCTTTGATCAGATAGATATCGCCCGGATCGTGAGAACCGCTGATGATGTCTTGAATACCGTCATTGTCGTAATCCACAAACTGTGGACTGGATGCGATACATCAGTAAACCGGTGTCTTAGCATCTTCGCCTCCGGCCTGTAACTTTCCTTTTGATATGTACTCCGGTTCTGTATCCGATCCTTTGTTCTCGAAATACCAGAAGTAACCAGGAAAATCCCCGACAAGCAGATCACGGTCGCCGTCACAATCGATGTCGGCGACGAGAGGACCTGCATGACCAATACTTGATAAGAAACCTATGTCGATTGCTCGACCATCAGCTTGCAGTTTGATCGGCAATTCCAATTCACCTGTCGTTTCCAGACTAACGCAGTTAGCCACCTCTTCCTTGTCTAACAGTTCGGGTTTCGCAAGTTTGATTTCACTTTCGCACCCGCTCAAGAAAACAGCGACGATCAACAAAACTCCAAGGAACGTATGTCTCACAACTTCTCCCCAATTGAATCGGTGTTAGTATGTTTCACATAGTATCATTCCAGCTTTCCAGGTCAAGGGATTTACGTCAGCAAAAACGGCTTCACAAAAAGTGAAATTGACTGCGTCGCGCCGATCAATTTTTCCACGGTTATATCGATTCGAAATGATTTGTAGTAGGAATCGTGTTCACCCAGCGTAACA
>CAZSYU010000247.1:0-1978 GCA_964611345.1 uncultured Pseudomonadales bacterium
CGGAGACCTCATTGGACCGGGCCCCAGCGGCTTCGTGTTCATCGCATTGTTATGTGGCGTCTGGTGTGTTGGTTCCCATCGAAAGCCAGCGATCAATTTCCGCCCGAGTTGAATCGTCGGCCCGGTCATGCTGGATTACATTATCCCTTTGTTTGCGCAATTGTCCAATCGTTTGTATTCCCATCAATGCACAGGTATGGCGCGTTCGTACTGATATCTCAATCGAGTTAAGTGGGGCAGAATCAAATTCGGCAATCGTAATATCATGGATACCAGTGTTCGATTCCTCGGGCGGATAACCGAAGATCGCGTCGCAAGAGTTTTGGCATTTTGGGCAGACTGGCGGCGGTGTTGTCGCAACACGGTCGTTCTCGCCGTCCTTCAGTTTAGGGACGCAAACAGTCACAGCGGGTGAAGAAAGCGACTCCGCAAATTCGATCAGCCGTTCGCGACTGGAGTCCAGAGTTTCTCGTTGCTGAGCGCTGAGCGACAACTGAAGGTGTCCCCAGCACTGGTTTGGGATGCTCCAAATCGGAAGTTGAATGTCTGGACGAAAGATATCGTGGAATGGGAAGAGGGAATAGGCAGTGCTCGTCGCGTCACAGGATTCACAACGAAAGTAGAAAACAAATCCCGGCATACTCATTTTGCGTTCACCATTGTTTAAGCAACATAACGTCCAAGTTATCCCAGCGGCGAACAAAGCCTGCTGACCTAACGATGGAGCGAGGTAAAATACTAAACCCTGAGTATAGCATTGATCGCGACCAACCGACCAGTTGGGCTTCTCCGCTTGGGATCAACGTTTTGTTATGTCGCGTTTGTCAACTCAAGGGGCGACTGTTATCCGCCAGGAACAACCGCCAAGTTTACCAATTCGACTAGTCCAAAACAATTCATCAAGCTCGGTGGATAGCGTGCGGCATATCCCTATTCTCAGAAGAAATTCAGAACGACGACCAATGAGATCACGGCAATTGTGATGAGGCCCAATAGAATGGGTAAGTAGACTCGAGGGGGAATGTTTGAAGGATCGTCGTCATTGGTGATGGTGCCCAAGCTGTTATCTACCATCCAACTTGGAACGCGACCAATAACGGTGTAGAGGAAACCAAGCAATGCGCCAACACCGAGAGTGACGTAAGTGCGAATGTCGCCGACACCAGTAAATATCGACCAACCAAGCAGCGCTAGCAACAGAAACGAAAGTGCCCCAACGATTTTTCGTTTGTTATTCATAAACAATAAAGGATTCTGCAAACCTAGCTCTAAGCGACATAACGTCCAAGTTATCCGAGCGGCCATTCAAATAAGCCGACCAGAAAACAGAGCGAGGTAAAATCTTAAACCCTGAGTATAGCACTGATCGCGACCAGCCGACCAGTCGGGCTTCTCCGCTTCGGATCAACGTCCTGTTATGTGCCGTTTTCTGCGCCTTCGACCCACCACCACACCCATAACGGGCACGATTCTAAGCTGATGGAATAGTCGCCATTTCCATCGGCGATATCCTGAACTGCGGCCAGCATCTCCTTGAGTCTGTCGCAACCAAGTTCGAGGATTGGATTTTTCTCGTTAAGCTGCCAGTGGTCAGGAACAACCCGATCCTTGGGATGAGATAGAGTAAATGACTCAGGGAAAGTTAAATCTGTCGCAGGGCCATTCGCTGTTTGAACTGGTGCTGCGATCGCGATCTTGGCGCTGCTGGACCATTTTGCGTTTACCATCAGCGTCAACAATTCAATTAATGACCGACAGCCATCCGCGTTAGCCGGCAGATTCCAAAAGCTGCATTCTTGATTGCGCCAAATTGCAATGGCTCCATGCTGCCTCCATCTGCTTACTGTGGAATCTGGCATTTGCAGAACACCTAATTACTAATTTGAAGGCACATAACGTCCAAGTTATCCGAGCGGCCATTAAAGTTTGCCGACCAGAAAACGGAGCGAGGTAGAATATTGAACCCTGAGTATAGCAT
>CAZSYU010000248.1:0-1959 GCA_964611345.1 uncultured Pseudomonadales bacterium
GCGGCGCATGCCAAAACCTGCGGCGGTCAGATTGCGCCGCACCTCGCCCACCGCGGTGTAGGTGGCGAGTGTGCTTCCCGGGGTGGCAAAGCCTGCGAGTTGTGCGAACAACTCCGGGTGCCACAGGGACGGATTTTTCTGCGGCGCAAAGCCGTCGAGCAACCAGTGATCTACCGGTAGCCGCTGGCGACCTGCGATATCAGCCAGGCCGTCGAGGGCCGCGCCGAAGTACACAGACAGGCAGACCCGGCCACCACAGAGATGCAATCGATGCCAGCCGGTGAGCAAGGGCGGATACCCCGCGGCCAGTTCGCGATACACGGGTAGGGTTGGTTGCCACAGTCCAGCCATCTTCTGCATATCGGCCGCGCCGAGCGGCGCGCGCTCGAAGCTAATCAGATGCAGGCGTGCGGAGGGCGGTGCGTGGGTACAGAATGCCTCTGCGAGCACGGCGGTATTAAGGCCGGTACCAAAGCCTGTTTCCCCACAGGTGAAGGTTTGGGTGCAGGAGCGAAAGCGCGCTGTGAGATTGGCGGGGGCCATAAATACCCGCTGAACTTCGGCCGCGCCATCGGGGGAGAAATAGCGGTCGCCGGTGGTCACGGATAGGCACTGGGTGCCATCCCAGCGCACCTGTGCAGCGGGTAAACACACGCCGGTGTGTGCGCTCTGGGTTGGCCGCGCTGTCTGCGGGCTGGGCTTAGTCACGCTGACTCGCTGCCTCGCCCACTTCAATGGGGCGCGTCGAATCAGCACACCATTCGCTCCATGAACCGACGTAGAGCGCCGGCTCCGGGAGCCCGGCATGACAAATCGCTAGAATATTGTGCGCGGCGGTAACGCCCGAGCCGCAATAACAGATCAGATTTTCGCCGTTTGAGCTGTCCAAACTGTTGTTGCTATTGAAGCGACTCGCGAGTTGCGCAGGCCCAAGGAAGTGCCCAGTGTTGTCGAGATTGCCAGTCAGGGGCATGCAGAGGGCGGATGGAATGTGTCCAGCCACTGGATCGATCGGTTCGACCTGGCCAGTAAAGCGCTCCTGCGCACGTGCGTCGATGAGGTGGGTGGTTGGCTGGCCGTCTGGATTGGCGGCCAGTGCCTGGATTTCAGCCAGCTCAGCAATACGGGTCAAGGGCTCGCGTGCGACGAACCGGACTGGGGTTGGTCGCTCCGCGGTGTCGGCTTCGCTGCTTACGAGCGTGCCAGTGGCTAGCCGGGTCCAGCTGTCCAGTCCGCCATCAAGGACGGCCACCAATGAGTGCCCCAGCCAACGCAGCAGCCACCAGGCACGGGCGGCATAAGCGCCGCCTGCATCGTCATACGCCACCACCTGGGTGGTGGCATCAATTCCCCAAGCGCCACATTGACGACTGAATTTCTCGCGCTCCGGGAGTGGATGGCGACCGCCGAGGTTGCCAGGTTTGCTGTGCGCTGGTGCGGCAAGCTGGGTCTCCAGATTGGCGTGCACAGCGCCGGCGATGTGGCCCGCGGCCCAGGCGGCCGGTCCCGCGTCTGGTGCACCCAAAACGGTCCGACAGTCGAGCAGGACCAGCTTCTCCGCACGGCGACTCGCAGCTACCAAATCTTCGCTATTTATGAGGGTATGAAATTCTCTGGTCACTTTCGAAATGCTCAGTAAGCAATTGATTAATATAATAAAATAAAACCTAAAGCAATATCTCGAATACGTTTCGAGGGTCATTGGCGGGAACTTTACAAGCACCGGTTTGTGCGCCAGTTCGCTGCGTTGCCAAGGGTTTCGAAGACAGTATGCGGTAATGGCTTTTCAGTTACCTGCTTGTCACAATTCGGCACCGCCTGAGGTGCTAATGCAGTGACCGAACGGCAGCACAATACGGAGATTTGAATGTTGGAGTTTCTCGCACAGTGGTGGTTTGGGGTCTGGAACCCGGGCGTTATGACCATTGTCGTTTTCACACTGATCGTTACCCACATCAC
>CAZSYU010000249.1:0-1914 GCA_964611345.1 uncultured Pseudomonadales bacterium
CTGCAATGTCGGTGTTTCTGTTGCTGTACGGCGGCTGGCAAATGATGCAACTGCCGATCGACGTATTTCCAAACTTGAATCGTCCTCGCGTCGTCATTATGACCGAAGCTCTGGGGCTTGCGCCTGAAGAAGTCGAAACACTCGTATCGTTTCCAATCGAAACTGCGTTGAATGGTGCTTCTGGCGTACAGGACGTCCGTTCAACTTCCGGAGTCGGCCTGTCTGTTATTTATATCGAGTTCGACTGGGGAACCGACATTTACAACGATCGGCAGATTGTCGCCGAACGGTTGGCGGTCGTAGCCGAACAATTGCCAGAGGGTGTAAAACCGCAACTCGCGCCGATTTCTTCGATCATGGGCCAGATCATCATGACCGGGATGTTGAGCGAAACGAACGAGAAGACTTTCTTGTTTGAGATCCCGAGTGTTGCAGACGAGTCAATTGCAATGCTGAACTCTGAACGTGCCCCTCCAGCCATCCTTGAGCAATTCGGTCAGTTCGAAAGCCAGTTGTCGCGTGATCTCGATATTCGAATGGAGATCCGCAACGAAAAGTGGATGATTGGCGATCGAGCAACCGATCGTTGGTACGCCATCGTTGCTTCATCCAAAAATCAGAACTCACTGGAAGTGCATCGACGCACGTCACCACTCGAAATGCGAACCATGGCGGATTGGGTTGTCCGCCAGCAAATGCTAACCGTTCCCGGTGTTTCGCAGGTGTTTGTCATGGGTGGCGACCGGATGCAATATCAAGTCTTGATCGACCCGGACAAGCTTCTGAAATTTGGCGTGACCATTCACGATGTCGAAGAAGCGCTCTCGATGAGCAACGCCAATGCGACAGGTGGATATCTGGACGAACAAGGCCCCAACGAGTTTCTGGTCAGAGCGCTTGGTCGAATCGAGTCGATTGACGAGCTAAGAAGAATCGTCATCACGTACCGCGATGGAAAATCTGTGACGCTTGGGCAAGTTGCCCGCATCGTCGAAGGTGCCCAGATCAAACGCGGTGACAGTGCGTTGTACCTTCGAGACAAAGGCGAGGAAAACTCATCGGATTCAGAACAATCCGCTCACAGCTTCATCGGTGGCCCGGGAATCATTCTGACGGTCAGCAAGCAGCCCGGAGCGGACACACGTGAGGTAACAGCTGGAATAGAAGAGCTTGTAAAAAGTCTTGAAGGTCGTCTCGCAGACGACATCATCATGGACACCAGCATCTACAAGCAAAAAGAATTTATTGACCACGCGATTGAGAATGTGATTGAGGCACTTAGAGATGGCGGCATTCTGGTCGTTATCATCCTGTTTCTGTTTCTCTTGAACTTCAGAACAACTTTTATCACGTTAACGGCAATTCCACTTTCGATCGTGATGACCGCGCTAGTGTTCTGGGCCTTTGGCTTGTCTATCAACACCATGACCTTAGGTGGTTTGGCCGTTGCGATTGGAGAGCTGGTCGATGACGCGATTGTTGACGTCGAGAATATCTTTCGGCGATTGAAAGAGAATCGCAAAGCTGGAAACCCCAAACCTGCGTTGTTGGTCGTGTTTCAGGCAAGCGTGGAAATCCGAAACTCGATCGTGTTCGGAACCATGATCGTGATTTTGGTTTTCATTCCACTGTTCGCGTTAAGCGGAATGGAAGGACGTCTGTTTGCTCCGTTGGGCGTGGCCTACATCGTTTCGATTCTTTCCAGCCTGTTCGTGTCGCTAACGCTTACGCCGGTTCTGTCGTACTGGCTGCTGAACAAAGCGGACACAGGAAAGACATCTACGCTATTTTGGATTTTTAATCCTGGAATATGGTTCGTAACACGTAAATCTGAAGATGCACTAGATGATTCGCATCAGGTCGAGCATGAGGAAAAAGACTCATTTGTGCTTCGATTCTTGAAATGGATTGCTG
>CAZSYU010000250.1:0-1897 GCA_964611345.1 uncultured Pseudomonadales bacterium
TTGCTCCGTCTAATTTGAAAACCGAAAACCAAGGCTGACCCTTACGAAGTCTTCCCCATAAGATTCTTGAGGATTTCGAAACGTTGCGGATTTGCCGTTGTACCCGATACCTTCGAAGGAAATAGTCCAGATCGATCCACAGACCTTGCAGCCAGTCTCGTTAGCAATCCGTTGTCTAGCTTCTTGATGACGTCCTCCGTATTTTGAGCATCCGACAATATTAATCACACACGATTCACAATTTGAATCACTGAACACCTTCTTTAACCCTTCGTGAAACCCCTTATCATCTACATTTACTGTTGGGAAAATAATTGATGGTTTCTTAGTTATTGGGTTCGGGTACGAAACAGCTCCTCCGAGGTTTTTTACAAAAGGACTCCGTAGATCACCCCCTTGATGGCCAACAATAAACAATGTGCAACACTCTTCGGCCTTCAAAAAACCTAAAACATCCTCATGTGTTTCAATCGGATCGTCACGTAGAGCATCACCGTCTTGCATTCCATACTTACACCCAGTATGCCAACGTTCTTCTCTTTTGCCATGTTTTTGATAAGAATACACAAAGCAAGACTTCCCGACTCTAGGCGCGGTTTTTTCAGGACAAGGTACTCTATGTCGACGACAACGCACAAATGGTACCAGCCTTCCATTTCGTTCGATAATCGATTGTGAACTAGACACGTAAAAGCAATCTTCGCCATTTCGGTAAAGGCTGCGAGCCTCTTTGTCAATAATGATTTCACCTATCCAATTGTCTACTTGGTTACCCGTAGGATCAATTTTCTCGAAACTAAAATACCCACGCATCATCGACATCCCATCGACGTATTCCAACGGATCACGACTATCGAATTCACCCGTGCTGGCGTCGTACATTCTTGCTCGGAAGAACATTATTCCATTGCCATCATGTCTTCGCGAGGTGTAGCCGTAGGGATTGGAGTAGGCGGAGGTGGGAAGGGTTGTGGTGGCCGTGGGGTTCAGGATCGTTCGTTCGCCGAAGTGATCGTAAGTGTATCGCTCGACGATTGAACCGTTGGTGGCGTCGACTAGTGCTACGATGCTCCACTGTTGATTGCGGATTGCGTTTAGCTGCTGAGTGTCATTGTTGCGACTGATCATCAATAACGAATCGATCACGTCGCCGTAGACGTACTCTTGAATGGGCGAACTAGACGCTGCGCCCGAGTGGTACTCGGCAATGCAGTTCTGTTGGCCCGATCCACCGTAAACGTAAACCGTCGAACCTTGTTTTACTCGTCGGCCCAACGCATCGTAGGCGTAGCTGACCGACGCGCTACCACCAGAACCTTGTGAGGTGGCCAGCTTGTTGTCGTAGTCCCAGGTCAATGATTGGCCTGAATGGGTGTTGGTGACATTTCCCTTGGCATCGAACACCTGAACGCTGGTGCCCACCGAGTTCAATTCGTGCGCCAGTCCAAAGCTGCGTGGCACGTTGGTTCCATTGGTATCGATATCGAAGATGTTACCGATCGCCGTGCGGTCCAGGTAAACGTCCTGGTTCTGCCCACCACGATTGAAGCGTCTAAAACGGTCCTCTTCGTCGTAGCCGTCAACGTACTGAGTGGCTCCTGTTTTTTCGGTCGTGAACGACCAAGGTGCCATCACACCGTCCCATGTTTCGGACAGTTTATTCCCGTTGGCGTCCCAAGCGTAATCCAGCTTGCCCACACCGGGGTTGTTGATGGATGTCAAACGGTTGGCCAAATCGTAGCTGCGAGTCTCATCGACATTGGCGCGGTCGACGCTCGTTAGTCGTCCGCCCGCATCGTAGGATCGGTCTTGAATCTGGCCGCCTTGCCATGTGACGGTATTCAGTTGTCGGCGGTCGGTGTACGAGTAGTCGACCGTACGACCCGACGGATAAAGC
>CAZSYU010000251.1:0-1887 GCA_964611345.1 uncultured Pseudomonadales bacterium
CAGAAAAATCCGCACGCAAGCCCGGCTTCGCGTGCATCACATTGTTATGTCGCGTCTGTTCTGAAGTGAGTTTTATTCGTCTGATTCCTCTAGGTATTCCTGAAGAGCATCTACCCATCCAGATTTGCCTGAACGTTGCGCTATGTTTGCTCGTCGAGCGGGACGCGCTGGTCTGGCGGGGCGCGCCCGTCTAGCCCTTCGAGCAGGTCTGGCCATTGATTTTCGGCGCATAACAAATTTCTCGTCCACTATCTCGCCGAGAAATGACCCATCTGCTCTCCATACGCGTCCATCATCAGTAATCCAGCCGAGGTAATCACAATCGGCCGAAAAAAGGCGGTTGTTTTTAACAAAGGCGAAGTACTCACCCGTACGTAAATATATTGGCGTCATCGAATGGGACCTATCTAAATGCTGTTTACGGTGTCAATGCAAGGCCGTCCCTAGCCTAGATTGAAATTCGGCGAAGTTTAAGGATCGGTTACTGAATTTTTTAGGTACGCGTAAACGTAGACAGAATCGTCAGTTCCGCCGCCCCATCCGCCGTCGCACCCCAACTCCAAAAGTGCGTTTTCGACAGCACGCGATTCCTCGTCGCTGTTGCATTGACGAGTGATTAACCAGTGATTTTCACGCGGAACCTTGTGCTCTTGATGAACGCGCCGATCCAAATCATCGGTAATTCCAGCGTACCAAGAAGATTTCGGTCCGCCCTGTTTGTTTATGTGCGATACGATTTCATCGTAAACGGCTTGTGCAGTTTTTGGCATGGTGCCCTCCAATTGCGTAAAGAAAACATGTCACCATGGCAGTGACACTATCAATCAAGCAAGACGGTGCAAGAATCATACCAACATGACAGGTGTTAGTTTGGGTAACGGTCTCTTAGCGACATAACGGCATCGATCACCGAGTCCGGACGATAGATCTTCCATTTCAAAATCACGCGCAAGCCGGACTTCGCGTGCATCGCATTGTTATCTGGCCAAGTCGGCCCCGTCAAAAGTGTATCCATCTAGTTCGTCAATTGCATCGCGCAAATCAGGATAATGCGAGTATACCAAATCGAGCCAATGTGAAATCTTAGTGAGTCGAACATATTCGATGTCCGTTAACCATGATGATTGAATTCCGACGATCTGACAATTGCCCGGAAGCCAAATGTCATTCTGGCAATCATCATGGATCCAGAGTCCACCGCCACTGATTCCGTATGGTTCAGGAAGCTCGGATTGCATTCCAGTATCGTCACGAATGTCAGGTGAATCATTTGGGTATCTAACGAGCAGATCCAATTCTGGATCAAGTGGTGTTTGTAGATTCAGTTGTGGCCATTCGTCATGTTCAATCGCAGCGGTCGTAAACCCCGACAACGTTCCGCTGATACCCCAGTCTCCGTTCTCGATTGGATATATTTTTACGGTTTCAGAAGGCGTTCCCATTAATGACGATAGGTGACGCTCTGGTGGTCGAAGAGAAATTCGGTCGAGGCCTATTGATTGAAACCCGTCGAATGTTTGGAACAATTCAGGGTCCAGTTTCATAAGTCCGACATCGGGACGATCGTGGTCAGTTGCGAACGTATTTAGTACGATTTTGGATCCACTCGGATGCGGATGGCCATTCTTGGCCGTCAAAACGAACCGCGAAGGATTCTCGAAGTTGTCAATCGAATGTGAGACGGTTGCGACAAAAAGGCGATGTTTGATTTCGACGAATGTTCCACTGAAAATTTCCCAGCCAGCGGTTTTGTCGAAAGGGCGGTCATGAGTATCAACTAACGTGGCGGTTCTCGCATAAAGATGGCGAATCGTCGCGTCACCTGACGCCATCATGAGCTGGTGACTGATTGTTGGTTCATCCATCGTTTAGGCCAGATAACGGCAG
>CAZSYU010000252.1:0-1887 GCA_964611345.1 uncultured Pseudomonadales bacterium
GGGTTGAATTATCAATTAGGGTACATTACTAATCAATTCAACAAACCTCAAACGACCCTATCTAATTGTCAACAATTAAATCTTGCTAATATCACCTTTGATGTGCCTATCAAAAGATGGTGGTTTGGCATTTATGCCACAGCCTTCATGCGCCTAGAACGCTATGAAAAAGCCCTTGATATTTTGCGCCACGTCCCCCCTGAAGTTCATCGTTTTGACTATTTAAAAGCACAGATTTACGTCCTACAAAACCAATCCGATAGTCTAAATCTATTAATTCAGGAAATGGAAAATAATGGGGTCGCCGAAAATCAAATCTTAGCTAGGTTATATAAAATTGCTTTTGACTATGGTGCAAAAGGCGATAAAGCCAATCAACTAAAATGGGGAAATAGATTATTAAATCGGATTCAAAATCGTCCTGAATCTATCGAGTTGCCGCTGATGCAATTGGGGAACGCCTATTTTATTACCGAAGATTATGAAAATATGCTCGATACTTATGAGCGTGTCAAACAAAAACATGGTGAAAATTGGGAGTATTTAGCACACGTTGGTTTTGCTTATGCTAAAATGAGGAATATGGAAATGGTAGAATCTTTTCTTCAAAAATATCAAGACCTAGAGACGCCTTATACGCAAGGTCGCTATAAATATGCCCAAGCCATGATTTATGCAGGTTTAGGAAATAAAGAAGAAGCTATGCGACTATTACAGTTGGCATTTAAGGAGGGATATGGGTTTGGTCTTTGGGAATATAATTATAGTTATCAATTGGCGAGTCTGCGAGGGTATCCGTCTTTTGAGGAGTTTATTAAGCCGAAAGATTAGCACATCAAGGGGTAACATTCCCGTTACCCCTTGATTTTATGAGCTTGTTACCCCATGCCTGCCCCGATTTTTTCGGAATCATGGAGCAAATTTAGCCTAGCGAATGATTATTGAGTCTGATTTATTAGTGGAAAAGGAGGCACATTATGCACTAAATCCAGCTTATGAAAAAGCCGTTCCTTCTACGTTACAGGATTCTTTAATTGCTAGATTGGATAATTTATCGGGCAGCCGAGCGATTGCGCAAATTGGGGCAGTATTGGGGCGAGAATTTTCTTTTGAATTATTGCAGGCGGTGGCGCAAAAAGACGAGGCAGTATTACAAAAAGATTTAGCACAATTAGTCGCTGCTGAATTATTATACCAAAAAGGATATGGGAAAACATCTGTCAAAAAATAATGCCCATAAGATAAATGGCTCACTTGGAAACAATTAGCATTTATTTTACATCATCTTGCACAATAAGTCCTATTATTTTTCCTCATTTGTTCAATAAATCCAGTTTTTCGAAAGATTTGTCCAGAAGATTTATTGGATTATGTCACATCTTTGTGGTATCAATAAATGGATTTTTAAAGCTGGATACCGATATAAACATCATTCTTAATTATTTTTTTCTTGACTCGTAAACCAATAAAACAATACCCTGTATAACCTCAAAATACAAGGCGGTTATTTATCATGATTGCCTTGTCCAAACCTCAATACTATGAAGAAAAAAACAGTACTAGCCATGGGTATATTTAGCCTATTCGGCTTACTCCTTATCATGTTTCCCTCCACAAAACACACACCTACTACTTTAATCCGTCCTTTACCCTGTGAAGCGGGATGTCCCACAAAATACGGACAACATGCAGTCTGGGATTTTAATAAAAAAGAATGTTGGTCTTGCCCACCTGGTTATGTTCGAAGTTTTGAACTAGTCACCAGTCGAAGAGCTTGTGTGCTGTATAAATATGGACTATATGCAGATGCTAGAAGAGAAGGAAAATTGGACTGTGGCGAAGTTATTATTGCGCATAGCAATAAACAAACGATTAAATAATTCAAGG
>CAZSYU010000253.1:0-1877 GCA_964611345.1 uncultured Pseudomonadales bacterium
CGTCCGCTTCGTTGTGGACGGGTGTCGTAAAAACCTTCCGTTAGCCGCTCCGAGTTTCTCTTGATCACACTTCAGGCACCAGCAAATCCGCCGATTCACCCAGCATTCAACGCCCAAATTGGCCGCATCACTGTTTTCCTCGGCTCCAACGGAATGGGCAAGACGCATCTGCTGCGCCAGCTCTCCGCGAATGCCCAACAGCGCATTGCGCAGTTGCCGTTCGCCAAATCGTTACCCATTGACGGGAACCGCGTACTCCCACCTTTTGGCGGGCAAAGTTCCCAAACGCGCGCGAGCGTCGCCAACGCTGAAATTCATGCTGAAGATCAGCTTCTCAACTCCGAAAACTACGATCAGCGAAAGCTCAACAATTCCGCCGAACTCATGCTGGAAGCGTTGTGCAAAGACCACTCGCTCGCCGTTCGTGAACATTCCGATGAATGCCTAAACCTAAGAAACGCGACCCCGCCAGCAGCGATCCCAGTTCGACGCGAATCAAAGCTTGATGTGTTTGCGAGACTCTTTCATTTTGTTTTTCGTGAAATCACGCTTACTTTCGACCCAGAAAGTGTGCGAGTTAGATGCACGAAGGGTAATCGCGCTTATACGCCAGCTTCGTTCAGTACTGGTGAACGTCAAATTTTCCTTTTGCTCGGAAAATTCGTAGCAAACAAAACACCATCGCTCTTTCTGGTGGACGAACCCACACGAAACCTAAACGCAAGCCTTGCTGAAAAGTTCTGGAGGCGAATGGAAGAATATCGGTCGGAATCCTATTTCATTTACGCAACTCACCATCCGAACTTTGCCTTGCGCGACGGTGTCGACAACGTGTTTTTAATTCAGCGATCAGAAATTACTGCTGTTGCAAACACTAGCGTGTTCGCCTCGCTTCCATTTGAAGAAAGGCGAGAGTTTCTAGGTTCGATTCCAGCGATCGTCGCCCATGAGAAAGTACTCGTCACCGAAGGCGAGTCCGATGGAATTGATGAGGTTCTCTACTCTTACATTGTTCAAGATGACCATTTGCATGTAGAGCCTCTTGGCGATTGTGGGCGTGTCATAAATGCTGTGCGCGGAATTGATCCTTGGAACGTTATCGCTCCAGACGTCACACTACGTGGATTGGTCGATAGCGACTTTAGGTCGACAGAACAACTTGACGGTTGGCGACAACTAGGGACGTATGTTCTTCCATACCACGAGGTCGAAAGTATCTTGTGCCATCCTGACCTAATCCTTGCCGTCTGTGACAGGATGCTGCCAGAGATTGCAAGGCCGACACATGACCAGATTGTTGACCGTTACGTTGGCATTGCCGGATCAAATAGATACGACATTGCACTGAAGCGGCTCACGGAGCAACTGAAACTGAGAATCAGCGTTTCTGGTTTTCAGGCCGATGTAGTTGAGGCAATCAACGATGACGATGGCGCAAGGGCTGCTGCGACGACGAACTTGACCGGACTCAGAGACTACGTTGGTGGACTGGACGTTACAGCACTTCTAAATGAACAGCTTACTCGATTGACAACTGCTATCGACCAAAGAAATGTTGAAGAACTTCTTCTGTTGGTGCCTGGCAAACTTCTTCTACCAGCAACACGTTCATTCTACGGCAACAACATCAGACAGAACGAATCCGTCGTAGAGTTGTTCAAACATCATCTCCCAAACGCAGACCACCAAGTTCTCCAACAAATGCGCGAGGGTATCGTAGCACTTTTCCCAACTGCAGCGGGCGGCTAACATGGTTTTTACGCTGAGGCCTGCGGCACACCTTCGCTCTTTGGCAACGGGCGTTGGCCTTGGTAGAATCACTTGTAGTTCAGGCGTCGCTCGCTTCGTTTAGGGCGGTGTCGTAAAAACCTTCCGTT
>CAZSYU010000254.1:0-1866 GCA_964611345.1 uncultured Pseudomonadales bacterium
CTGATTTGCTGCAGATCAAAAACGTACTCGATGCCGATGTGCCGCTGACGGCTGAGGCGAAATTGGAACCTGGAAATCTTGTGCGTGTGAAAAGCGGGCCATTTGTTGGCTACGAGGGAAATGTTGTTCGTCGGGAAGGCAAGACACGACTATTACTAAGCATTCGCTTTCTGGAACAAGGAGTATCGATGGAAATGGACGAGGCTCTACTGGAGCCGCTTTCCTGAGACTCGCAATTTTTCTAAAGTTGTTTTTTTGGATGGAGGCGAATTTGTCTTTTGGGGTTTGTTCGACCAACGGGGTCGGCCAATATCCATTTTCCCATGAAAAAACCCCCCAATAATCTCGGCCTTCAGATAGGAATCATCGGGGAGTCTAACCGACACGTAATCGGGCGATTGCTTTTGCCGTGCATTGCGGCAATTGATCATGGTTAATGACTCAATAAAGTGGGCACGGATATCGGGATTGGTTTGGCCCGGATGATCGATATCAAAGAGCCACGCGGGCCCTTTTCCCGATCCTTGTTCCCATTGGTATCCGAAGACGACTAGCGAGGTTCCTCTGCGATTGGTTGTGCCAGTCAATGCGATTGCATGGTCGCCTTTCTGACCAGTACCAGGTCCGATGGTCCAATTCCCAGGTGGGTTGCCATTCCAATTTTGAAAGATGGCGGATAGACCTTCCCTAACTGGCATCGAACATATGCAGTCAAAATTTTCAAAATGTAGATTGTCACCGGACATGATAATCACGGGGCGAGAAGCACTGATATTAAAGTCCTGAAACTTCAAAGATTCATTGTTTGTTTGGTTTGGACCTAAACGTGCGATGACGATTCCGTTGGAGTCGGGACCGATGTTAGAGAGGTTAATCGCAAAGTCCCGAAAGACAGCTGAAGACTGTGATTGCAAATAAAGGGCAGTAACGTTGGTTCTGTTTTTCAAATTGGAGGCCAAGCGGATATCGACATTTCTAAGTCCACCTCCAAAACCGCTTCTAAATATCAGCAGAGCGCTGTTCGACTGGCAGTCTTCCCAAAGCAGCCGGGCTTCTCGTCGTCCAAGCCCTTCGCCGGCCAGTACCACACCACCGGGAACCACCACAGGACGTCTCAGACGGTAAGTCTTTACTTTGAATTCGTAACCAGAACCTTTTGCAGAATTTATGTTTTCGTCTGCCGAACTTCGAACAAGATCGCCGCTGCTTAAATATACCGTAACGTTTCGGCCTATCTTCTTGGTTGCCTTGTGAGCGACATCGATTGCCGTTTCGATTCTGTATTGGTCCTGTTGCCACTGGGGGGCTGTCCGAAGGCGACTTGGCAGTTGAATGGCCTCAACTTTTATTTGGCAGATTGCCTTCTGACAAGAAAGAAACGACAACCACAAAACGGCGAAACTGAAAATAAGTCTTCGTATCATGAGCGTCAAAATCGTAAAACCATGGATCCGGGGAATACTAACAGAATGTGAACTTTTTTTGGGCTCACTTTGTAACCTCACATCAAAAATTGCAAGTTCCACGTTATTTACGTGCTTTGATAAGCCGCCCATCTTAAGCCGACATACGTCGTTTTATCATTGATTCAACTTAATCCATTTATTTTGCCTATTTTCTGGCACATAGGTTAATGATAATTTGTGAGATTCTCGATGGAATGAATAGGTAAAATATGCCGGTTAGCAATGGGTGCGAAATTTGAAAGTGTCACCCAGGAGGACGGAGTGCGCGCCGACATCGGGATTAAAAATATGTTGTCAAATAAAAAAGTCTATGTCGCTGGACACAACGGGATGGTTGGTTCAGCCGTCTGCCGAAAATTGCAATCGATTGACTGTAAGAATGTATTGACGGTCGATCGGC
>CAZSYU010000255.1:0-1828 GCA_964611345.1 uncultured Pseudomonadales bacterium
ATAGTGAAAGGGGCATGCAAACCTATCATGTAATTTCTGCTCTTGGATTTCCGCCGTCATTGTTTCAGAAACGCATCGTTATTCGGGCTTATCGAAGGTTCGGCCCAAAATTCCAGCCCACGTTTCCTTGGGTTTCGTTTGCATTATAAGGTGCGGCCCGTCGATAGGAATTACATAAGTGTTCGGATTGACCATCAACAGGTTGCGAAAAACCCTATCGGAAATAAGACGATCCTTTGACGGCCGAACATAGTCTATTGGGCATTTTATTTCAGACAATTCATCTGTCACGTTCGCATTCATAACACAATGGAGTCGTTGAACCAGTGTCGGCACGCAGGCTGTTCGGATTGCGGCTCTGAGGGTTGGGATCAAAGAAGTTGCGGGTCCAAGAAAGTACCTCTGGGCGACAAACCTTGGCATTGGCAGCCGGAATAGCAAAGACCAAGGTATATATCGTGCAAAGCTGGGAGTTGGCGGACTTGCGAAACTTGCAACGAGAGTCAAGCGGGAAACAAACTCGGGAATACGATGTGCCAAAAGAATGCCAATCGGGCCCGAGAAAGACTCGGCAATGATATGGCACGGCTCAGTTCCAATTATTGCGGAAACGTGACCAACCAAAGCGTTGTAATCCGCATTGGAGTCGTCGGGCAACGAGACGACTCTTGCCGAAATATCTGAAGGAGCCAAATCTATAAAACGTTGAAGCAGCAAATCGCTACCGTCCAGGCCAGGCAGAATGATGATTGGAATTGGTTTCATTTGCCCGATTAACGTCCGTGATCACAGCGCCGGAACGGTTGATCAACCACCTCAAGAAACCACGCGGGATCCGGCTTCGCGTGCGTCCCATTGTTGCGATTTTAGGAGGTCACCACCACAAAAAGTGTGGAAGCCTTGAGAATCTTCTTAAAAAACGGAACGATGTGACCCGGGTCTGCTAATTGAATTACGGGAAAGCATTGATCGAGTTTACTGAGTGCTTCATCAAGATCCAGTTTCTTTCCCTCGATACTGTAGAGCGTTACGTATTCACGTCGGTACGATACTGATTGGTAAGATGGGACCAACTGCAGTGGGACCTCATCGCTTGAAACCAGGCGAGTACGTGTTTCCAGGCGTGTTCGGGTGAATGGTACGCCGTCAATCAGCTCCGAATACGGCACGGACACGGTGTAGCTACGCTCCACCTGAGCCTTCTCAGCATCATTCGAAACGACTCGCCGTTTCTGGACCGGCACAGTTCTGGTTCGATGCTCAGTGCGTAACTTGGTAATCATCTGACCATCAACCTGCGTTGTATATGGCACTTGAATTGCGTAAGTCTGAATGACGTTTTCAGTATAGGTTTCACCCTCGAATTTCGTTGTTTCCAACTTGGGTAAAGCCTCCCATACCTCAATCTGATCATCGCATTTGCGAATTGTGACAAACCTGTAGAAAGGCGAGCATCCATCGGGAGTTGAAGCAAACACACCCGGAGCATTTTGGATCGGTGGCTCCAGGCCACATGGTATGGGATTCTCTTGCGCCATGTTACTTCCCTGACGGTATAAGGTTTGCAATCACCAAGCCGAATCGAGCCCCTTCTCCAAACCACGCGTGAGTCCGGCTTCGCGTGCATCGTTTTGCTATCCGGTGTTGTCTGGGTCTGATCTCGCCCATCCGAATGAACGGACTGCATCCAAGGCTACGACGCTCAGTTCATGGTGTTTTTCCAAATCGGTGGGACTGTAAGCTATTCGTTCTAACAAAGTCCGATAGTCAGATGCAAGTTCTTTCGGAAGTTTGCCAATAACATCGCTGATACACCAGTACTGCCAGC
>CAZSYU010000256.1:0-1816 GCA_964611345.1 uncultured Pseudomonadales bacterium
CAAAGTGACATCATGCTAAGCGAACAAATCGCGATGGCTCGCACGTCACCTGACGCATCGTTTGGAGTTCTGTCGATGCTGCTGGCCGCACGTGACGAAGACGGGCAACCGCTTGGCGACGCCGAATTGAAAGAGCAGATGGTTACGTTGTTGTTTGCCGGTCATGAAACGACTCAAATTGCAATTGCCTGGGCCATGTCGTGGCTGCACCGCACGCCCGATGTCCTGAGTCGTCTGACCGAAGAAATCTCCAACGCTTCGCTGGACGAAATGCTGCGTTCTGATTTGCTGCACGGCGTTTGCCAGGAGTCGCTAAGACTGAATCCGATCGTCCCGGATTTTCTGCGCGTGCTGGAAAAGCCCATGGAACTTGACGGCATCGCACTGCCCAAGGGTACTACGGTCGGAATCCTCAGTTGCCTGGTTCATGCGAATCCAATCATCTACAGCGATCCCGAAAAATTTCAACCAGATCGTTGGACTCAGCAGAGATTCAAGCCGCACGAGTTCCTGGCATTCGGTGGAGGCGTTCGGCGATGCATCGGTGCAACGATGGCGCTGATGGAAATGAAAATCGTCCTGGTAACCTGGTTGCGAAAATTCAGATTTGAATTGCCAGACGACGCGCCACACGTTGAGCCAGTGCACCGCCGAAATCTGACAATGGCACCACGATCCGGAATCCCGTTGCGGATCAGAGAATAACCCGCTCAACAATTAAGTTGGCAACTTGGCCGGTACGTCGCTTGCCCAATTGGACGAAACGCGTCAACCAGGCTGTCACCGAGAAACAGCACAAACAAACAAAGGGGTCAGAAAAAGGTCAGGTCAGAAAGGGGACGCAGTCCTGGCCCCTTTTCTCTTTCTTGACGATACGCTGGCAACACACCCGCAGCGATCTTCCACGCGGTAACCAGAACACCTTTCGGTGACTTCCAACTAGCCCGGAGCCGTTGGGTCCCAGTAGAAATCGACTTGCGAGATCTTTTTGTCTTTCACGGTGTATAGGCAGACTTCTTCCATCTGCATGCGTTGGCCGGCCATTGGGCCTTCGCTGGAAGTTACATCCAGCGACATCCACACGGCAAAATTTCCATTGCTATGAGGGAACGGCCCTTTCATTTCCATGGCGTGAATCTCGTGGCTGCCTTCCCACATGTCGTTCAATTGCAACAGCTTTTCCTTGCCACTGTTTTCGGCAGGCATTTCTGGCCCCATCGGTGCTGCCTCGACATGCTTTGCGTCGTCTGCGTATAGCTCCGTAATCGCTTCTCGAAATTTGCCTTGATTGCAGTATTCAACCAGCTTCTTGCCGATTGACAGTGTTTCTTGAATCGTTTCGCTCATGGAATGTTTTCCTAAAAAAGTTAGGGAGTGATGATCTGTCTCTCTGAGCCAATGTCCACGCCGTTTCAGACTCGTTACAAAGGACCATGAAAACTGTGTTGAAGGATTGTTATACTGTCAACGATTAACGAATGCCAAGGCTTTTAAAGGTTTCCAGTTTCATCGGGCCGCTTGCCGAGTCTAACGGAACCCGTCCGGTTTTTGTGGAGGCCAAAGTCCTTGCCACAGATGCCAACAGCGGCAACGCGTTGCGGGTTTAGGTTCTCAAAGCACTTTCTCAAACCGACATTCGCTGCTGTGGGCATTAACAACAGTGACTTGTTTGCAAAATGATCACCGCGCCTTAAGAATCAATTACTTGAAGATAACTTGGCCAGAATTCAAACATTGATCGTGCAGGAGCGTCCATGAACCGCAAGCCTCCTGACCCTTTCTTCCTCTGCTCTGTGTCCTCTGTGTCTCTGTGTTT
>CAZSYU010000257.1:0-1810 GCA_964611345.1 uncultured Pseudomonadales bacterium
TTGCTGCTGATCAACGATGCCTTTGAGCTATCGCTGGTATCGCTGTCCAAACCATACTCGTCTACTAGATCGATATCGACTTGATATTCGATAGACCCATCGGTTTTTATGTCGAACAGGTAGCACTCACGATTTTTACCACTATGTAGGACATTGCCTTCACCGACTTCATCCTCATAGAAACCCATCGCATCATCGTGTGGATGGTCATGTGGACTTTCTTCTTGCATCGGAGCAGAAACCACCACGTAGTCGGGGGCAATTTTTTGCAACGCATCAAGATACGCTTCGTCTTCGTCATCGTAACGGAAAAACGTTTTCGAGCCGTGGTGTGCGGCTGACAGCACCTGGGCTTTCAGGCGATCTTCATCGTAGTCGGTAATGTGTTTTTCCCAGGCGTCTCGGTCAGCATCGCCATCAAGCATGACCCAGCAATTTCTCGAGCCAAATTTAATCACTGCACATTGCTCGTGAATACGTCTCGCTCTTGCGTCTTCCGTCTCGCCATCGATTTCGTCAACAACATATTCTGCTGGCGATAAGACATGGTACTCGGCATCGCCAATCACTACTGAAGAGCCACTTCCGAGCAAATGCATTTCAGCATCTTCACCATGTGCCTCCGTAACCTTTTTGATTACCTCATTAAGATTCTTGTGAGCGTCGCTGTGTTTCTTACTGGGTTTGTGGTTTGAGTGCCAGACCTGTTGAATGTCCACTACATCCGACAGTTCTACGACATCTTTTAAGTGATCGTTGTGCGGATGAGTGTTGATAAATACGTCAAGCTCTCCTCCGTTACTCGCCAAGAGGTCTTCCATCAGAGACGGCACATCGATTCCGCCATTCTTCTCATCGCGATTAATATCGACGAGCAATGTTTGGTACGTGTCACCGTCGCGAACAAGGACTATCGCGCTGTCACCTTGCCCCACATACAGAAACACAACTCTTACCAAAATGTTAGGGTCGGTGGGCCAAATCACGTTACGTGCAATTGTTGACATTTGTATATCCAGTTTGTGTTAAGGAATGAGAATTTCAGATTTTGGTTTTGGCACAGTTTCGACGAGGGTGTCGCAACTTGCCAAAAGTCGTTCAGCGTAGGCAAACGCAGGCATTTTTACCCACTCTGGAGTTATTCGTAGAAACCAAGCCGCGACCATCGAGGCGTTGATGAGTATGGCGGCGATGGAAATCGGTGACACTGATGTAGTTGAAAACCAGATAGTGCCTATGAGGGAGGCAATGAGCCCCGCAATACAAAGGACGATCCCGACAGGTTTCATTCCCCAAAGATTGCGGCGGAAACCGTAGCTCATGTTCTCGTGAGCAACCAGAGGAAACCGAGATTTGTCTCTCGTCTTTTCTCGCAAGAACGCGGCGCAAACCTCATAGACTTCGTCTGCCTCCGATGGCTTGTCATCTTCTTCCCTTTTTGAAGGCAAGTTAACACCTATAACAAGTTGTTTAATTGCCTCGTGGTATCGCTTCCTTTGCTGCTCGGAAATTCGCTTACACCTATGGCGAAGTAGCTGCGTAGTTGGTTTTCCACCCCACGCTTCAAAAAGACTAGGTTCCTTCTGCTTCCCTTGATCACGGGCAATCTGTGACAGGAAAGACGTAACCCCAAGGGAAGCAAGAATGCCGGCCAGAAGCTGGAAAAGCGAAAAGTCCTCAAAAAAGACCATGGTTGCCAACGCCATTGGCATCGCTACCAAAAGGAATGGTTGTAGTCGTGCGCGAAATTCGTACGTGTCGGTTAATCCGGCGAGCAACTTCATTGCGGCCTCGGCATTGAATGGAAAGT
>CAZSYU010000258.1:0-1809 GCA_964611345.1 uncultured Pseudomonadales bacterium
CATTGGAGGTTTCGACGAGGGTTTCATAATGCTGTTCGAAGTCGTTGGCTCCAACCGTGCCGTCCCCATCCAAGTCCAAGAGTTCCAAATCACCTGACGCTGACTCACCAATGTTGCCGATGTACCGATCAAGGTCCTCCAGATCCACATCCCCATCCAAGTCGAAATCCCCAGTTACTGAAGGTTCGGTTGCCGTGATCCGGCTGACAAACAGGCGTACGTGACCGTGAACTTGAAAATTGGAACCGCCATTTTCCGCACCGACGACGAAGTCAGGCACGCCATCCCCATTGACATCACCCACGCCGCTCACTGAGACGCCAAAGTTGTCTGGGACGTTAGAACTGTCGTTAGAATCGAAATCGTAGAGGACGCTGCCATTAGACCCCGAAAACACCCGAGCAATACCGCCACCTGCGGCACGGCTGGCCCCCACGATAAAATCATCAAACCCATCTCCATTGACGTCGCCCGCGCCACTAACTGAAATGCCAAACCAGTTGTTACTTGAGTCACCATCGAAATCATAGAGAACGCTGCCGTTGGCTCCAGAGAATACCCTAGCAGTACCGCTACTTAGGCCATTGTTATCAGCCCTTGGTGCGCCGACAATCAGATCATTAAACCCATCACTATTGACATCACCCGCGCCGCTCACTGAGCTGCCAAAAAAGTTTCCCAGTGAATCACCAAAGAAGGTGTAGAGAATGCTGCCGTCGGCTCCGGAGAATACCCGAGCATACTCTACTCGGATGGTCTGGACAGAAACGGTTGCCCCCACAATCAGATCATCAACCCCATCGCCATTAACATCGCCCGCGTCGCTCACTGAGGTGCCAAAGAAGTCGCCACCTGCATCACCATGGAGGGTGTAGAGAACGCTGCCATCAACTCCAGAGAAGACCCGAGCACTACCGCTATTTGAGCCATTGTTGTCATCACCCGGGGCACCAATTATTAGATCATCAAACCCATCACCATTGACATCGCCTGCACCGCTTACAGAGCTACCAAAACGATCGAAAGCTGAATCACCATCGAAGGTGTAGAGAATGCTGCCGTCTGCCCCGGAGAACACCCAAGCACTACCGCTATCATCATTGCCATTGTTGTCATCACCTGGGGCCCCCACAATCAGATCATCAAACCCATCGCCATTGACATCGCCCGCACCGCTCACTGAGAAGCCCAAAAAGTCTCTAGCTGAGTCACCATCAAACTCGTGGAGGAGGCTGCCGTCAACTCCAGAGAACACCCGAGCACTACCACTAGCGTTTCCATTGGCAAGGTCGGCCCCCACAATGAAATCATCAAACCCATCGCCATTAACATCGCCCGCACCGCTCACTGACCTGCCGAACCGCACGTCATTTCTATCACCATCGATGGTGAATAGCGGAACATGGGTGATGGTTTGGGCGAACGTAGGAGCTAATGCCAAAGTACACCATGCCAACAAGCAAAATGGAGTGCGTAAAATCATTTTTTGAATACTCATAGGACGCATTCTTTCAGGACAGATAGGCTGATATTGAATCTGGAAGGCGAACAGCCCTCTAAGAATACAATCACGATCGTTCTAAAAGTTCGGCCACGAGATTTTCAACTTTCTAGAAAATGTTCGATGAAACTCAATCAGCGATCGCCAACTAGCTTGGAGGGCGCGGTAGGCTCTGATTTTGCAGTCGTCTTCAATTTTTCTTCTCAAGAGACATGCTGGCCCGGGTGTTAGTCGGACAACGCCTGAGTTTTAAAGGGCACGAACGAAAAACGAACCACTTCGAACGCGCCCGAATGAGTGCTCCACGT
>CAZSYU010000259.1:0-1800 GCA_964611345.1 uncultured Pseudomonadales bacterium
GGCAATGCTAGACGCGAATAATCCGTTTCGAATGTTGATCGACACGGTCGGGTTTGAACCCGGAGTGGATTTGATTTTTGGCAGCGACGGAATGCCCCACGGCATTGAACATGGTCTCAAAGAAGTGACAACGCCAACGCGAGAAAGTCAAAAACTAACCGTCGAAGAATTTACACGCGGATACACGCAGCAAGAATAACACTGGCTACTACCAAAGCTCGTCGTTTCGTTGGTGCAATTCTGAATAGCGTGTTGAATACAATTGGTCAAAGTACAGAATTGGTTTCCGCCGACTTCACCGATGGGGAATGAAAAGGAGTCCGGTTTTGCCAGACGGCTTAAGCCAAACAACCGTTTTGCCTGTTTGGCTGTAGGAGAGCTGGACTAAATCCACAGCTTATCCAGCTGGAATTGGTATCGTCATTAAAAAACGAGGCATCGAAGCCAGCAGCGATTCCAACTCCCTGCTCGCCGGAAATGGTTGTACGGTTGGAAACTACGATTGTGCATGACTGAGTGCGGCGTGATGGTTGACCGGTGCTTTTGAAGCATCTAATCTATTCGCACTTTAAGATTTACAACTCAGAAACGGTTTTCAGAAAGGGTTTCCTTGAAAGCAATCGACAAGTACTTGAAGAAGGAAAAATGATGGCTTCGGTGCAATTATCATCCAAGCTGGAGAATCTTGCCCAATTAATCGGGAAGCAACTGGAGCTTGAGGGCGGTTCAGAGAATCTGGTTCCGTTCCTCGATGAAAGATCAGAAATATATACTGGCTGCAATTCCCGAGAAGTAGCCAGGATAAAAAGCAATCTTCTGATGCGCTTTGAAGGTGTTGGCTTGCCGGATTCTGCATTGCCGTTGGTGTTGGAAGAGTTAGAGTCCGGATGCGAGCCGATCTTGATTGCAGCCGCTTCGATTGCAATTCGTGGCCATGTACGCAGTCCAAACCTTGTTCCTTTCTTGTTGAAAGGGCTTCGAAACTTGAATGGTCACGACGATTTAGTCTCTTTTGAACTCTGCTGTATCAATAGCCAGAAACCCAAAACGACTGCCCAGGGAGAAATAGTAGAAACATTACACTGGCTTGGAGAAGATGTAGGCCAGCACGTGCTTGAGATCGAAGAACTAGCCGATGACGATTTGCGCGGTCTAGCGAAAGAAACTCGCCAAGCATTGAAGGCAATTGCTGAGAGTTTTGAAAATGGAAAAACAGGAACCGACCGTCTTGGTTCCTGTTGCGGAGGCATTGTCCGTGTCGATCATTTGGCCGTTGATCGTGGCCAAACCTTGAAAAGTACTGAGTTGGTTCCGGTTTTTGGTTCCGCATTAATTATTGCTTTGATGCCCAAATGCCCTCTATGCTGGGCAGCCTACCTAAGCTTTTTCGGAATTTCGACAACGCAAGTTTTTTTGTCTCAAAGATTTGTTCTTGGCTTGGCTTTTTGCTTTCTATCGGTTTTCGTTGCCGTTGTTGGCCGCAGGTGCTGGCTAGCCAAATCAACGTTGCCATTTATTGTTTCAGTAACAGGCGCGATTGGGCTACTCGTGGCTATGCCACTCGAATTGCATTGGTCGGTACGCGCATTGAGTATGAGTTCTCTTTTGCTTGGTTCTTTCCTTTCTGCCAAAATAGGCAATAAGAAAATGCGATTAAGCACGCCTTGAGCCTATTTTCAGTCTCTCATACGCAAACTGTCTTTGATGCAACTCAAAGGGAGTAAATTTCTTTGACTCTAGTTCGTGCTAGAATGGCATCGAAGCGTCTTCGGCGACTGAATCCAAACGATCATGGGGATA
>CAZSYU010000260.1:0-1790 GCA_964611345.1 uncultured Pseudomonadales bacterium
ACATCAGCCGCCGTTCCGTCGATGCCATAAGCCGTCACCGCAATCACAAAACCCGAGCATATTGCGGCAAATTTAAATCCATCGCGGACGCGCATGCCTAAACAGGTCACAAGCAATACAGGACCAAAAGCCGCGCCTAAGGCGACCCAAGAAAATAAGACGCGGCTAAAAATCTCTTGCGGCAAAAACAGCGTCAGAAAAACCGCGACGACAGCCACGCCAACCATGGCTAATCGCCCGAATAAAAGCGCCCGTTTCGGCGTATCATAAGCAATACCGCTATCATGAGACACGGCAGAGGCCGCGGCCAATAGCAAACTATCTACGGTCGACATCACCGCAGACAAGACCGCCGCGATCACAATCCCGGCGAGGACCGACGGGAGGTAATTTTGCGCTGCCGCAAAAAATAAACTCTCCCCGCCTGTGTCAACTTGCAAGGCTCGTCCGGCAAAGGCCAAACAAATCAAACCCGAATAAATAACGGCGCCCCAGCCTATCGTAATGGCGGCCGCTTTTTTGCGCTCGGATTGCGTACGGACCGCCATGATACGATTAAGCAGTTGCGGCTGGCCCATCGCGCCGAAACCCGTTCCAAATAAGCCCATCGCAACGCCAACGCCGGCCATGCCGACCGCGCCTTTTGTGAAACTGAAATAATCATGATGTTCCCGCGCATGGAGTGTCTGGATGACCTCCCCGACCCCGCCTGCGGCTATCACTGTGGCGACAGGCACAAGAATACAGGCGAGCAGCATAACGGCGGCTTGCAGGGCGTCGGTCATACTTGCCGCCCAAAATCCGCCCAACAAACAATAAATTACAATAACAATCGCGCCCAATATCACCGCTTCTGCAATCCCTAAGCCGAACACCTCGTCCAGTGCATTGCCGGCGGCTTGAAATTGACTGGAAATATAAAAGACAAAACAAAATAAGATGAGCCCCGCACAGAGCAAACCCGTCGCGCGTTTGAGGGACCCGCTCATCCCATCTGTGATGAAATCAACAATGGTGATATGGCCTTTAGCCGCCGTTTCTGCATTTAGCTTTGGCCCCATCAACAGCCAGGTCAGAAGATAGCCCGCAAAAATCCCCGGAACCAACCAAAGCCCAACAGCGCCTTGGGTAAACACCATACCCGTAAAGCCAAGCAGCACCCAAGCCGAGCTGGTAGAGGCCGCGTAAGACAAACCCGCCGTCCACGCGCCTAATCCGCCGCCGCCTGACCCGCTGGCCAGGAAGAAATCCGATTCATCCGAAACACGTTTTGACGCCCACCATCCCACGCCCAATAGGACGAGTTTATAGGCGATAAGTGTCACTAAAACGACGGTCGTATCAGACATGTCCTGTCCCTCTTATTCTTGCAACACAGCTAAGCTAGATTTAAGTAGAAACCAAGACAGCACGTGCTGCTTTGCGTCCACATCGCGGCGTTCAAAAAAGGGTCACAATGAAAAACCTAATTCTAGACTGGCCCGACAAAGCTATCGCGCGGCTGACCCTCTCACAACCGGCGCGGCGCAATGCGCTGAATGCCGCGATGTGGGAGGCCCTTCCCGGTCTCCTAAAAGACTTAGAAACGCAGCCAAGCCTGCGCGCCCTTATCGTGACGGGAGACGGGGCGCATTTCGCCGCGGGTGCAGATATTAGCGAGTTTGGAACCCTCTATGCCACCGCGGAATCTGCCGCAAAAATCAGCGCGGATATTCAGCGGGCCTTTGACGCGCTTGCCGCTGTGCCTGTGCCAACCCTTGCGATGATACGCGGGGCCTGTGTTGGCGGCG
>CAZSYU010000261.1:0-1777 GCA_964611345.1 uncultured Pseudomonadales bacterium
CCAACGAGGCTGCCGACACCTGGTTTAACGGCTACAACGGCGACCTGGCAACAACGGTTTGGGTCGGATTCAGCGACTATCGACCGCTGGGGCCACGCGAGTTCGGCGCTACCACCGCCTTGCCAATCTGGATCGACTACATGCGCGAAGCATTGCGCGATCAACCGATGTATACCCAGGACCAACCCGAAACCGTGGTCAGCCTGAAGATAGATCCGGAAACTGGCGAGGTCGCTCGGCCTGAGCAATACAACGCGATCTTTGAGTACTTCCTGGAAGACTTCCAGCCAGAACCCCCGAGCAACCTGCGCCCCGTCGTTTACGAAGGCGACGACAATATCGAGGCGATTGAGACTACCGATCTGTTCTAGGTTGAGCTCACCAAAGTCTTACTCGACAATCTTGATGTAGTCACCGGCCGTAGGTTCGCCATAGGGGTGATCGCCGTTGATAACGCGCAAAATGTTCTCACCGTCGCGTTTGATTGACGACTTTTTGGCGAGCGCCCGGTAAGTCATGCCGGGCTCCGCAACGATCACCTTTATGGTCTGGCCGTTTGCCAACCGCGCATCCGCTGCGGTCATCGTCCGAAAGGACTCCAGAGTTTCGCGAAACTGGCGTCGGAACACGGCCGGATCGCCGTCGGGGCCGGAGTCACCCTTAAGCAAATAAAAGTCGCCATCTTTCAATACCGTTGCGATCAACCGCAGTTTTGACTCACTGCCCGTCACGGGTGCTTCGGCCATATAAGCGGGGTAGCTGTTTACCGTGAGCTCTTCGGGATTCGTCAGATCGTCACGCTTTAAGGTTTCTACCAGATACTTCTCTGGCGTTTTCGCTTTGCCGCCACCCTGGCGCTGCACCACAATCATGCCTGCCGCGTCGCCCTGCGGCGAACCGCCTTCAATGGCCTTGCCCGTATTGATCACCCCCCAATCCTTGGGAAACTCAACCACAACACGCAGTACAGAATGGTAGTAGGTGGACCCTTTCACCAGGCCGGTCGCAGATTCGTCGCCATAGACCATGCCGTCCATGAGATCCCAAAAGTCGCCCACAGGGTCAGCAAGTTCGTCGGGCATTAAGTGCTGGTTAGCCAACACCAACTCATGCAGGCGTTTGTCGTTTTTGGGGTGGGTGGTAAACAAGCCGTGGTAGCGAGGTATGGCGTTGGGTTTGCTCTTTTCAAACAGCTCGCGGTCTTTCAACACCTGAATGCCATCGATCATCGACATCGGGTTGTAACCGGCGGCGACCAGATATTTGCCCCCGTAGGAGTCTGCTTCGAGTTCCAGTTCGCGGCCATAGCCTGATGACAGCGTGGCGGTGGTGGCATCGACAAGACTGCCAACGGCGCCAGTACCTGTGAACACCGAACCGACAAAGCCCGCTACCCGACCGACCCGATTAATCCGTAACCGGCGCTGTATATGTCGCCCGGTGATGTGACCGATCTCGTGGCCAATAATGCCGGCCAGTTCGCCCTCACTATTAAGCGAGGCGATGAGTCCGCGGTGAATAAAGACATACCCACCTCGCATGGCGTAAGCATTGAAGTGCTCGTCATCAATAATGTTGAAGTGGAAGTCGCCCTTAATCTTGTTCGTGTCAATAAGGCGCTTGCCGATCGCTCGCACGTAGGCGGTCCATTCGGGATCGTCGTAAAACGCATTCTTGCGCTTGAGTTCGTTGTAGTGCTTTTCACCATCAGAAATTGCGTGCGCTGGCAGGCCACCACCCACCGCCATAACCAGGCTGGCCACCACCACCATCTGCG
>CAZSYU010000262.1:0-1774 GCA_964611345.1 uncultured Pseudomonadales bacterium
CCGCCAGTGAAAATATCATCCGATGAGTTAACCGTTACAAGGTTGCCAAAAGTGATACTCGATGGATTAGCGGCGATGATATCATTGACATTGTCTGGTCCTGAATTGACCGTAATACCACCTGCGGTCGTACCGTCGAAAACCAGATCGCCGAAAATGCCTACAACACCAGCGCCGTTGATACTGGGCCAATCAGCGTCAACTTCAACCAGACCTGTCTCGCCAGCCATTGGCAACGCACCAAATTCCCAGTTGGCAGCTGTATTGATATTTCCGCCTGAGGGAATGTAGTTAATAACATTTTCAGGTTCATTTCCAACTAAAGCCGTTGGGGTCAAACGTACTACTTGACCAGCTCCGGTTTGCCCGAAAAAGCTGGCGACATAAACATTTCCTGTTGCAGGATCGACAGCGACGTCTAGTGGGTTGCCTTGCCCTGGAGCCGCGAACAAAAAATCACCTCCACCTGGAAGCGAGAGAGTGTTAAAGCCGAGCACATTCCCTACATCATCCAACTCAATGACGCCAATCTCGCGAGAGTTGTTGAATAGAGCGACCAGAACTTGCCCTTGCAGTCCGGTATTGGCAGTGTACTCTGCCAAGCCATTTGGACTTACACTACCGCCACCTACCGCATCAAGCAGGTTGAAAATTGCTCCGTCATTCACGCCAGCTGTGAAACGTGGGTCAGGCTGGGTTCCGACCAGGTAATTTGTGTTTTGAAAATCGCCATCCAAGCCACTAGTTGGGTTGCCACCATACGAGATAAAGTTACCGATGCTCGAATTAGGGTGGCCATAATAATACTGGGGA
The DNA here is from genome assembly GCA_964611345.1 of uncultured Pseudomonadales bacterium. Classification (GTDB taxonomy): domain Bacteria; phylum Pseudomonadota; class Gammaproteobacteria; order Pseudomonadales; family Azotimanducaceae; genus JALZVT01. The sequence continues at coordinate 814 of CAZSYU010000262.1, forward strand.
TCAAGCCGAATAAACGTTTCGTCAGGCCGACCTGCGCCTACTGCCTCATCTGCTGGCGTATCTGGATCGTCTGGAGTCAACGCATTTGGGCCATCGTTTCCATTGACACCCGAATACAAAAAACCGTTTGAGTGTTGGACAACATCGAAGGCATTTCGAACACCTTCGGCAAATGCAGTGACTGGTGCCCCTGGTGCCGTGGCATCGTAGCCTGAGCTGGGGGCAACATTTAAGTCGGATGGAAAGGATGTGGAATTGACGTCAGCAACCACAATCGCTGCACTGAGTGGGGTTTCCGCTAACTCGTTAATTCCGTCGACCGGGACACCACCTGCAGCAGTCAAAGAACCAGCGGTGAGGTACAGGCGTCCGTCATTCCCAAAGGTCAGATCGTTGTTTTGGTGAGCCGCAACCCCAAGGCCGTTGATGAAATTTTGACTTGTCCCCGTGTTCAGATCGATCCGATCGATTCGGCCCAAAAAACCGGGCCCTTCATCAGTCGCGTATGAATTCCACAAAATCAGATTGCTGGCGGTTGAATTCGGGTCAAAAGTAATTCCCGTCTGACGCAAAGTGTTGCTGTTACCGTCGGTAGTGAAAACGATTGTCTGATTTGTTGCTTCGCCTGTCGTCGGATCAAGGTCCCAGCGATAAATCTCACCTCGAAATCCCGCTGCATACAATCGACCATCCGGCCCCATCTCGATGGACGTCAGCGCTGAACTTGTCGAGTCGTCCACAAATTCGTTGAACTCAAGGTAGTCTTGGCCCAAACAGCTTGGAGTGGGAACGAAACACAATAAAACAACCGCCAATCCGGAAAGAAAAACCGAAAGATAGCAGTTGCGAATTTTACAACTTGGGTGAAGCATCTTAGTCCCTTGAACGATAGGATGGTGTAAACGGCAAGAGGTGGATACTGGAAGAGAGTGGAAGCAGCATCGAGCGATGGATGATCCTC
>CAZSYU010000263.1:0-1763 GCA_964611345.1 uncultured Pseudomonadales bacterium
GAGTCGTTGATCATGTCATACGTCAGATGTTCAACGATAACCGTCGCCTTCTGTTCGCTGATAAACCGGGAAGTCTTCATCAAGAAGTCTTCGGGGTTTACTTTGAAAAGTCCAAACGTCGCCAAGTTGACTCGCTTCAGGATCTCAGCAATGGTTTTTCGTGTTAGCTGAGTCTGCTCCGCGATGTTGCCAATCAAGTCGTACTTCACAGATGAGTGGACAGAAGTATTTTCATCAGAGGTCTTTGTCTCCTTGATCTTAAACCCCTCGCCCTTCTTCAATCCCTCAAACGAGGCCTCATCCTTTTGCTCACCTTTTTGAATCGTGTATTGCAGTGGTGTTACATTCAAATCCGAGTCCAATGTCGAAACGCACTTTTTGATCAACTCCTCTGAATCAAATTCGACACTATAGGCAGCCTTTCGATTGATCTTGGCCCAAAGGTCCTGGAACTCTTTCTTGTGAAAGTTGTCGCTGATTGGATTTGATTTGGGCTTTCGGTCGTCGCCAATCTCGGGCATTTGATCTGGGCTAAACACACTGTCGATCAGCCTGAAGACTTGTTGCTCGTAAGGCTTCAACTCCTCTGGCAGATTTGCCAACTCGCCGTTCTCTCTGGCTTCGTGGTAGTTGGCCGTTATCTGACCCGAGTCGTCCGTGTAATCGTTTTTGACCAAGTAGCGATAGATTTGCTTTGCCATTTTCGGCGAGACTTTAACTTCACCTTTGTCAGTCGCGATGACCTTGGCTTCAAAGTATTCTTCATTGGCGACGGTGGGCCGCGAGGAAAGTGAGTTGCTAATGTCCTTCTGAAGAGCTTTGACAAAGTCCTTATAACTCTCGCTCGCAATAACTGTTAAGACATTGATATCATGAACGATGGCTGGATCATCGATCCGATCTCCATCCTGGTTCACACACAATCGCATCCCGCGACCAACTTCTTGGCGACGCTTAATCGTGTTGTCACTTTTCTTTAGTGTGCAAATAACGAATACGTTTGGATTGTCCCAACCTTCTGCTAGAGCGGAGTGCGAAAAGATGAAGCGGACCGGCTCTTCAAGCGATAGTAATCGCTCTTTGTTTTTAAGGATGAGGTCGTAGGCTACAACATCATCGGCCTCTCCCTTCATCTCGCCTGTTTTCTTGACTTTGGGGTCGACCAGTTGTTTCGTCTTCTTGTCGATCGAGAAATAACCCTCGTGGATTCGGTCAACACGGTCGCGTTGCAGATACTTGTCGTAGTCTTCACCGAAAAGCGTTAGGTTTTCGTCCAGCTGAGCCCGATACTCTTCTTCAAAGATCTTAGCGTACTCTCCATCGACTTTCTGACCTGAATCATCATATTGCCGGTACTTGGAAACCTGGTCGATAAAAAAGAGCGAAAGAACTTTGATCCCACGCTTAAAAAGCCGGCGTTCTTTTTCAAAGTGAGCACGAATAGCTTCGCGGATTTGAATTCTCCGCATGGAATCTTCAGTGACGTCGCCCGTCGCATCGCCAACTGTAAGTTCAACACCGTTGGTAAACGAAATGGTGTCTTTGATCGCGTCGATATCGGAAACAGTAAATCCATCCTTGTACTGATCAAGCTCATTAGACAAATCAAAAAGATTGTCGTTCTTGCCGATCTTTTTCATAATTCGCTTGATTGTATTCTTTTGCTTGACCTCAATCTCCAGTCGGGCCACCGGTGGCTTGCTTTTAGAGATTTCGATCGACTCTAGGTATAGATAAGCGTTGGTTCCACTGAGTCCTTTAAC
>CAZSYU010000264.1:0-1757 GCA_964611345.1 uncultured Pseudomonadales bacterium
GTACAGGATGTTCTAAGGAAAGTGATGTGTCGAACGGAGCGATTGAGTGTCTCGAACGACTTCAACGCTATGACTATCGACAAATGGAAAAGCCAGCCGCTGCAACTGAGTTCTGGTGACATTCAGAACTTCATTTCAACAGACAACATCGTTCGTGTTCTGAATGAAACAGATACAGCGGCAAAGACACCACTTCACGCGCCAGTCGAGTTTTGCAAATCGGCTCCGTTTCCGCTGTCGTTTCTCGATGGCTACAAGCTGAAGAAGGAGCTTGGATCTCGAAAAGCTGAACCCGCTGTTAAGCAGGAGCTTCAACTGAACAAGGATGCGTGGATCAATCATTCACACGTGAACGGCTACAAACTCGAACTAGCTGCGCCGGAAACGCCGTCGACGAATGCCAAATTGAGCCAGGTACTTGAGGAAGTCCTGAGTCAGAACGGTGAAAACCTGCTGTGGGTTCCGCCAAGTCTCCCCAGTTATCCACTCAACGGGGCATTCGAGAAGTCATTGGGTTTTTCTAAGACCTTAGTGTTTTCTGCGTGGCTCATGGTGCCACGCATGTTGTCTTCACTGATTTCGTATGAGGTGGAAAAACGGACGATCGGCAACAAGCGTTCCATGGACGATCAGGAGCAGAAGGCAAGAAAGTACTTCCGGGCACGACAACATCCAGTGCGGCAGCTTGTGTTCTCGCAAAAGAAAACTGATGACGGCGAGTCCGTCAACAACATGTCGAACTTTGCACTGCTATTTCCGTCCCAAACTTTGGCAGACCTTTTCGATCCAGACCAAGCTGTTGTGCAATCTCAGTCTTTGCCTGAGATTCGATCAGCAATCACAGAGAGAATACGAACGCTGATCGAAGATGCTAAGCTTGACCGCTTCGCGCAAGCATCGGGCGAATCAGAGCGTTGGTATTGGGCCGCTCCGCTGCTTTTGGATCGACGAACACCTACCATTCACAATGATCTTAAAGAGTGGCTGTCTGAAACACTTGAAACGGATGACTCAACGTTTCTGAATTCAAAGAAAGATGATGGGACCGAACGAGACGAATGCAGCTCCAAGGAAAAGCACTTCGATGAGTTCTTGCGATGTTTTGAGCATCCGCATGAAGCTGGGCTCGGAAAGATCCCTTCAGATCTGCCAGAGGTGCTGGCAGACATCGCGATTGCAGGCCCGGCCGTTTCTGCGTTGCGTAGCGTGAACGCTTGTTTTGGCGAAAGCAGCTACTATTTTCGCACGCTCTTTGCGTTCGACATCGGTGGCGAGTTCATCAGCCTATTCAACAAGCCTGAATCCATCGCCTCTGTCCGGCTAAGCACGCCCCCGGCCTCGTATTGGCGACGAGTCCTTCACTATTGTGTCGATGGCTGCCTCCAGTCGGTGCTAGATGAGTTCTTTCATGTTCTGCAAGCCGATTGCCCAACGATCTGGGACTTGTTCGATCGGTTGACCGACTCGATGAATTTGGGGACGGCGTCAATCAACGTCGACGACTTAGCGGGATTCCTAAAGGAGAAAAAGAAGAAGATGCGTTGCCACTACGCCGTGGACCTTGGCAACCAGCGAATGGAAACTGACGAAGGGAAAAATCGAATCAAGGGGATTCGCCATAACTTTAACTCTCCATTTCGCCCCTTTGTTTTGACAACGACTTCCATTGGTCAGGAGGGGCTGGACTTCCACACCTACTGCCGAAAAATCGTTCATTGGAACTTGCCGACGAATCCTATTGACTTGGAGCAGCGGGA
>CAZSYU010000265.1:0-1739 GCA_964611345.1 uncultured Pseudomonadales bacterium
ACGACACGGAGCAACTGTTTTTTCGAGGGTTGGCTGGATTTTTGTCCAGAGTATCGAGCCTTCGTTTGGTGTTCATTAATGGATGTCGTTCGTACGGTTTTGTAGATGATTACCCTAAATCGAATAGGCGTTCTGATCGAAACGTTGGCTTGATTGTTTCCAACTCTACGATTCCCGACCAAATTGCAAAAGACTTTTCGATTGACTTCTACAGTGAATGGACAAAGTCGGAAGAATTTAAGGTCACCATTCAAGACGCTTTCGACCATGCTAAATCTTCTATCGAATCGAGAGGAGCACCCGATGTTGTTCGAAGCGAATCGTCGGTTGACACGCAAGACACGCAATTTCCCTGGTCAATCGCCAACAATCCCAAATCCACGTTGCCAAATTGTTATAGCGCTGCTTTTTTTGCGAAACTTGTCGGCAAAGAGAACTACGTTGATTCAAGAGAATTTAGTCGATGGTGGATTGCGGCCTTTGGAGCAGCGATTGTCATTGCAATGGTCAGTCTTTGGTTTGCCTATTTTTCGTCATTCTCAAGCCCCGCATTTCAGGCGTCGTTTGGCTATGGCTTGACTCGGCATGACGTTGTCGAGAGAGCCCCCAAGAAGCAAAAACCGAATGACCACCAATTCTTTATCTCTGAAAAAGACCAGCCGACAATCGGGGCATATATTGAGTTGTTCCGTGTCGTTTTTGGAATAGCCGCGATTTGGATGTCTTTCCTTTTATTTGGGCCTCCATTTGAGTTCCGGCATCTCACCAAAAGCCAATTGGCATCCCTTCTCATTTTTTGGATAGTAGTTTTAGTCGGGCTTCTTTACTACAACCTAAGCATGGCCCCCAGAGGACTCGCTACCGATTGGAAAGACCGTGACAACCAATGGTTATCGACGATAGTATGGAATGAGGAGGGGGGCGCACCATCTCTGGCTGAAAAAAACCTATTTGATGCAGAATCAAGAGATACGGAATCTAACTCTTATTTTTGCCTCGATGAAACTCTATGGAAAAAGGCAGGCGATACGTGGGAAAAGCGTTTTCCAGCCTTCAAGTCATTACTGAAGAGTAAGCTGAGCGGCTCTGAGAATGGTAGCGAAGGGGAAGTTCTGGCCAAAGCAGGCATAGAGAGCTTTCGTGAGAGAGAAATGTATTTTTTGCCCTATTACGCTTACAGTTTCTATTCAATGGTGCTGTTCGGCTTTGTTGCCATGCTGTTGCTTTTTTGCGTTACCATACACACATACAAAGCCGCAAATTTGATTCTGTTTCTAGTGCGTGCAACAAAAGGCTCGAAGAGTGTCGCTGCTTTTAAGAACGAGCAAAAAAAGATTGTGAACGTTTCGCACAGGCTTTTGTACATTGCGCTTCGCCGATACTCTGTTTTCCTTTGCATGCTGTTAATATTCTTGGATTTCGAAGTGTCACTGGGATTTTTGACGCTGGCGAGTATGGCAAAGTATCTGACACTTCTAGCAATTGGTTTGATTTTCTTAATGGGAGCTGCTTTGCTTGGAATTGCGCATTGGCGACTCACCGAGGCTTTTATATCAAACGATCTGGACCTAGTTCCGGGATTGAGACGGCCTAATGAAATCTGGGAAGACGGGTGGGTTCGGGGGGCCTGCTGGCTTATTCCCATTGTCTTGGCACATGTTTGGTACATGCTTGGCCGTACTCTATAGGTTCAAACTTTCTATGAAACGAATCAAACGAATCGTGCTTTATCTGTTCAT
>CAZSYU010000266.1:0-1701 GCA_964611345.1 uncultured Pseudomonadales bacterium
TCGGTCTTCGGAACCGAGGGTTGCAGGTTCGAATCCTGCCGGGTGTACTTAGTTTTCTTCGGGAAACAGTCAAATTTCAAATTTGGCTTTTCCCCGCGTCCGAGAAGTTGTCCGAGAACTTCTGTTAGAATACCGGTTCGAGAGTCGATGGCAGTCGACCTCAAACTTTCTGCGAACTCTTCATTCGCCTCTGTTGTTTTCCTTTCCCTGGATTCGAATAGAGGAGTTCTATCGTGGCTCATTTCCCAAAGCCGTTTTTCAAAAAGGCTCGTAAGAGCTGGTACGTCGAAATCAATCGCAAGCAAATTAAGCTTGGATTCGATAAAGAAGAAGCATTCCAGCTATACCACCAGTTGATGCAGCAACCTGCTGAGGAGGCGACCATTTCGCCCGACTCACTGGTCGGCATCATTGACGCGTTTCTGGATTGGACGCAGCGAAATCGGGCTCCAGATACCTATGAATGGTACCGCTACCGTTTGCAAAGGTTCGTCGACAAGTATCCGGACATGCGTGTGTCATCACTTAAGCCGTTTCATGTTGAAGAATGGGTTGATGATTACGACATCGCTCAAACGACTCGGCGAAACTACTTTCGCAGCATCAAGCGATGTTTGGCATGGGCAACTCGGCAAGGGCGAATTGAAAAGAATCCACTTGAGGCCCTTGATATACCTGGCGCTGAACGCAAAGAGGTCTACATCTCGCTCGACGAGTTTGAAAAATTGTTGACCTATGTGCCCTGTTCCAGATTTCGCGACCTCTTGATCACGACTTACCAAACGGGCTGTCGTCCGCAAGAATCGCTTCGCGTTGTCGGAGATTATGTGGACACGAAGACTGCTCGTTGGATTTTTCCTCAGATGAAATCCAAGGGTAAAAAATCACCGCGAATCATTTATTTGAATGACTCTGCATTGGCCATCAGCAATCGCCTGCTTGACGAGTTCCCAGCTGGGGAGCTTTTTCGAAACGCTGCTGGACGAACATGGACGACGGAAGCCGTGAACTGTGTTTTCGATCGAATCCAAGTCCGAATGGGTAAGGAAATTCTCAAGGACAAAAAAACGGAGCCCAGCGAAAAGGAGGTTGCCTTATTCATCAAGACACTCGTCCCTACGAAATCAGAGAAAGGAATTCGGCGTGACAAACGACCGGCGGAGTTGCGCTGTGAAGCGAAACGTAAACTCTTAAACCGAATGGCGAAGAAAGTTGCTCCAAGATATTCGCTTTATGCATTACGCCACTCTTGGGCGACAAACGCTCTTAAACGCGGAATTGATCCGCTTACGGTTGCATTGCTCATGGGTCACAAAGACCCGTCGATGCTGGCTCGGGTTTATCAACATCTATCGCACAGCCCAGACCACATGCGTGACCAAGCACGGAAAGCGACGGAAGGATATCAAGTTCAGTCTTGTTCATACCTGTAGTCCTAAACTGAGAAACACAGGGCGGCAAAATTTTGGGCCGCCTAGTTTCTCATTTGTTGACGACATTTTCTCAACAAGTTGCGCTATTTGTGATTGTGCCCCTCGTGGTTGTGTCCGGAATGATCGTCATGGCTATGATTGTGGCCAGCATGGGAGTCAGTCGTGGCGTGATTGTGTCCGGCGTGAGCGTCGTGGCCGTCTGCCGAGTGATCATGCTGCGTTTCAAAACCGGATTTGTTCAGCCAGTCTTGCCAAACGTGAGCGGCTT
>CAZSYU010000267.1:0-1693 GCA_964611345.1 uncultured Pseudomonadales bacterium
TGGTAGTTGTTTTGCTGTTGGGAGCGATAGTAGTTTTGGCGTGCACGGGCCTGGGCCTGCTGGGCTTGCATTCTCAGGGACCATTGACGTAGTTCATTCAGTCTCCGCGATTCTTCATCTGTGTTGCGCAGCAGGTCCTGCTTGGGCATCGCAACAGTTCGCGGTGGTTTGCGGGCAATCGTGCCCTGATTAGATGTTCTATTTTCTTTGGACACCCGACCGGGGCCGGCCTGTTTGTCGGATGGCGTGACCGAAACAACTTTTCGAACAATTGAATCTGCATGTTCTTTGGCGTCATTCACCGCTTCTTTGATTCGCGACGGGTGTCGAGGATTCTCCGTTTCGCTTTCAGTAGCATTCATCTCACTGGCAGAAGCCTGGGCTTTGCCTGAAGCCGTACGTATGTCTGTCGTCTGAGAAGGTTTTTCAGCAATTTCTGTCATGGCGTGTAAACTTGTCGCCTGACTCGATTTCGCCTGGATTTCCGTTTCCTCTTGGCCTTTTAGAAACGTGGCTCCAGATACTGCCAAGCCCGCAATCAGAGCGCCAAATATCATCCGCTTAGCTGTGTTTTTGCGATTCATCGTTATTTCCTTGTGTTGGGTAAAGTAAGCTGAAACGAGGCTTGGTTTGTGCCGGCTCCAGCATGTTTTGGCAAAAACACTGGGCGGGAATGGAATTGTGTACGGCATTCGCCTGATACCCAAAATGTGTTTGCTATCTCTACAATCACGTTCCCGCTCGAAATTCAGACAGAAAATTCTGGAAACGAAACAAGACATGAAAACCATGTTTTATGTTCGGGCGACTTCGTGAGACCTACATTCTCGGTGCAAGCCTTCTGTTTCGGATCTGCATAAACACAGCACAAATCCAGCGAGCTATTGGGCTGAGCATTGGGGACCAAATCAACCTATCGCGTTTCAAACTCAAGTCATCCTTTCTACGTCGTGGATGATCTTCAGCGCTGCCAAGCAGTTGAGGATTCTGCTTTGTTCGGTGTTCTTTCTTTTCGAAATAGACAGTTCTTGATTTTCTTTGGCTGGCATCTTCGAACGACCGTGACTTGGGAACTGGGGGCCAATTGTCCTCCGTGAACTCACAAACCCGTTTGGCGTGTTTAAGGAATCCAACGATGACACCTATTTCAAGAAGAGCAGTCCAATCGTCTTGGCGTTGGGGGGTGCTCCTCTGCCTGCTTTCCATTCAGTTGTTTGCAGGGTGTGGGCAGAGCGCATCCAGTGTCACTGAGCCAACGCTTTTAGATCACGAGGATTCTTCTCGAGAAGTACCCGAGGCGGTGACTGCGTCTCTCTCAAAACCCGCTCAAAAACTGAACCAGCTGATCGATGATGGGAAGTACAACGCGGCAGATAAACTGCTGGACTCGTATCTTGGTCAGTTCCCGGAAGACGGAGCGATCCATGCCATGCGCGGAAAACTGCAATTGGCAACAACGGATATCGTGTTCGATTTTGTGCCAGCAGAGAGTCGAATCGGCTCTATCTTGAATGCCTGCCAAACAGCTGTCGAGTTTGACCAAAAATTGAAGACGTTTGTCGCCGACATGATTTGGCATCAAGTTATTTCGGATTTGAAACAAGCTGCTAACGATGGTGAACCAATTGTTTTTGCGGACTTGCAAATATATGGACAAGAGGCAGCGGAGGAAATGCAGCACACGATTCAGGAG
>CAZSYU010000268.1:0-1672 GCA_964611345.1 uncultured Pseudomonadales bacterium
TTGTTTTGGCGGTTACGCTTTCCGCAGAATTTCCATCCGCCGCAGCCTTGATGGCTTCATAGACCGTTTCCGGTTCGTCAAGTTGTTCGTCGCCGTGCATACGCCTAAACCTAAACGCAACAAGGGATTCGGGCAAACGTATTGATGATGGTAAAGAAAAGATGTGAATTTTTGAGAATTCGGCGCGGATAGCCGCCGCGACAAACGTAGGTGCCGAACCTGAACTCAGCTCAAGTAGAACTATGTTCGTAGTACCGACCGGCTTAAGCCCAATACTGCTCAATCGAGTTTTGAGCTGATACCAATACAAGCCCGAAAGCGCGAGCGAGTGAACTTGATGCTCACCAGTTCACTCGCTCGCATGTAAATTGCATTGGATATTGAAAGTTTTTTCATTTGATCAACTTGCGCAATTGCATACTCGCTCCCCTTGTATCTGCAAAAGGCGAGTCAGATACGTGATATTCGAGCTCGCTTACGATTTAGTTAGATAGATAGTGGCGCTGAAATCGCACAGACCAACTTCAGGTTCTGCCGAGCGATATATTGCAGAACCAACCAGCAGATGATGTGCTAGTGCCTCAACGCCAGCGTCGCCGGCTCGATTAGTTAACCAGAAAGCAGATCTACGAAGGGTGCTACATCGAGCAGGTTCACCTTTCCGTCTCGATTTACGTCAGCCTTTGATTCATATGGACCATTGATCAGGATATCGACGAACGGCTCTATATCGAGCAAATTTACGTCGCTGTCACAGTTCACATCACCGATGGAGGAATCGACGAAAAACTGCACTTGAAATTCATCCAAATCACTTGATAGATTTTGCCATTCAATATTTATTGTCTCGAAAGTTCCAATGACTTGAAAAGTCCCACTTGCAGTACCACCATTGTTGTTGCCAGTAGTGTCTCTGACGATCGCGTCGATAACTTGAAACTGATTGTTTCCATTGATCGCTGTGACAAAAGGCACTGTGCCAGACAAATCCCAAGCAAAGTCCTCGAAAGAATTGACGAAGAATGACAGATTTGTAACGGGTTCATCGAACGAAAGCATTACGGACGCGTTTTCCGAATTTGAAAGTGGTTTGTCGCCACGCAAATAGTCGAGATTTGTTGTCGCTGGCGTGAATACTGTGGGGTTGTTAAATAAGTTTGAACTGTTGTTAAACACTGACTCACTTCCATTGAAGAAGTAGCCACTTGAAGGGTTGTTGATCGCAAGCATGAATGGATTCGAGTCAAGCTCCCCGGAAACAGTTGTTCTATTGCCGCCGAAAGGTTCAAATTCGGCAAATCGAACTTGTGCGACACACATAATTTCAGAACTAAGAAGTATCGCAATTGCCGTTAAAAAGTTCTTGTTATGCATTGATGCCTTGTTTGATTTCAAAAAAATTATCGAGTACTGACTGCTTTCTCAGTAATGGAGACCACTAACCAGTTATTAGATTCACAAATGGCTGCACATCCAAGAGATCAACAGCTCCATCCTGATTCATGTCGGCTTTGATTGAGATACCTCCGGCGGTAAGAATCTCGACGAAAGGCGCTACATCCAAAAGGTTGATTGCGCCGTCGCAATTGATGTCCCCCAATTTCCCCAACGAAGATTCGAAGCCGACTGTTATTGACAAACGATTTTTGTTGTCGGTCGAGAAGCCAAGCGT
>CAZSYU010000269.1:0-1668 GCA_964611345.1 uncultured Pseudomonadales bacterium
TTACGTTCAATCAAACGTTTCCAATCGGGATAGACGGGGCGGTCTTTGGTTTTCTTGTTTGCTTTGCCGCGTTTGGGGGCCGGTGGGCAAGTTTTCAAGAACGCGTCCAGTGACTGTCGAACTGCCACCGCCGTTGGGTCTTCGGATCCGGAAAGGTCTTTGGCTTCTTCTAGGTCATTGGGCACGTTGAAAAATCGACCGTCTCGATAAAGTTTGTAGTCGCCACTGCGAACGTACTGCGCAGATTTTTTGTTCCAGTAGGGCTGGTAATGGCAAAGCACCCATTCGCGTGGCTTTCCCGGCTGCCCCTGCAACTGCGGAAGAAAGCTCCGTCCGTCGATTGGATCGGTTGAATCTAATTCCACTTCAGCAGCCTGGGCGAAGGTCGTATAAAAATCGGTGAAGTCGATTAGGTCTTGGGATACCGTTCCGGGTGGCGTTTTGCCTCTCCATAACGCCACCAAAGGCACGTGCGTCCCCATGTCTTTCGTCGCGCCCTTGCCGCCTTTAATTGCGCGGCCCTTCCACTGCGACGTGATCGATGTGTGCGTGCCGTTATCGCCAGTAAACAGGATGATCGTATTTTCAGCTTGGCCAGAGTCTTCCACTTTTTTGATAATGCGACCGACGATTTTGTCCATGTAGTTGACCATCGCGACAAAGTTCTGTTTTTGTTTCGCTTTGTCTTTGGGCATTTTATTTGCACCGCCATCGGCCCCGCGCGGTTGATCGCCGATCGTGTCAGGAGTCGGCACAAACGGACTGTGAACCAGCACCATTGGATAGTAAACAAAGTACGGCTGGTCCTGATGCCGGTCGATAAAATCGCAGATGAAATCACAAAACATGTCCGGCCCATACTTGCCATCGTTGCCTTGCTTGGAAAGAAACTTGCCGTTGTGTTCGATCGGAGGGCTCCAAAAACGCTCGCCGCCTTCGGCTCCCTTCGTTTTCGTGAGTTGCCAAAGCATGTATTCGTCAAACCCCGCGTCGTGAGGTCGACTGGAATCATCGTGGCGAGGGAGCGAGTTATAAGTCCCGTTCAACTGCCACTTGCCTGCGATCGCCGTTTTGTAGCCCGCTTTTTGAAGCTTGTGACCAAACGTTTTTTCATCCGGGCTGAGGTATCCGAAATGGGTGTAGTTTCGAAAGTTGTATTGTCCGGTCATGATCTTCACACGCGACGTGGTGCAAATCGGTGTCGAATAGCAGTGGGCAAACCGCATCCCCTCTTTTGCCATCTGGTCGATGTTGGGCGTTTTATAGTCTTCACCGCCGTAGCAACCGAACGCTTCCCAGCTCACGTCGTCAGCCATAATCAAAATGATATTGGGTGGGCTATCGTCAGCACTGGCGGTCGTGCAGCTAAGTCCGATTAACAGAAGACACGCGATTGGAAAATACGCCAACGCGTTTTTGAGTTGAACGCATTTTGATTTCATAAGATGCCTTCCATTTCGGTTTGTCGTTTACGTTGCCTGGCCTGAACTTTGGCGAGTCCAGCTACCTCTCGTGCATCCGCACCCAGATTCAAGAATCTGGGCTACCCTTGGTGCGCCTACCGACGCACTCAATATACCGCCCACGTAATTCTCGTCTTTAAGCGGGGTACGTTACTATGCAAGCCACCCTTATTTGCCACTTTTCCAAATTTTAATTTTGTCAACG
>CAZSYU010000270.1:0-1654 GCA_964611345.1 uncultured Pseudomonadales bacterium
ATACAATCGTTGCCACGAACACCGGTAATGCCGCGCAGACGAACTTTGTGGTGACAGATAATCTTATTACGCCGAGTTCTAATACATGTGCGACTGTTGCAGTTGGCGGAACCTGTACGCTCACGGGTACTTATGTTGTCCAAGCCGGTGATGCAGGCGGTGATATCGTCAATACAGCCTCCGTTGTTTCTGACGAGGTTCCAACGCCTGTTGAAGATACGGTCACGACGCCAGTCGACGGTGCGGCCCCGGCGATTGATCTGGTGAAGACGCTCTCTGGCAATGCAGATGAGGACGGGTCCAGCTCAGTCTCTATCGGCGATACACTGACTTATACAATCGTTGCCACGAACACCGGTAATGCCGCGCAGACGAACTTTGTGGTGACAGATAATCTTATTACGCCGAGTTCTAATACATGTGCGACTGTTGCAGTTGGCGGAACCTGTACGCTCACGGGTACTTATGTTGTCCAAGCCGGTGATGCAGGCGGTGATATCGTCAATACAGCCTCCGTTGTTTCTGACGAGGTTCCAACGCCTGTTGAAGATACGGTCACGACGCCAGTCGACGGTGCGGCCCCGGCGATTGATCTGGTGAAGACGCTCTCTGGCAATGCAGATGAGGACGGGTCCAGCTCAGTCTCTATCGGCGACACACTCACTTATACTATCGTTGCGACGAACACCGGTAATGCCGCGCAGACGAACTTTGTGGTGACGGATAATCTTATTACGCCGAGTTCTAATACATGTGCGACTGTTGCAGTTGGCGGAACCTGTACGCTCACGGGTACTTATGTTGTCCAAGCCGGTGATGCAGGCGGGGACATTGTGAATACGGGCTCTGTTGTGTCAGATCAGGTTCCAACGCCTGTTGAAGATACGGTCACGACGCCAGTCGACGGTGCGGCCCCGGCGATTGATCTGGTGAAGACGCTCTCTGGCAATGCAGATGAGGACGGGTCTAGCTCAGTCTCAATCGGCGATACGCTGACTTATACAATCGTTGCCACGAACACCGGCAATGCCGCGCAGACGAACTTTGTGGTGACAGATAATCTTATTACGCCGAGTTCTAATACATGTGCGACTGTTGCAGTTGGCGGAACCTGTACGCTCACGGGTACTTATGTTGTCCAAGCCGGTGATGCAGGCGGTGATATTGTGAACACCGCGAGTGTTGTTTCTGACGAGGTTCCAACGCCTGTTGAAGATACGGTCACGACGCCAGTCGACGGTGCGGCCCCGGCGATTGATCTGGTGAAGACACTTTCTGGCAATGCAGATGAAGACGGGTCTAGCTCAGTCTCAATCGGCGATACACTGACTTATACAATCGTTGCCACGAACACCGGTAATGCCGCGCAGACGAACTTTGTGGTGACAGATAATCTTATTACGCCGAGTTCTAATACATGTGCGACTGTTGCAGTTGGCGCGACTTGTACGCTCACGGGTACTTATGTTGTGACGGCTGCGGATGCAGGCGGTGATATCGTCAATACAGCCTCCGTTGTTTCTGACGAGATGCCGACGCCTGTTGAAGATACGGTCACGACGCCAGTCGACGGTGCGGCCCCGGCGATTGATCTGGTGAAGACGCTCTCTGGCAATGCAGATGAGGACGGGTCTAGCTCTGTCTCTATCGGCGA
>CAZSYU010000271.1:0-1631 GCA_964611345.1 uncultured Pseudomonadales bacterium
CATCAGCACGCCATATAGGTTTCCGATGGTTTTTCCTTTGAAGTGTCCGTGCGATGTAATCGAACTGAGGTTTTCCGGTTTAGGTAATTTCAGCGATTCTTTTCTCGCAGCCAGCAACGATTCGCTGAATTTCAACGACGAAGAAAGGATCACGTGGCCGTCGAGCGTAAATACGTGTGGATCGAAATCCGCTTCGAACTCTAGCTCCAACAGTTCTGTCTCGTCCAGCCAATCGAGGGAAAGCACCTTGATCTTTGTGCCATTGGGTAGAGTTCCATCCTGGAAAAGTTCGGTATCGTCTGGCAATTCGAGTTCGTTGAGGCTCAAGACGCCTCCTACGAATTTCTCGTAGGCTTCCATTATTTTCTGCTGGTACTGTTCCGGATTTTCACATGCCGCAACAGCAGCCATCCGTACGAGATTGTCCGTTTCCATTTCGAAATGAGGTAATTTCAAGCTGCCTTTAGTGTCCATTACCATTGCCATTGGGCGCGAATCGATCTTGGCCAATTCGTTTACAAGCAAGTTGCGAAAGGGTCCAAAATGCTCGTAGTAGCTAAGTGATAGATCATCAATCGTTTCGGCGTTTTCAAAATCGCCCTTCAGATCACTCTGCAGAGATCGAGTCGCTAACCTATCCTCTGCGTTTTCGAGAATGCCGAAAACAATCTCGCCCAGATTGTAATTCGAATCGACATAGTAGGATTCGATATCTGCCGGCACGAAAGTGAGGATCTTTTTCCCGATGAGAGACTCAACTTCCTGAACGCCTTGGGACAGGAGTTTTGCACGTACTTGATTTTCGACTGCCCAAACTCGCATTTGGCCTTGGGAGGAAATCAACTTGGCTTGCTCTGAAAAACGACTTATTGAACCCCAGACATCTTCGAGGTCGTTGCTTCTGAACAGTTTTCCCAAGTCGGTGTCGGCCCACCTATCCATGTCTTTTTCAAATTGCTCAGCAGCCGTCAATAGCTTTTCCATATTCCATTGTCCGTAGGCAATTTCGCTTGAACCATCTTTGACATTGGCCAGCGCCAATGATTTAATTTTTTTATTCCTGGGATCGCTGCCGATAGAAATTCGCATCCCATTGTCAAACCGTTCGCATCGAACCAATATCTCGATGTTCAGTATGGCGTTGGTAATTTCATTGTCTTTGTCCGCGATCCCCATTCCTGCTAGGACTTGATTGATGAGCCCGTCTTGGTCAACGTCTGCGATCAAGCCACTCAGCATAAAACTCCCTTCCTCTTGAGTGAATTCGAGCTCGGTACTCAAACCAGCGACCGCCATCCCTTGCTTAAAAATTTCGTAAAGGCCCTTCGTAGTTTCTTCCTCAGGCCATTGGATCCAGACCGTCATCACGGGTAGTTTAAAATCGCGAGCGATCTTTTTAATTTCGTCTTCCAAGCGAGCTAACTCTTTGACATCAAAATCGTCGGTGTAATTAGTCGTTTCTGCTATGTTCAATAGCATCATCAAATGAAATAGATCAACAATGGTGACATAGGAATCGGGGGGCAAGCTGATGGCGGCGGTGTGCGGAAAGTACTTTCTGTTTTCTGCGAGCCAATCGATCGCGTCGTCCATGTCAACTTGGTTGCCGGTGGCTCCCATCATTTCAGCTA
>CAZSYU010000272.1:0-1629 GCA_964611345.1 uncultured Pseudomonadales bacterium
TAATGCTGAACATCGTTCTCTATCAACCAGAAATCCCGGGCAACACCGGGAACATAGGCCGTACCTGCGTAGCACTGGGAGCGACGTTGTGGCTGGTCAAGCCGCTGGGTTTCGATGTGGACCAAAAAGCTCTCCGCCGCGCGGGCCTAGACTATTGGCAACATCTCGATTGGCATGTCGCAGAAAACTGGGACGATCTGTTGGAGCGGTTGCAGCCGGAGCGAATTTGGTACTTTACCCGTTTTGCCACCAACAGTTACGACTCGGTACAGTACCGTCCGAACGACGCGCTCGTATTTGGCCGAGAAACGGCGGGGTTGCCCGAGAGCCTAACCGCACAAAACCCGGAAAACAACCTGCGGATTCGCACCACGGGAAAGGTTCGCAGTTTGAATCTGGCTAGCGCCGCAGCGGTGGTCGCCTACGAGGCGACTCGGCAATTGGCCGCGCAGGGGTTCGTCAATTTCGAATAGGCTTTTTTGTGGAGGTCCGGTCCACCGGACGGGAGGGGGAGGCTCCCGCCGACCTGAACTGTTCGTGGACTACGCATTGAATTTGTTGCAGAACCAGATTCGGAGCAGATACATGCTTCGTGAGAAGAATTCGGTGTGAAGCATCGCTGCGCGATGCGGGTCGGCGGGAGCCTCCCCCTCCCGTGGGTCGGTCCTACGGCCTCAACTGTACGTCGGTCTTCAATTTGAGTCCTAAATGCAAATGCAAACGTGTCGGACAGGAATGTCCAACCTACATTGGGCTACGACATTAGTTTTTTGTATCGGAACCGTTTGGGTTCGTCCTCTTTGATGCCCAACCGCTCGCGGCGAGTGGCTTCGTAAGTCTGATAGTTTCCTTCGCACCAATGTAGGTATCCATCTCCTTCGAAAGCCAAGATATGTGTCGCGATTCGATCGAGGAACCAACGGTCGTGGCTGGTGACCACCACGCAACCCACGTAACTAAGGATCGCTTCCTCAAGCGCGCGTAGCGTGTCGATATCCAAATCGTTCGTCGGCTCGTCCAGTAGCAGGACGTTTGATCCGCGTTTCAACAGCTTCGCAAGGTGGACTCGGTTCCGCTCTCCACCGGAAAGTTTGCCGACTTTTTTCTCTTGATCCGGCCCGCGAAAATTGAATCGGTTAACATACGCCCGCGCGTTGACGCGTCGTTTCCCGAGTATGATATCGTCGTGTCCGCCTGAGATCTCTTGGTATACGGTGGCTTCTGCATCGAGATCGTCGCGCGATTGATCAACGTACCCCAGCTCAACGGTGGGCCCGACGGTCAACGTTCCTTCGTCAGGAGTCTCTTGTCCCGTGATCATGCGAAACAATGTCGTCTTGCCCGCACCGTTGGGGCCGATGATTCCCACGATGCCACCGGGTGGTAGTCGAAAGTTAACATCTTCCATCAATATGTTTTCGCCGAACGATTTTTTTACGTTTTCGGCGGTGATAACTAGATCGCCAAGATGAGCTCCCGGCGGGATTTGGATCTCCAGCTCCTTATCTTGCTCCCGCTGCCCTTCGGCGACCATCTGTTCGTACGCGTTAATACGAGCTTTCGATTTTGACTGCCGAGCACGAGGGGCCAAACGGATCCATTCCAACTCGCGCGCCAATGCTTTTTGGC
>CAZSYU010000273.1:0-1605 GCA_964611345.1 uncultured Pseudomonadales bacterium
GGAATGCGAAGCTCGCCGGAGAGTAGTTTGGGGAGAAGCGTGTCGCGAAGTTTGGTAAGAGACGCGGTTTCTTTTTGCAGAAGAGAGAGTTTGGTGTGAATCGCTGACAGTTCGATTTCAACGAAAGCCAAAAGCCCTTCAGGTGGAACAACTACCGAGTGACTTCGCAGAATGTCGGTCTTCAGATTCGTGAATACACTACCGTTGCCTTGAAGCAGCAGTTCGCTCCGAACAACGAGGAATAGCTGATAAAGATACAAATCAGAGAAGACCCGAGTTTTTGGGAAATGCAACCAACCGTCGTGAATACATGCTTGAAGGTCAAGGAACATCGGCAGTCCAGGTGTCGCACTGTTGGAAAGAATCAGCGTGCCCTTGTCCAGCATGACAGTCTTAGATAAACCCTCAGGCTTAATGAACTCTTTTGTCTTGGTTAGGAATCTCGTAGGGCTTGAAGTTGCATCACGAATTTTCACCCAAGGCAATCCTTCAGGCACCAAAAAGTCATGGATAGGTCGCGGCGAGCCACCTCTTTTTACTGTCGCAAATTCACCAAGCTCGCCCGAACCCCAACCATTCGGTATCCAGGCCATGTCTTCATCGAAGACGAAGGAATCAGGAAAGAGTTTTTGAATGTTTTTGGGGAGGGGTTTGCGTTTTGTGCCGAGGTCGCGGCGGGTTTGGGCTCGCTGGATGAGAGGCTCAGGGATGGGGTTGCCCGCGGCCAAGGCATTGTCGATCACCGGATCAAAATCCACAAACCAGCTCTTGAACAACGCCCGAGCCATCGACTCCAAAGTCACGTTCATCCGACGGTTCAACTCGATCTTGTCGTCCAATGTCCCAAGAATGTGGGCGATTGATTTTTGCTCGCTGAGTGGCGGAATGGGGACGCATACACGTTCCAGAATTCCAAGATTTAGGTTTTCACGCGCACTACCAATCGCTTCAGATTTCAGTCGTTTCTTTATGGTTCTGAAGAAATACTCAACATACTCAACAATACACTTTGTCGGGTCAGCGATGAATCCAATAACACTGTCAGGGAAACAAGCGGGGTAAGTCAGGATCGCAGTTTCTGCCACGTTGGCTCCCACAATTGAGATGCACATCGTACCGGCGGGCCATAGCCGACTTTGCTTCAGACCATCTTCCGAATAAGTTTGGCTATGAGAGGTGACTCGACCATTTGACTCACGGATATCACCCGTCTGTATGAACGGATAGTCACCGCCATATAGGTGTTCTGCGTAGCGGGGTCGGTGTCGTGAACGGCCACGGTTAACTTCACCAAGTTCATTGAATGGCAATTCCACCCTCTTACGAGCCATAACCTAACGCCTCCAGATTCTTCTGGATTGACTTGTCCAACTTCTTGGCGTCGGCCATCTGCTGGTACAGCGTCGTGGTCAGATCGGTCATCTTGGTTTCAAACGGGATGCCGTCGTCTTCCAGTGGAGCGGCTCCGACGTAGCGACCGGGCGTGAGGACGTAATCGTTGGCGGCGATGTCTTCGATGGTAGAACTTTTGCAAAAGCCGGGCTTGTCGGCGTAGACGGGTTCACTCGTTCCATCACTTTGGGCTTCGGGTTTGTATTTGTCGCT
>CAZSYU010000274.1:0-1576 GCA_964611345.1 uncultured Pseudomonadales bacterium
AATTTCCCGTACTTATCCCGCAACTCTGCGGGATAAGTAGATAGTTATCACGCTCAGGAAACATGAACGACAAATCTGACAAAAGTTTGGATATACTCGGTGTTAAGCCGATTGCATCGTCAATTGAAAAATCGGTTGACGGAACGTTTGCAGGCGCTTCTGCTTTTTTGTCCCGAATCTGCCTGCCAGCAGCGGAGGAATTCGGATTGATGGCGAAGGACACTGTTGCCGGATGGCGAGCAGCAAATGCGGCGCGAATTGCTGCAAGGGCAGAAGAACGATTGCGTCAGCAACATGGGGATTCAGCAGACGAACTGACCGGCAACACGCGAGTAGTTTGCGCGGCAATTCAGAACGGTTCTTGGATTGATGATCCAGTTGTTCAGGACTTTTGGGCCGGCCTGTTGGCTGCGTCCTGCGACTCGGATGGGCGAAACGATAGCAACATTGTATTCGTTTCCGTTCTGTCTCAATTGAGCACAGGCCAAGTTCGCCTTCTCAAATACGCAGCCGAAAATGCCGAAAAATATCGCGACTCTAAGGGGTGGCCGCACGCCAAAGAACTGTCAATTGAAATGGCAGATCTGAAAGAGCTTTTTCAAACAGGGGATGTCCACCTAATCGACGTGTCTTTAGATCACCTGCGAACAATGGAATTGATAGGCACTGGAGTAGTTGCGGGTGATGGCGGAGGTATTATATCCGGAACGAATACCGCCAAGATTTTGCCAAGCCCTCTTGCATTGAATTTGTATGTTCGTGGCGAGGGCTGTGCGCGGGACGTCATTCAGTACTGGGATCTGCAGCCGCTGCCTGAGGAACAAAACACGAATGAACCCAATGCTGAAAACAAAATAGCTGATCCAGAAAACGCGTGATAACAATGCGATGCACGCGAAGTCCGGCTTACGTGCGGTTTTTCTGCTTGCACGATTATCGTCCGGACTCGGTGATCGCTGCCGTTATCCGCCTACAAAAACTTCACACCTTCATGAATGGCAACCTAAAGAAAAGACGATTTCGATTTTCGATTCGTTCAGCTCTTCTCGGACTTTTCGGGGCTGCTATCCTCCTGTGGATTTTAGGCCCTGCTTCGCTTCGAGTTCACTTTGGTGATCTCGAACATCACGCAGGTCAACCCGATACGTATTTTTTCACTTTAAAGAACTACGGTCCATTGCCGATCTACTATAGGTACGCTGAAATTGATGACAACTTCATGGTAACTAGGCTCGACGCGGATTCGACCACGCCTCTTCACGAGGGTCATAAATATGCCCCGTGGACTGCTCTTGGGTTTTTGGGCGAAACTCGCGTACACGAGAAATATCTCAAAAACGGAACACGTGTTGGGATACAATTTCGGGATATATTTGGTATACATCATGTCGCTTGGCATCCAACGACAATAGAAGATTGAGACGCAATGCCCTGAAACTTCGGCGGATAACAATGTGATGCACGCGAAGCCGGACTTGCGTGTGTTTTGAAGTGGATGATCGCTCGTTCCGGCTCGGTGATCACGGACGTTATCCGCCTACAGCGTTCCACACTGTTAACATTTTCGTTTCGATTG
>CAZSYU010000275.1:0-1556 GCA_964611345.1 uncultured Pseudomonadales bacterium
ATTCCAGTTAATCGAACCATCAACCGTCCAAATCAACCTGTATAACCTCAACGGGCAACTAGTAAAAACCGTAATCCCTCATACTGCAATTGATAAAGGACTACATCAATTGGAATTATCTGCGGAACACCTTAACTCTGGCGTTTATTTTTTGAGCCTACAAACGGAAACCGAACGATTGACGCGTAAACTTATTCTTAAATAGGAGTATCATTAAGGACAGTAATTATAACGAAGACAACCTGAAAAAATCTTTAGGTTGTCTTTTTTTTCCTATTTTGTGCTTTATTTTCATTCATCAAACAAAGCGCAAAATGAAAAAGCAATTCCTAGTAGGTTTGGCAATTCTGTCAACCATTTTCCTATTTACTTTTTGCCAAGAAGAACAATTAGCTAAAGGTAGTGCGGAACACATCGCCAAAGTAACGGGCGAAATTTCCGATAATACCCTCGTCAATGCCGATGCTCGACAAGGCGATTGGTTGTCCTATGGTCGGAATTATCAAGAAGACCGATATTCTACATTAAATCAAATTACCAAAGAAAATGTCAAAGATTTAGGCTTGGCATGGTCGGAAGAAATCGGCACGAAGAGAGGGCTGCAAGCAACTCCGTTAGTAGTCGATGGCATTATGTATTTTTCTGGCCCTTTTAATAAAGTCTGGGCTTATGATGCTCGAACAGGCGAAGAAATCTGGCAATTTATCCACGATTATAATACAGATGCCAATGTAGATTTATGTTGTGGTTTTTCTAATCGAGGTTTAGCCATTTACCAAGGAGATTTATTCATGGGAACCTTGGATGGAAAATTACTCTCTATTGATGCCACAACGGGTAAAAAGAATTGGGAAGTCCTGACCATTCCGCCCGATGAAAACTACTCTATTACTGGTGCGCCAAGAGTTGTAAAAGGAAAAGTAATTATTGGAAATGGTGGCGCAGAATTGGGTGCAAGAGGCTATGTCACCGCTTATGATGCAGCAACAGGCAAACAAGCATGGCGTTTTTATACCGTTCCTGGTGACCCTAGCCAACCTTACGAACATGCCGATTTAGCGGAAGCAGCTAAAACTTGGAATGGCGACGAATATTGGAAACAAGGTGGTGGTGGAACTGTTTGGGATGCGATGGCTTATGACCCTGAGTTAAATCTATTTTATATCGGTGTTGGTAATGGCGCACATTGGAATCGAGAGTTTAGAAGTCCTGGCGGTGGAGATAATTTGTATTTGTCTAGTATTGTTGCCTTAAACCCTGATGATGGGTCTTATGTCTGGCATTATCAAACGACACCAGGGGATACATGGGACTATACTGCCACGCAGCATATCATTTTAGCGGATATGGAAATTGAAGGAAAAGCCCGAAAGGTATTAATGCAAGCCCCTAAAAATGGCTATTTCTATGTGATTGATAGAACCAATGGGCAATTTATTTCTGCTGATAATTTTGTTTACCAAAACTGGACCACAGGGATGGATGAAAATGGTAGACCGATTGAAGCAGAGGGCGCTCGTTATTTAGACGGGCAGGTTCATTGGATTGCGCCAAGT
>CAZSYU010000276.1:0-1536 GCA_964611345.1 uncultured Pseudomonadales bacterium
GTGCTGCTTTAAATGATTATGCTGATACTAAAGAATTGATTGATTTTAGTGATAATGTGATTGCGGTCTTTAGCTCAGATTCTACCTTAAGACAAGCAGATAAAGATTCAATTGCTTTCTTAAATAATTTAGGCGATAAATTTGTTGGTGCGGTCCTAAACCGTATTAACAAGAAAAATATGAGTTAAGTGAGTTGCCAGTTGCTAGTTAACGGTTACCAGTTATGCCGTACAACTGGTAACACGGAACTGGCAACTGGTAACCCACACACTACACAAACAAGCGATGCAAAAAGACAACACTAAACGTTACTGGTTAGTATCCGGTCTCTATGCCTTTTTTGAAAAAGGGGCCAGTTACCTATTTGGGTTCGGTAGCATGTTTATGCTTATTCGAGGCCTAGATAAAGATAGCTGGGGCGTATGGGTACTTTTTTTAACCGTATGTGCTTTATTGGAAGTAACTAGAATGGGCTTAATTCAAAATGCCTTAGTGAAGTCCTTATCTGCTGAAAAGGAGACAGAACATGGAAAAATTAACACAGCTTCCCTTTTTCTGAACTTTTCCTTAACCATCCTTTTTGCATTCCTTTTATATGTTTTAGCGCCCTTTTTTGGTCAATTATGGAATGATTCTATCATACCTCTACTACATATTTATGCCCTGACAACATTGGTCTTGACCCCTATGTACCAATCAAATTTTATCCTGCAAGCGAATTTATCTTTTAAAGGTATTTTTCTAAGCAATATGGCGAGACAGGGACCATTCTTCTTTTTCATCCTGTATTTGTGGTTATTCAATAAGCCCATTATTTTAACTGAATTGGCTCAATTTCAAGTGTTTGCGGCTTGTTTGGGGAGTATAATTGGTGTTTATCATGCCAAACAATTTTTTAATTTTTCAAAGAAAATTGATTGGGGATGGATTAAGCAATTAATTGATTTTGGTAAATATGCAGTGTCCACCAATTTAAGTGTGATTTTATATAAAAACATGGATAAAATGATGTTAGGTGGAATGATTTCTACCGCATCTGTAGCTATTTATGATTTGGCGATTAGAATTACTAATCTGATGGAAATCCCTACTTTTTCTGCTGCTGCAGTTGTTTTTCCTCAAAGTGCGAGAGAAATGGTGACCAAAGGAAAAGATGGCGTCAAAAAGATGTATGAACAATCCGTTGGAGCTATTTTAGCTTTATTAGTCCCCATCATTTTATTTATAGAAATTTTTCCTGAATTTTTAATCTTAATTATCGCAGGAGAATCCTACTTGTCAGCAGTCCCCCTACTAAGAATAACGATTCTATTTGGTTTGTTTCTTCCGTTTGGTAGTCAAATGGGAACGGTGTTAGAATCTATTGGCAAGCCGAATATTAATTTTTATTGTACCCTCCTTGGCTTTGTCCTAAATATCATTTTAAACTTTTTATTCATTAGTTGGCTAGGAGTGACAGGTGCCGCTTATGGTACCTTGACGACCTATATGATAACCTTTGTGGTGACCCAAATAATTTTGTATAAAATATTGAAT
>CAZSYU010000277.1:0-1523 GCA_964611345.1 uncultured Pseudomonadales bacterium
ATTTGGTATACTGCTCCCGGTTTCAAATTACTGGAACTAAGTACAGGGGACTGATCGTTCAATTGCCTACGGCCAATCATCAACGCACCCCACAACACGCCCATGCTGGGCGTACATGCACACGGAGCATGGGCCGCGTGTTTTTTTTCTGCTTGCAAGTCGATCACCACGGCCCTGTGATCGTTGCCGTCATGTTGCTGAGATGAATATGAGACATCGCCTCGTCATCCTAGTCTTCTTTCTATTGACCTCCTCAATATGGATTTGGTTTTCAATTCAACGAAGAACTTCGCATGAAGATGGCGTAGGTTTTATTACACAGTGCGAAAACCTTCCCACAAATGTTGTTACGCTGGCAAATCACTTAAAAAAGTTAACCACAACGTACTCTTTAAAAGACTTCGGAAACCACCTTCAATTGGTTGGATTGAACCCAGAGCCAGATCATTGGAAAGATTTCAACTATTTTTGGCGTATTCCCAAACAACCTGACCAAGTCGATTCGTATAGCTTGACTGCCACCGTGGGTCCGATGGACAACGGACAAACTTTAACTGTTCGCGACGCAAAAATCAGACTCAATAGCGATGGAGCGATACTGGGCTGGAAAACCGTGTGGCAGATGGATTTCAGCGCAAAAACGATCGCGGCATTACATTCCGAAGACTCGAGGCTCATGGAATACAAAATTGCTGAGTTGAAACGCCGGAGTGAGTCCATCGACAGATGTTCGGCAATTCAAACATACGACGGTGACCAGGGTAACGTCAGTGAATTTTTTCGTTTACATCGACCGAGTGCCGGCAATGTCTGGCCAGCACCCTTGTCTTCAGATGATTTTGGAAATATGAAATTTATGCTCATTTGCGAGGACGACGACAATCCAACGACCAACTTGCTTGTTCTTATTGATGATGAAAGCATGCGCATTGTTGACACGGTATTGCTCCGTGATTGCGAAACACTTTGGTTTGACAACCCAGCCGAATACCCTAGGCACATTGGTGCACGATTTTCAGATGGCGTGAATACCACATATGAAATGACCAAACATGGATTCTCGAAACAATCCGCGGAATAACAACACGATGCCACGGAGCCGCGGGCCGCGCGGCTTTTTCTGCTTGCAAATCGTTCGCTGCGGCCCGGTGATCGTTGCCGTAATTCGCCCCTACAAAACTAAGATCGAAACATGGAATATCGCGAGGTCACATTAGACGGGAGCCGAACCTTCCAGCTCCAACCCGATGCGGTTCACGTACAGGGGATTTCACATTTTGGCCCAACGTTCGACTTGAAAATCAAACTCACTCAACTGGACGAGTCGGTATCGACTGTCGTTCAGAGAAACAGTCTATTCTGGTGGGGCGTATCGGGTATACCGATTTGTGCTGCGACATGTTACGGATTAATTGAATCAACTGAATGGGAACTGTTTGATTTCTGGCCGGGGTTGTGCTTTGCTTTCATTTTCATCTCAATATTTGTAGCATGGATTGCTAGACGAAAAATCAAATATGTAC
>CAZSYU010000278.1:0-1518 GCA_964611345.1 uncultured Pseudomonadales bacterium
TGTTGCCGCCAAAGCTGCTTGAGCTGTCGCAAGTATGTCAAGTTGATCTGCGAGTACGTTCGCTGTGCGGTCAACAATTGGAGAAAGTCAATTTCACCTTCGCGATACCCTTTGTTGACCAGATCAAGCGTTTCTCTTGCCTTGGGAATGATTTCCGAATCGAACGCATCAACTTGCAGTTTGGCGTCCAAATAGCTTTCATATGCAGAAGCCAATCGCTGTCGAAGGTCGAGCACTTTCTTGTCCGCTCGGCGCTCTGCTGCAACGATTTGATAACGTGCCTGATGAATGGCACCTTGATTTCGATTCCATATCGGAATGGGCATGCCGATCTGGAAACCGGGAATTAGGTCATCCGTCAGGAAATCGTGCTGCAAGGACGCTTGCCAAGTCACGTTTGGAATGGGCTCTACGATTTCACGTTGCAACTGACGTCGTTTTTGCTCAACGTCAGCAAACAAGGCCGCGATTTCCGGACTGCTGTCTACTACTTCGTCGAATGACTGTTCGAATTCGGCGATGGACAAGAGTTCTCGAACGTTGCCGTCGACGTAGTCCAACGGGAGATCAGCTTCGCCAAGTAAACCGGCCAGCTTTCGACGAGCTGCAAGTCGCTGGTTTTCAGCCTGCCGTTTAACAACTGACGCATTTTGCAGTTCGATTTCCGATTGTAGGACAGAGGTTTTGGCAGCTTCTTTGGCTTCCAACAGACGCTGCGATACATCAACTGCGTTTTGAGAAATCTTGACCAGTTCTTCGGCCATGGTGACCATCTCTTGTGCCACCAACAGGTCGTAGTATCGCTGGCGAACGTCCGTCAACAATCGCCTTTGAACGACAGCCAATCGTTGCTCAGTCGCTTTTATCTCTGCACAAACAGCTGACATTGAGAAGCCAAGCTTGTTTCCACGCACTACCTCGCGTCCGAAGTAAACGCCGTAACGACCGAAGCTTTCGCCATCCTCGTTGATGTCGCTACCAACGATCCCAGCGGTTGGATTGGGTGGCAATCCTGCTTGAGTTAGTTTGCCTCGCAGCGATTCTATTTCAGCTTGGATTTCAGAGACAGCCGGATTGGAACCTAATGCTATTTGTTCCAACTGAGCCAGTGAAGTCGCGCCCGCGTTTGAAGGTGCAACTGAAGCTACGATCGAATCGGCGTAGTAGGTTGAATCCTCTGTCGAGTTGTCGTCGTCAGAATTTTCCTGCTGGAATGCGACTTGTCGAACGGCGCGTTTGTTATCTTCAGTCGTTCGCTCTTTTTTCGCAGCGAGCTTTGATGCAATTGGTTTTGCTGCTGATTGGCCTGATGTGAACAACGGCTGATGTACCGTTCGGCAACCGCTTAACGCTACAAGTAGCCCCAGCGCTGCGATCCAATTCAATTTCATCACTGAACATCCTGACAATAGTCCCAATTGTGCACATTGCGACGGTACTGATTCATGTATCGGGCGTGACACGTTCCGCGATAATCACGACTGGAATCGGTCGGATTGTTCCGGTTATTCCGTTTTT
>CAZSYU010000279.1:0-1512 GCA_964611345.1 uncultured Pseudomonadales bacterium
TGCGGTCGATGTGGAACTCATCCAGCAAGACTTGACCTGGCGTTGCAAACCCATCTGTCGACACTTCAAGCGCAATATCAAAATTGGTGAAGTTATTGCTACCGGCGCCCGTGTTCTGAGTACCATGATGCAGCTGTGTCAACCGAACAAACTCGTACTCAAACGCTTCTAAAGTCGTAAACGACATTTCTATAAAGTGGTCGTTGCTTCGTGCCTCATCGAGTGTGGCACTGGTCGCGCCATCAATGTGGAACTCAAACGCCATACCGTTACCTTCGGAGGCGGGTTCGCCATTGGGCTGCAGCTCTGTAAGTCCGCCACCCAAAATCGCCGGTGTAGAACTTGCAACCGCGTGCTCAGCGCCGGGACCAAACTGGTTGTGCCCACCGGCTGTGCTGCGGCCGCCATCCAGATTGTGCGTCCAGGTGAAATCGCCACTCGGGCCTTCGACAATCCCTTCAGCGGTGTCCAAAATGCCGTCGTTGTCATCATCAATGTCAATGGCGTCTGCAACACCGTCCGCATCGGAATCTATCTGCAACGAAACGGTTGCAGTGTCCGTGCCACCGGCGCCATCCGAGATTTGATAGCCGAAGCTATCTGCGGGTGAGAGACCAGGGGGCACAAGCACATCAAAGGTGCCGTCCGAACGCGGCGTGATTACCGTACCCGAACGCAGTGTAATTGGCGTCTCATTTGCAAAGTCTGGCGTTATGGCTTCACCCGGTGCCGCTGGATCAAAAATTGCGACAACAGTTAATGGATCGCTATCAGGATCGCTGTCCACACCAGCACCATTGTCAGCCAGCAAATCAATGTTGGTGGCTCTACCGGGTACAACGCCCGTGATCAAATCATCTAATGCGGTAGGCGGACTAAGCGCCTGGCGGAAGTTTAGATCGTTGACCAGTGGAGTCGCGGTGCCCTCAGATGCGTTGCCGTCAGTATCCGGGAGATAATCACTCGCGGTATTCAGCACGTCCGCTACGCCTTCGGCGACAACAAAACCATCGTCGACATCGCCGTCAATGGCTTCTTCGAACACATCAAACAGGCCGTCCGCATCCGCATCATTAGATGCATCCGACACCGTACCCCGTTCGATCAACGTCTGGCCGTGGCCAGCTTCTGCCGCGTCGCTGCGGCCATCACCATCACTGTCAGTATCGAGGTAGTCTGGGGTTGCGTCAGAGGATTCACCGCCTTCCGCATCGCTGTTCACAGGCGCGAGTCCGTCGCCAACATGGCCTTCAGTAGCACCCAGTTCTTCAATACCGCTGTCGTAACGGTCATCAAGCCCATCTCGGTTAGTATCAACAAAGCCTTCTGTTCCTCCCAAACCACTGGGCGGAGCAAAGCCAGCCGTAGACTGCGCTTCTATATTGTCCGTAATGCCATCGTTGTCGCTATCTATGTCGAGATAGTTCGCTATTCCGTCCTCGTCGCTATCAACGAAGCCGGAGGCTGAGATGGCGAATAGCGTGTCATCAAAAGTAATCCGACCAATCTGAT
>CAZSYU010000280.1:0-1507 GCA_964611345.1 uncultured Pseudomonadales bacterium
TGGACATCTACGATCGCACTCGTGGTACAGACGAACCCGGTGATTCAATCGTTCATGATCTCGACTTTGAACTGGAGCTGATCCACCGCGACGAGATCAACGTTGCCTACATCCTGCGATTGCTGGCTGCACTACGAGAAGAAGAGAACAGTTCGAACGAGCGAATCCGCGAAAACGCAAAGGAAAAGAAGAAGGGCGTTCTGGACCTTCTCAGCTCCGAATCGCAACTACGCAGCAAGCGCAAGCTGATCGAGCAATTCATCAATGAGAACATGCCCTCGATGCCGGCTTCTGCCGATCTGGTCAGCGAGTTTCGCATTTTCTGGGACGCATCACGAACCGAAGCATTCAAAACGATGTGCGATGAAGAAGGGCTCAAGGAAGAAAGCGTCGTCGAAGTCGTCGACCAGTACCACTTCAACGGTCACCGGCCCAGCACCGATCAGATCGTGGTTTGCCTTATGTCGAAGCCGAAGATTCTTGAACGCCAGAAAATCGTGAACGATGTCATCGAAAAGATCCTTGGCTTTGTCGAGACATTCGAAGACGATCTAGGCGAAGTCTAGCTCCCCAAATTTCCTTTAATTGTTCAGCTCAATTGAAGAACGAGGACGAATCTCAATTCATACGAAAATGACCGTTGGGAATTTGCCGGCCACCGGTGTCGATCGATACGCACGGCAATTGGCGTGGCTCGACGTTGATGGAGCGAACATCAACGCCGAAATGATCAACCAGGGGTACGCTTGGGCGTACACTCGATACAACGCCGATCCAGAATTAGCCAAGCTTCAAGCCCTTGCTAAAGCCGTAAAACGTGGGCTGTGGGCCGATTCAGATCCAGTACCGCCTTGGGACTTCTGGTGGAAGTAATTGAGTGGAGGGATTGGTGATCGGATACGCTTGAAAACTCCAAGCCGATACGATATTAGTGCAAACCGCCCCCCAAGCCCCCAGCACCATTTTACGCATCGGCCAGCAGCAGAAAACGGGCTCAAACTGTCGTGTTTTGTCCGGCGCTGGTTGCTGGGGCCGTAATTTGCGGGTCCTTCCTCGCAAATATTCGGATCTGGCCCGGCACGCGAGAAGTCACTTCCTACAGATATGTATGACAACTCTAACAAATGAGCCACTGATCTGCTAACTGTTGACCATTCATTTGTGCTGCCTTGTTTTTTGACGGGAATAGCACAAATAAATAGATAGACAATAATAGACTTTTGACTTTCAAATTCAGCTCTGACAGCTCGCACCGTTTCGCTGTCTGCGTCGTCACTGACCCGATCGATCTAGAGATGGGGGACGACGACACTGACGTAGATCCAGCTCTTTGACTAGCCGATCTTGCTCCTGTTTTGTAAGTGACCGAAATAGCTTCAGCAGTTGCCATTCTTGTTCGTTTTGAAAACTATTTGAAAACTGCGATTCCGGTTTGAGTTGTTTTCCCTTGGAATCAGTGGTATTTTTCGAATCCTCCCGGGTGTATTTTCTCTTGTTCCGCTAAATA
>CAZSYU010000281.1:0-1497 GCA_964611345.1 uncultured Pseudomonadales bacterium
GCCGTGATAACCATGCGATGCACCGAAGTCGCGATTGTCGCGTGTCTTAATGTTTGGTTTGTTTGTTGCGACTCGGTGATCGCGACCGTTATCCTGCTCTAAGGAGTAGAAGTGTTACGACTCATAATCCTCCTTTTGATCGTAGGCTTGTTGTTCGGCTGTAATGGAAATCCGTCAGCAGTGGAGTCGGAAATTGATTCAGATGACACCGCTGCATCGAGCGATCAAATCGCCTCCCGTCTTGTGGAACAACTTGCTTCAGACGAACGCATTGTGGACGCTTCGCTGAATCTATCGTGGATCGAGTCTCGCACTGAAACACGTGAGTCATACTTAGCTGCGGCTAGCGGGCTAGAGAGCATGGGTATTTCTGCAATTTCTTCTTTGGTGGACGGCCTGAAGGACGAGAGATACAGTTGCTCACGTTCATACGCCATGGTTCACGACTACACCGTGGCGGACGAATGCCAGCGACTAATTGACTACTTTGTCACACCAGATATTGATCCAGAAATTGACGCGATTCCGGAAAAACGGTTTAAATGGGTTAAGGGACACCCAATGCGTCTTGGGAACGACGAACAATGGCACTATATCCGGCATTCACATTTTGATCTATTGACCAAAAATGATCGTACGTTTGCTAGGTCATCGATCGGTCCATGGTGGCGACAACAGCAAGGTAAGACACTCGACCAAATCCATGTCGATGCGCTCAATCGTATGATCCAACTTGAGGATGAAATAGGATTCCAATCGAAACTCCAACGAGATAAATACCTAGAACCATACCTTAACAGGCTTTCAAAACTCGCGGGATAACAATGTGATGCACACGAAGCCGGACTTGCGTGTGTTTTTGAAATGGATGATCAATCGTTCCGGCTCGGTGATCACGGACGTTATCTGCCTTAAACGAAACAAGGGAAAACATGGGGCTTTTGGATTCACTTTTTGGCAATGATCCATCTACCAATTGGCAGGACCAAACATCGCAACCGCTTTGCCTAAACCTGGACGATTCTTCGCTCAACGGTGTCGCCATTGGTAATCCTTCCTCGAAACTGTCGATTTTTGGTCGGCCATCGAACAATCGGCCCTTTAAGGACCTACGGTTCACCTACCAAATTCTTGGGATTGAAATTGAGATTGAAAATGATTTGATTTCGTATTTTGGCTTCCCACTGAATCGGCAGTCGAACGACGCTACTGGACCTTGCGAGTTTACACTGGTTTTTCCAGATGGTCACAGTTGTTTCGTGGACGACAAAACTCAGGCACAGGCATTGCTAGACAGCCTGTCGACACCATTTGAATCGGATGTAGATGAGAATGAGGCCGTTTACTCTGTTTCTATAAATGGCAATATTTTAGAGTTGGAGGCGTCTAAAGACGGTCTATTGAAAAGGTTGAACATTTTCCCCAAGGTTTAGCAATCGACAGATAACAATGTGATGCACGCGAAGCCGGACTTGCGTGTGTTTTTGAAGTGGATGA
>CAZSYU010000282.1:0-1492 GCA_964611345.1 uncultured Pseudomonadales bacterium
GACCACAAGTTCAGGAACGGCTAACGCAAACCGTGGCTCAATTGATTGAGGAAAATTTGAATACTCAGGGCGTTGCTGTTGTGCTGAGCGCCGAACATTCCTGCATGTCGATACGCGGCGTAAGGAAACCGGGCTCGCTCACCGTCACCAGCGCGCTACGCGGTGTGTTCAAAACCGACCAATCGAGCCGTGCTGAGTTTATGTCCCTAATTAAATAACGGGCTAAAAACACCCACGAATTTCACCGGGTTTCTTGCCGGCTCCATCAACGCCGTCGAATACGAAAAAAAATTCAACCAAGAAAGAATGAAACTCAGGCCCGATTG
Organism: uncultured Pseudomonadales bacterium; assembly: GCA_964611345.1. Lineage (GTDB taxonomy): Bacteria > Pseudomonadota > Gammaproteobacteria > Pseudomonadales > Azotimanducaceae > JALZVT01. The sequence continues at coordinate 327 of CAZSYU010000282.1, forward strand.
ACCTATTGGCCTAAGCCAATTCTATGCGGCTTTGTGGGATTTGCTGCTTTTGAATTTTTCTTCGTAGTTGCCTGAAGTGCTGGGTTCGGCCCAGATTTTTCTGAACGCGTTTCGCACTTTTTTTAGAATTTGCAGACCGGATCTGGTCTTGGTGTGCATTGCTAACGTGGCCAGTTCTTTTTTGGACAGCAGGCTGGGATTGTGTTGGTTTATTAAACGCAACAAGTTAAACGTAGTGGTGTTTTTGGCCACGATCCAAATGGGTGACCAGGAAAAACGGCGCAACGTGATCCGCTCGAAATCAATCATGTTTACTTCTTGCCCTTTAGTAACCAACAAATCCCGTTCGGGCAACGCGTGACGTGCAACGCCTGCTTGCAACATGTTGTGAACCAGAGAGCGTAGGTTTTCTATCGCGAGATCGGATAACTGCTCCTGGTTCTCTCCTAGCAGTTTTGACATCACAATTGTTTTGTCGGCATCATCTGTAGCGAGTAATTGCGGAAAGCCGTTTTCGCCAACAAGCCTTTGGAGTGCTTTTTTTTCCGTCGTGTAACGCTTCACATGTTTGGGATGCACCTTGAAGGTTTTTTTAACGGTGTCCTCGCTGATTTCGACCAGCATCTTGTTGGTTTCGTAGATCTTCATGGCTTCGGCCTTTGGAAGTTTATCGGTCTCGGATCTGAGTTCCAAGATTAGTTCATCTAAGTGCGCGGTGGCAATTGCAATACTTTGGATGGCCGCGATCTATTGTTCCTAAGACGGCGGTAGCAAATAACTGCCGTGTGCTAGCCTAAGAACAAAAACTAATTCTGGGCCGAGGGGTAGTTTGGCAAAAACACGAAGACGCAAAAAGTTCATTCAAGCCTGTTATCTTAGTCCGTGGCAAACAAATATTCAGCGAACACTTTCGGAGTTGTTCGACTGGCCCGATGGCTTACGCCACCGGCATTTCTTGTATCGTCCTCCGGACTAAAATAAGTGCCATTGGGCGCTAGCCACGTTAAAAGGTTTCGTCCGTGGCTAGCGCCAAAACGGCTAGAAAACTACAGGCTCTCCGCTCCTATCGGTCTAAATTTAGAACGATTTCGTGGTGTTTTAACCGCGATATGTAAACTTCGGGGTTTCGAATCCTTATCGGTTGGCTTAAAAGTACGCTTTCCAAG
>CAZSYU010000283.1:0-1491 GCA_964611345.1 uncultured Pseudomonadales bacterium
TTATTCGAGGCACAAAGATCAAACATGGGTCAGTGGTTACGACGAAGACGCGGAGGGTGCTGTCCCCAAAAAAAGCCCCTCTTACGAAGTGGTATATCAGGTAGTCACACTATCTGTAGATGGCTCTTCCTGCTTTGAAACGAACTATTGCCATGAGGAACCCGGGTGCGGTGGAAGTTTCGAAGCTAGTCTTTCCGTCACGACCACTAATTCGTCAATTGGTGGCAATACTGGTTATGTACCTTCTGCCGGAATATATGATCCGAATCAGGATGTGTTTTCGGGTTCTAAAAAGACAGAAAAGGGGGATGGTGCAGGTGGAAGTATCAAAATTGGAGACAAATATTTTTCCGAGCTTACTCTTGGCAATGACCTAGATTGTTCGGAGTCATTTGCGCGAGACGTTTACTTCACCTTACCAAGCGCTAAAGCCACTGGTGAAGTTAATGGTACACACCATAAAATAAGCCTGTCTGTCATTCCACGAGTAGGCGAATGTGGTAAGTTTGATCTTTTTCTGGACATGTCAATTAACGATCCTGCAGTTGCCGAGGGGCAGGGGAAATACCTCATGGAGTTGACAGGCCCCAACGATCCTAATAGGCCTGAATACGGGCATACAAATAACTAGCGTCGTCGTGGGCGTGCTGAGTTCTTAAGATTTTTGGCCAAGCCAGTCGGTGGCGATCACAACCCTAATTAGAAAGTAATAGTTGATTGAGTAAAAGCTGTTGTGCTAAACGGCAAATTAAACATCGTTAACGCCGAATTAACTCAAGCGGTTCTGGCTCGGAATTACATTAAGATTAGTGGGAAAAAAATGAACATACTGCAGGCTCGTCAAATTCTATTTTTGATATTTTGGCTAAGCGTCGTGAATTGCAAAATTGCTGATGGCCAAAAACTTGATTCTCATAAGGCCCGCCCAAGTGAAGGCTTGGGTATAATTGCCGTTGGTGGATCTGCCAATATCCAAAGTGAAACCGAAGTCGAATTGCATTTTGTTATTCTTCTAGAAAAAGACTGGGACACGTTTGGCTTCTCGCCTAACAAAGGTATTGAAATAACCAATCGACTAGAATTTACACTGCCTGAAGGATTAGAAATTTCAGGAGACGCAAAGGTTATTTCGCCGCCAGTAATTGATGGCAAATATTTCGGTTCTGAAACACCGGTTGCGAGATACTCTGATAGAGTTGAAATCAAGCAAAGTGCAACGGTTGAAAAAGAGATCGACAACTTTTCTGATCTGAGAGTTACGGGCAAACTTTATTGCCAAGTCCACCGTGGCGGCGATTCGCCCAATTCGCTTGCGATGAAGATGCCATTCACACTCCATTTCCGCAAACTTACCGTTGGACAACTGAAACAACTGGAGAAGAACAAAACAAAGGTGCCTGGAGCCGAAAACGAATCTGACACGGTAAAAACCAAGGCGAAACCACCCGAATGAGCTGTCAATGTTTTCAGGGAAAGCTTCGCTGGGGTCAG
>CAZSYU010000284.1:0-1478 GCA_964611345.1 uncultured Pseudomonadales bacterium
TGTTCACACCATGCTGACCCAGTGCAGGACCAACTGGCGGACTCGGATTAGCCTGACCTGCAGGTACCTGCAGCTTGATATAGGCTTCGACCTTCTTGGCCATCTAGTCATTCTCCTCGGGTTCGAACGTGCGATGACCTGCATCTACACTCCCCGTCTGATTAGTTGGTTAGAGCAACCGCTCCTTACCCTTTCTCCACTTGCGTGAAATCCAGCTCTACTGGTGTTGAACGACCAAAGATCGTTACCGCCACCTGCAATCTACTCTTTTCATAATTCACTTCTTCAACTACACCATTGAAGTCGTTGAACGGTCCGTCTACTACCCGCACCAATTCACCAGGCTCAAACACAACCTTCGGTGTGGCGGTTTCGCCGCTGGCCTGGACGCGATCAAGGATCGCAGCCGCTTCGGCATCTGACAGTGGCGCCGGCGCATCTGCCTTGCCACCAATAAAGCCCATGACGCGGGGCGTTTCCTTCACCAGGTGCCAGGTTTCATCATTGAGCTCCATGTGCACCAGCACGTAGCCCGGGAAAAACTTGCGCTCACTACGACGCTTTTGGCCGCCGCGCATTTCTACAACTTCCTCAGTGGGCACCAGAATCTCGCCAAAAAACTCCTCGAGATTCGACAAGCCCACGCGCTCTTCGAGCGAGCGCATCACGTGCTTCTCGAAGCCTGAATAGGCGTGAACTACGTACCAGCGTTTGGACATGATATTCCTGTGTTAATCCTGTGTGAGCGCTAGCCGATAATCGACTTAACTACCCAGCTAAGGGACGAATCCAGCAGCCAAAGTACAAAAGCGAAGAAGATAACAATACCCAACACGACCAGAGTCGTCTGATTGGTTTCTGCGCGGGTAGGCCAAACCACCCGACGGATCTCGGTGCGGGCCTCTTTCAACAGGCCCCAGGTCGCCCCGCCCTGGGTAGTGGTTACGGCAATAAGCCCAGCAACGATGGCTACCGCCACCAGCGCACCAACCCGATACAGCAACGACTCATCACGAAAATACCAGTTGCCAAAAATAGCAGCGCCTATCAGTGCCACCACAACCAGCCATTTCAGCCAGTTCATGACTCCAGAACCTGTTGACGATGTTTCCGTCGCGCTACTCATGTACCTTTCCAGTCACTTTTCACATTCTGCCAGGTCCCAAACACGACAAGGGCTGCCCCTAATGCGTCCAAGCTTGGCAGGCCAGGAGGGAATCGAACCCCCAACCTACGGTTTTGGAGACCGTCGCTCTGCCAATTGAGCTACTGGCCTAAATCCAGACTGCCGTGGGTCGGTGGCCCAGCAAGTTATCGCAATGCTCTGCAAAGCGAAACTTGCTGGGCCACCGACCCTCGATAGTTTCTATTTTAGTCGGGAGCATTTGGCAGTGATCCCAACTCTGTTATCGAGAGTTACTCGATGATCTTTACGACAACACCCGCGCCTACCGTACGGCCACCCTCGCGGATCGCGA
>CAZSYU010000285.1:0-1477 GCA_964611345.1 uncultured Pseudomonadales bacterium
ACAAAATTGGAGAGTCGGATTTCCAAGGAGCGCGAGACTTGATCAGTTACCTGCTGGATCAAGTCGAAATGCCACTAAAACATCAGGTGAAGTTTCTTGCAGATCGCGCCAAGTGTTATGCCAACCTGGGGTCCATCGATTTGGCAACCGAGGATTTCAATAAGAGCAACGAGCAGGCTAACGGGTTGGCAGACGACATTCTGCTTGACCTGATGATTGCAGCTCTGACGATCGCGAAAGCACAAGATAGCGAGTCGGGTGATTCAGACAGTGCTAAAGATATGGACGACTATGCCACTAAACTGCTGCTGCAGTTGTTCAACAAGGGACTGTTCGAATACGAGTTGGCTCGTGTGATGTTGCGGGATGAAAAGACGCTGGATCGATTGCGGGACGTGCCCGATTTGGAAGTCTTCTTCGATCAATTACCAAAAACAGGAAAGGCACCATTTCCAAAACAGGCACCTTAATGACGGAAAACGTCAGCGTGCAATCAGAATTTCATTTGATCTCTAGTGCAAATCCATTGAGCGTTAGCTTCCAGCGAAGGTTGTGTCGACGGCAAACATCGTCAAGCATTTCCGAGAATCTAGTTGATTCACATTCAGGAATAAAAATTTCGTCTAAAGCCAAGTTGGTCGGAATTTTGATCGTATAGCCTGATTCAAGCAAGTTTGTTAACACAGAACTAAACTTAATTGGTTGTCCGTATACTGAGAATTTGATTTCATAAAGGCGAGCCCTCACGTAATTCTTGGCGCCTCGTTGCACGGCGGGAATATCTTCAAACTGAGATAGATCCTCGACCCCAAGTACATTGATCTGAAGTGTGTCAGTTGCTGCGGAAATCGCATCAAGCTCATGCTCAGTCAATTTGCAGTCTCGAAGTGTGATTGAATAAACTCTTATGTGTTCATTTGGCTGATTAGGTTTTGCGATTAATCGAGCGAAGCAAAGAGATGCGCATCTTGAGAGTTTAGTATCTAAACTTTCTTGAGCGGATACTGAAAAACACATGAACATACTTGCGAACAAAAACAACACAGTTTTCATATTCTTCTTTGTTTGATACTTAGAAATACAAAACAAACAGGGATCAAGTGGGCCACCCAGCGATTGTAATGCATCAACACTTTTGGGTCGAGATTGATGCTCCCTCCAGAAGCAAAAACGAAACCGAAGTAAACATCATTGTTCTACTTTGCTTCATTCTACTCGATGCGATTGATCAGATTCCTGAAAGCTTCGAAGCGTTGTACAAGCGAACGGTTGAGACGCGGAGAAAAGGACGGCTCGGTTTTCTCTGCCCGCTTGTTTTTGATGGTGTCGTTTTCGACCGAGCCGCTGAACTGATTGCCAAGTAAACGGGCGATCCCCAACAACGTCGATTCAGACTCAGATGGACGAAAGATTTCACAGCCCGAAAGATCAGCCAGTCGCTGGCAAACGGCATCACTCTTGGCGACTCCGCCAGTAA
>CAZSYU010000286.1:0-1471 GCA_964611345.1 uncultured Pseudomonadales bacterium
GTATCCAGCCTTTTTACCAGGATTCATAACCTTGCAAGAACTTTACCATTGAAGTTAGTTCAGGTACGTCACTTTGTCGTTGCGAATTTGGTCGCGTTGTTCATCTGGCAGATATCCTGTTGTTTCGTGCATTCCGGCTACTCTGAGCTTTAAAATAGATTAATGGCAGCCAGGAGAAGACTATGGCCACTCAATACGACACCCTTAGCGATGAACTGCAGGACTGGATTACCCAGCAGTCGTTGTTTTTTGTTGCCACGGCAGCCCCTGAAGGTCGGGTAAATGTCTCGCCGAAAGGTCAGGATAGCCTGCGCATTTTGAGTCCCACTCGTCTGGTGTGGCTAAATCTGACGGGCAGTGGCAACGAATCTGCAGCGCATGTTCTGGCAAGTAATCGAATGACGATCATGTGGTGTGCCTTCGCCGGAGCACCACGAATATTGCGGGTTTATGGATCCGCTGAGATCGTGCATCCCAGAGATGCCAAGTGGGCCGAGTATGCCCAGCTATTGCCAGCGCAGGCGGGTGCCCGCCAGTACTACGTGCTCGATATCGATCTGGTACAGACGTCCTGTGGTTACGCGGTGCCTCTGATGGAGCATACCGCCGACCGCGATGTACTCGCTCGCTGGACCGATAAAAAGGGACCAGCAGGCATAGAGGACTATTGGCGCGAGCGTAATCAATCCAGTATCGACGGCTTCCCGACAGGTATCCTGGGCTGAGGCGTCTGTCTTGACCTTCCCGTAACTGGAAGGTTTACACTTGGGTAATGGATGTTCACAGCCATGCTCGACCGCGCCTAAAAAACTCCTCGGTTGGCGCCCTCAAGAGTCGCTTCCGATGCGCGCGCCTTGCTCTGGCGGTGCTGGTCTGTGCTACCAGTGTGTCGCTCTGCCCAGCAGTTCAGGCGGCAGCCATCACCTTTAACACGGCATTACCGGTGAGCCAACATGAGCTTGTGCTGCGCGAGCAGCTGGTCGTTAGTGAGCAAGGCCCGCTTGCGCGTCAGGCGCTTAACACTGTTGTGGGTTATGGCGTTACACCGAAGCTTGGCCTGTTTGGCGTGTTGCCAGTGGCGCGCGTTGCGATCGACACTGTCGCTGATAGTGTGGCTGATGAGGATGTAGGCCTTGGCGACGCGAGTCTCTTTGGTCGCTATGAAGTGTTGCGCCGTGATGGGGCAGGGGCAACATTGCGAGTGTCACCCTTTATCGGTGCAAGACTGCCCAGTGCAACAACGAACACCTTAGGCGACGGTTCAACCGATGCGCTGGCTGGCGTAATTGTCACCTCCGCGACAACCAAGCGGACTATTGATGCCCAATTGAGTCTGGAATTGAATGGTTCAGACGACAACTTTCGCGCAGGGCACCAGGGTCAGTTGGATGTTTCGCTTCAGCATCGTGCCTGGCCAAAGCGAGTTACCGAACGTACTACAGGATTTGTCTATGCAGTCATCGAGTCGAGC
>CAZSYU010000287.1:0-1454 GCA_964611345.1 uncultured Pseudomonadales bacterium
ACTCCATTTTCACTAATTTACACTTCTCGTCCGCTCGGTTAACGCGGGCGTTATCACGCTTAGAGATGAAGTACTCACTCAAGATTCTGTTCGTCGCAATGGCGCTGATCTGCCTAACGCTGGTCTTGGTTCCGTTGGTGCATCGCTCGTATTGCTTGCAAACAATCAAATCGAACGCATGGGGCTCCGGTTGACGTGTGGGCGATTTGCTCCGGTACGGAGCGGAATGCGGTTTTCCCAATAATTGGGCCGACGATCTTCTTGCCGATGCTTCTCGCGAAGGTGACCTCATGACGGTTATCGCTTTTGTCAATTGCTCTGACATTGACCGGAAGATTGATGGTGACCGAACAGCGCTGATGCACGCTTCCGCAAACGGGCAATTCCATCTGGTGAAATATCTTGTCGAGGAGAACGCCGAAACGGGAACTCGTGACAGGAACGGAAAAACTGCCGCCGAGATTGCCGTAGAAAACAAACATGAACCGATTTCAGGCTATATCGTTGCTTCACAGTCAGAACTATGGGGCAGCGTTTGCGAAACCGAAAAATGGGTACATGACCTTCAGCACGAACGAATTAGCAACGGCGCAGATGAAATTGAATTGCTTGCAACGCCGGAATTCTCAGAATTAAATTCTAAACGAATTGATGTTCCTCTGATTGACAACGAACTCATGTGGTTTCGCGCAACAGAATCAATTAGCATTGGAATGTATCACAATGGTGGATTTACTTGGATGATCAATGGAACACGTGTCCCAGACGTCTGGTAGTCGCGTGATAACAATGTGTTGCACGCGAAGCCCGGCTTGCGTGCGTGTTTTGAAGCAACGTTTTCCTTCCGGGCTCGGTGAACACGGACGTTATCCAGCTAGAGGTAGTGAATTCACAGATTTTCCCCAAGATTCAATCTGAACTGCCGAATACATTGATTTGCCACGAACTTTCCAGGGAATCGCCATGCGTTTTCTCCTTTTTGCACACATGCTACTCGTTGTTCTGGCAGGTACTGCATTTACAATTTTGACCTTCTTTTGGGACGGTAACTGGTTCGTCGAATTCTACAAATATTGTTCCTCTTCCGGATTCGGGAAAATTTACGAATCTCCATACAGCAAAACGGTGATCTTGACGTACATAGCTGCATTTTTGGTTGGCCTTGTTGCATATGTTCTCGTGTCGCGTTCAAGTAGCCGTGTGGCCGGCGCGATTGGAATTCTGGCGTCGCTGCTTGGACTCTACTGTTTCGGTAACGAGTACTTTCAGTTGGGACGATCGGAGTACGATTCTTGGATCGTCGTTTCCCCGCTGTTTATGCTCGTTCTGGCGGCATACTCAGCAATTCCCAGCGAGTGGTTGCTACTGCAGGGGAAAGCGATCGAAAAACAAACTTCGGGCGCGGGATAACAATGCGATGCACGCGAAGTCCGGCTTGCGCGTGGTTTTGGAAT
>CAZSYU010000288.1:0-1445 GCA_964611345.1 uncultured Pseudomonadales bacterium
CACCAGAGGTTTGACGCGCCGCTGCTTGTTGAGCATGCACTCGCCTTCGGCGACTATCACCTTGAGCCCTTTTGTATCGGTAGTCAGAGCCTCGGTCAGCGTTTTCTTCATCAAGTCTATGTCGTAGGTGCTGATGGTTTTAACCCAACGCACGCCAACACCTTTTACGGCCTGCTCGATCGATTGCTGTTGCTCGCGCGGACTGATGGTCGCATCCATGGTAGAGGCGATCAGATTAGGCGCAACAAAGCTTGGAATGTCTTGCCCGCCCGTTGCAGCAGAGTACCCGTTGTTGACGATAATGAGCACGCTGTCGTGCTGATTAAACACAGAGCTCGCGACTCCCGAGTTAAGTCCGTTGTGCCAGAACCCGCCGTCACCCATGATGCTGATAGAGCGGTGGGGTAGTGAATTGTGCAGTGCTGAGGAACTGGCCAGTGACAGCCCGTAACCCATGATGGTGTTGCCGAGATTGAAGGGCGGTAGTGTCGCGAATGAATGACAGCCGATATCTGAACTGATGTGAAAGTCGCCAAAGGTCTCGCTTTGCAATTGTTTGATGGCGCTGAACAGAGGACGTTCGGGGCACCCTGTACACAGTCCTGAAGGGCGCGCAGGTACGTTGGTTGCCAGTGTCTGTTCGACATCTGTGGGTAGCGAGTGCTCGAGCGCTTCGTAGCTTTCGCGTACGTTGTAGTTACTCAGTTCCGGGGCCTGGGCATCGATCAGATAGGTGGCAACACCGTCGAGCAGCGCATGCCCGGTGTATTCGCCGGCAATAGGCAGAAAGCCTTTACCTCGGACCTTTGTGGTGGTTGCGTTGTTCGATTGCTGCACCAGCGTTGTCTGGATCGCCTGTTCAATATGATTTGGCTGACCTTCTTCAATAACAAGAACGCTGTCTTTGCCATCGCAGAAGTCGAGTATTTCATCGTCAAGCAAAGGGTAGGTCACGTTCAGCACATACATAGGTATTGGGGAGTTACCAAAGGCATCTGCGAGGCCCAGACGTTGCAGCGCCCGAATGGTGGTGTTGTACATGCCACCTTGCAGAATGAGTCCGATGCTACCGGCAGCACCTTCGAAGTGCTCGTTAAGCTTTGCCTTTGCAATGTAGTCGAGAGCGGCGGGGAGTCGGGCGGAGATTTTCTCTTGTTCCTGGGCGAAGACGTTGGGTGGCAGGATAATTTTCTCTTTTTCTCGATGCGGTTTAACCGGATTGTGCTTGCCAAACTCGGGTGTGACATTGTCTTTGGCGACAAACTCACCAGTGACATGACAGGCACGCACGCGCATCATCAGCATGACCGGCGTGTTGCTTGCCTCAGATAACTCGAAACCCTGTTCGACCATATTAACTATTGACGGCAAGTTAGGGCGCGGGTCTAACAGCCACATCTGCGATTTCATGGCAAACGAATGGGTTCGCTCCTGCATGATGCTGG
>CAZSYU010000289.1:0-1419 GCA_964611345.1 uncultured Pseudomonadales bacterium
ACGACAACTGTCGCCTGTTCGCGAGGCCAATTTGCAGGGTCTGAAAACGCGTGATGCACGTCTGTTCGCTGTGCATACGTCATACCGAGACCCACCAAAACAACCGCGGCTAGTGCAAAAACGTAGGCTCGAAAAGACGTAGTCGGCGATGAAGGCGGTACCAACGATCCAGCCCATCCAATGGCGGCGGCCGCTGTTAACAAGATGAGACCGCTAACCCAATTCCCAACAACCATCAACAGGATTGAGGGACAACAAGCAACCAACAGTGCGCTTCCCACAAATAGTCGCCCGGTTCCGTGTTGACTCGTGGTGATACGTCGCAAGGGCGTATCAGTTTTCTCTTCGACACGCAGTTGCTCGATTCTTTTCCCCATTCGACGAAACGAGATCACCATTGGAATGTAAAACAATATCATCAGCCCGGCGGGGACCATCGCTTGCAATTTCGGCGAAAGGAAACTGCTTTGCCAGCTGATCGATCCGATTGCCAGTGCAGCGAATAGAACGATGCCGAGCGACCAGAATATTAGATAACGCACTACCAGTTGTTTTTCGCGTGGCGAGCGCGTCTCGCTTAACGCAGTTTTCAGTATCCAGGCGATGATCGAAAGTTTGGCCAGCGGGATCAGGAACGCCCCGAATCCGGTTCCGCCCACTGTCGATTTGGCCGCAGCACTCCCGACGACTCCTGCCGTTGCTGTCTTGGTCTTGGCACCCGCCAGCCCCAACATGACAACACTTGTAAATCGCTGGTCGGGCTTGGATTTCTCCAACGCTGATTCTACGGTTGCCGCTAATTGTTCCTGCAAGAATTTGCGACCTCGCGATAGTCGCTGCTTAACGGCGTCAGGCGAGATTTCCAGAGCTTCGGCGACTTTGGCCACCGACTGGTCTTCGCGGTAAAACAAGATCATCGGCTCGCGGTAGTTTTCCGGGATGGCAGCGAGTGCCTGCCAGACAAGCTGTTCTTCTTCGGCGCTGACAACTCGATCTGCTGGATCACTGGCGACCGACGAGGGCTCGGCGATTGACTCCAGGGGCGACGCCGATTTGGAGACGTTGCGAGCGGACTTTTCGTGAGAACGCGTTGCCAGGTTTCGAATGATCGTACAGAGCCACGATTTGAATTTCGTAACGTCTTTCAAGTCAGCCAGTTTGCACCAGGCCTGCATAAATGCTTCTTGCGCCAAATCCTCGCTCATCGCCAAATCACCGCAGCGATTGTAGGCCACGGAACAAGCCAGCGACTGGTATCGCTCCACGATTTGGCCGTAGGCCACCTCATCGCCACGCCGACTCTTCTGAATTAATTGAGCGTCCGTGATTAAAGCATTTGCATTGCTGGCCTTCATGGTAGTCCTTAAACAAGGTGACGTTGATGTTCTACCCAATAAGAGACGGAATAGGGACTGCCGG
>CAZSYU010000290.1:0-1411 GCA_964611345.1 uncultured Pseudomonadales bacterium
CAAGCGCTTGTCACTGTGTGAACGCGCTGCCAGTGGTGCGCGCGCCTGCAGGCGCTCGCGAGCACTCGCAAGCTCGATAATATTGCTGGTCGTCCCGTTAGTCCCTTTCATTCTCACCCTACTCTTCAAGTGTCTTTGCGAGCCCTCTCTCCGAACTCGTCGTTATGTTGTGTCTACGCACATCACAGTTAGGCGTGCAGCAGTCAACGCAACTACCCCTGTGTATTCCAGAATCATGCCAACAGTACTCGGGGTCAGTAAAGCGATATTTTTCAACGAGATGCGAAGAAATTCTAAATATCCGTTGCAAAATGCTGCGGTCTCATTTACAGGCGTTCAGGTGCCCAAATGGGCCCCTTAGGGCGCCCAGCGTCACTCTATGATGGCATTCATGTAGAATCCGTGCGCCATGACACATAAGCCCACAAATGTCGCTGCTGCCCGTGCTCAAAGCCCCTCTATAGACCCCTCTCGGCGGGCACCGTTCGGGGCGGCCCTTGAGGCGGCCTGGCGCCGTACGGATGCGTTTCTGTGCATTGGTCTAGACCCGTTGCCAGACCGGTTACCTGAGCATTTGCTGGCTGATCCCCAGGCACGGCCTGGCAGTGTAGAGCTGACCCGCGCCGTCGACCAGTTTTGCCGAGCGATTATCGACACCACGGCCGGACTGGTGTGTGCCTACAAGCCCCAGATTGCGCACTTTGCGGCGCTGGGTTGCGAGGCGGTGTTGATGGCTCTGATTGACTACATCCATGCCAGCTATCCCGGCGTGCCGGTTATTCTCGACGCCAAACGGGGCGATATTGGCAGTACGGCAGAGCGCTATGCGATAGAGGCCTTTGAGCGTTATGACGCCGATGCGGTTACGGTCAACCCCTGGTTGGGCGCCGAAGGGTTGAAGCCGTTTTTGGCGTATGCCGATCGAGGCACGGTTGTACTGTGTCGTACGAGCAACCCTGACAGCGCCTGGCTGCAAGTTGATCCAGGCGGTGATGACCATCCCTACCTGCGTATCGCGCGGCAGGCAGGTCAATGGAATGCCGCCGGCAACGTGTTGTTGGTTGCGGGAGCGACCTACCCCGAAGAGTTAGGCGCAATTCGCAGTGCCGCGGGCGACGATGTCGCGTTGTTGGTCCCTGGGGTTGGCGCTCAAGGTGGTGATCTGGGCGCCGTGTTCCGGCAAGGGGCGGACAGCCGTGGTTTTGGTTTGGTGGTCAACTCTTCCCGGGCGATTCTTTATGCCGGTGTGGCGTCCGGAGACAGGGCTGGGGAAGACTTTGCTGGACGGGCCCGCGTTGCTGCCCAGAGCGTGGTTGACGAGATGCGCGAGTTACGGCGCTCGGCGAACTTCGTGGCCCCCTAAACGCTTAAACCCGCGCTCACCTCAGGGCCTAGCCGCCAAACTCACACC
>CAZSYU010000291.1:0-1381 GCA_964611345.1 uncultured Pseudomonadales bacterium
ATGATTTGTCGGAATATGACGAAGCGCTCAGCCTGAAAGAACGGTTTGAACATGTCTGCGGGACGATGGCCTGCCATGGCTCGGTGCGGGCAGGGCGCCGATTAAACGGTGATGAAATGAACGCGCTCCTGAGGCAGATGGAAGCCACCCCCCATTCAGGCCAATGCAACCACGGCCGCCCGACCTATGTGGAGTTAAAGCTCGCGGATATTGAGCGGTTGTTTGGGAGAAGGTAATGTCAATTAAGAAGGAGCAACATCAAAAATTTGAAGAGTTTTTTAATGACCCCACAAAAGAGAATTTAAGGGCATTTCTCGAAGGTGAAGATACTGAAACTAGATATACAGAATTCAAAGAATCTTGGCCTATCGATTCTAAAATAGCGAAAGAAATCCTATCTTTTGCTAATTCTAATTCTGGTGTGATCATCATTGGCGTCAAAGAGAATGCAGATGGCACGTTCACTTCGATTGGTTTGGAAAAATTAAAAGATCAAGCCGATTATGATAACGGAACAAGAAACTATATTCCTGAGAACGTGTCTCACACGCTAGTCAATTTTAGCTACAAAAACTCTGGAAAATCGTTTCAGGTTATATTTGTTGAGCATTTACCAGAAATCATTCCCGTAATTTCTAAACAAGGAGAAGCGCGCAATATACAAGAGGGCATAGCTTATATTAGAAAAAATACTAAGGCTAAACCAGCCTCTTACCAAGAGTTTGTACAACTCTTAGATAAACGTATTCGTCGTGTTGATGCCGTTAGCGATTTGAAAGTGAAGTTGTCGCAGATTAAAGAGCTTCGACGGCAATTAAGCAATGCAAAGTCAAGTGGGCTGTTAGCTCGCAATTCGGCCATGTTCAAATCATTAGCGGATGATCAAAACGATTTGTTTCTAAACGATTGTATTTGGCACCTAGAGAATGAGGTCAAAGCATTGCTCGGATTGTAGTCCCTTGATCTGAGTTTCTAAAGAATTGTGGCAAGAACAAGTTTAAAAGAAATCACATTTTTAATGTTGTACTCCAGAATGCTTCACTCAACATAAGTATTATTTATTTTGAAGGGGTTGAGAATATCGAAGGCCGCAAAAATAAAACCCGCGCTGCGCCCCATCTCTTATCCGCCAATATCTCAAATCCGCGCGGCTCTATCTCGGCCTCTGCGCTTTCTTCCAAAATAATCACGCCGTTTTCTGCGAGCAAATCTTGTTGACGGAGGCGGCTTAACACGGGTTTCCACAGGCCTTTATTATAGGGCGGGTCCATAAAGATATGCGTGAATTTTCCGCGTAGGTTTCCGGGGGCGATTTTGAGGCGTGTTGCGTCATATCGGTGCAGGCGCGTGTCCTCAGAAATTTTCATTTTCTCGATATTGG
>CAZSYU010000292.1:0-1346 GCA_964611345.1 uncultured Pseudomonadales bacterium
CAAGAAAAAGGCGAAAACTAGGAAGCGTAAGCGTCGGACTTTCAATTTCGCTTTAGTTAATTTTCGACATCGACAGCAATTCTTGGACGCTTACAAACGGCTTGTAGAGCGCATTTCGCTTTAGTTTTCCAAGCAACAAGTTTCTACCGTGATTGACAGGCGCGGTTTCAGGAGTAGAAGGAGCTTTAAGAAGCAAACGGCATTGGTTTGGCCAAATCTCCCTCTTGAAAAAGTCGTACAACTCGATATCCAACTCGTTACTGCTGAGAATCAAATCCTCATACTTGCTGAAGTTTGCATAGACTTCGTCTTTGATAGAGGTGTCTCGCATCACCATCTTGGGTGCGTTGAGTGTAAGCGCTGATAGAAGTGTATGTTGACAGGCATCTTAAGCTTCAAGATTTTGGAGCAATACGATGGCGAATCATTATTCAGCGACTCAATGGCGAACTTGGATCGAGGCCTGCGGTCAAAGCGATTTGACGGTTGGTAAATTTTGTGAATCGATCGGCGTTTCGGTAAATACTTACTACCGTTGGCGTCAGCGTCTGCAGAACGAATCGATCACTGCATTTGCGCCGGCCACTGAATTCGTTTCAGTTGCTTTGCCTTCAGCGAAAGTTGAAATCGAATTGCCAGGTGGTTCTACCGCTCGGCTTGCCAATGACACCAACTCGCTGCGACCGTTGGTGACGCTGTTGCTTTAACTGGGAGCCAAACAATGATTGGATTGGCACTTGGCGTAAAAGTTTTTCTGTGCACCGCACCAACCGATATGCGTCGAGGCTTCGATGGCCTCAGCGGGATGGCAGAATCACTGATGCAGCAGGATCCACTGTCGGGTCATCTGTTTGTGTTTCGCAATCGCAATCGTGACAAGCTTAAGATTCTCTATTGGGATCAAGACGGCTTAGCGATTTGGTACAAGCGACTGGAGCAAGGCACGTTTCAGTTTCCCACCGATGGTAAGACTCAAGAAGAAGTCGCTGCAGGCGTTGAAATTTCCAACAGCGAATTGTCTTTGTTACTCGGTGGTATCGATCTGCGAACCGCTCGCCGACGCAAGCGATACGAACTTCCAAAAAATCCAAAATAGTTGCGTGCTGTCTTGCAACTTTTTTCGATGACTGCGGTTATAGATGGCATGGATGCTGACTTACTTCCCAACGATATTCAACAGCTCAAAGCGTTGCTCTTGCAAACGCAAGCCGCGTTGACCGTCAAAGAAACAGAACTCGCAGTCAAAGAGCAAGAGACCGTTGAGCTTGCTTCAACGGTTTCGGATCAGCAACAAAAACTAGCTGCCAAAGAGCAACAGATTCTCGAGCTGCTCAAAGCCCTTCGCG
>CAZSYU010000293.1:0-1344 GCA_964611345.1 uncultured Pseudomonadales bacterium
GTATATATTATTGGAAGACAGTTGGTCATCTCTTTGTGCTTTTGCTTTTATAAATCTTCTTCTTAGTTGCTCGTAATAGTACACCTGCATTGGAAGTCTGCTCAACTTTCGTTGGAAGTAATCTTGATTTTTTCCTGTCTTACACCAAAAAAAATCTCAACTTCTATCCTTGCCATTACAGCAAGGCATTCGCTTTTTCCTGCATCCTTTACCCACACCATCTTCGTCGGGAATTGCTTCCTTTCTACTCCTAAAAAAAGGAGAATGATATGGGCTTACCAAGTTTCGATTGAAATACAAGAGTAGCTCGCACTACCTGATAACTTAGCATCTGCCTTTACCCCGAGGGAATTTGAGCTGCGTGTCATGGGTACACGAGCCTGACAACTTTACCCTTTAGCGTTTTTGCTTACAGCGATTACACTCTGCATACAACACAGAATGAGATTAGTCTTTTTCGCTGCTCCAAAGTAACGAGGCTTACAGCAGTTCACTTTCATTATGCTTATCATCTTTTCCTGTTCCTCCCACCGCAAAAGACTAGCAGTTTTCGGCTTATTCTCGCGAACTTACCTTATTTTACTTGCCGTAAAAGGAGCTACTTTTTCCTTCGGGCTTCACACCCCATTGTTACCAATGGCGCATGCCAAAGTAGGAAACACTTAGCAGCATAAGTGGTTAAATTCATTCTAAATAATTCATGTAAGTTATTATTATTCAATGATTTAACAATATTTAAAACGACTTTACTTGTCGCACCGCTGATGCATTGTTGGCTACTGTACTTTCTCTTTAAAAATTTAGTCCTTGTAAATAGTCTGCTCCGTTTTCTATCAATTCTTTAACAATTTGTTTTCCAGCCTCTCCAACACTTGATTCTAAAAATTTTCCTAAAAATTTATTTGATTTACTCTTTTCTTCATCACTTTTTTCTGGTGACTTAACAATTTCTAGATTTTTTATCAGCTTTTTTCTTTCTTCTTCCGATTCAGTATTTTCATAAATCAATTTAATGAATTTACTATCTGTTTCATTTAAATTACTTTCCTTAGAATTGATGATTTAATCAGCAAATTGTTGATTACCACCATAAATACTCTGATTTTTTATTTTCATTTTTCATTTTTTATCTGATTAGCAAATTGTTGGTCACCTCCTGTTATTAGTTGCGTATGGATTACTACTTCTTTCTGTGAAAAGTTTGTACTTAATTGTTTTAGGTGTTCAATTTGTCCTGTTAGAAGATTATTTCTTAACTTGGACATTTCTAAACTATGTTTCAAATTCGTTACTTGCTGTTTTAAATCAAGAACTAAAAGATTGAAATCGGTTTCGCTTATATCT
>CAZSYU010000294.1:0-1343 GCA_964611345.1 uncultured Pseudomonadales bacterium
GGATAATACCAGGGAAAGCAGGTAAATATTCTAAGGGTACTTTTGCTCAAAGAGATATTGCACTCCATTTCTGTTACTGGCTAAGTCCACCATTTCAATTATATTTGATTAGAGAATTTGATAGATTAAAAACGGAAGAACAAATAAGATTAGGTGACCCGTTCAACATTAAAAGATTTTTAACTTCTGGCAACTATTCCCTCCTCGTTAGTTCCGTACTATCTGGAGTAGATGAACGGTTATTAACTCACCCCCAACCCTATAAAAAAAGGTTGCCTTTCGCTGCAGAGGCAGATATGATAAATAAAATCGTTTTTGGATATACCGCTAGTGAATGGCGAAAAGCGAATACAGATAAACCTACTGATAGAAATCAGAGAGATTATGCAAGTGTTTTAGATTTAACCATTCTCAATAATTTGGAATTCTTGGACGCCATGCTTATTCAATGGGATGTCTTAAATATAGACGAAAGAAGAAAATTTCTAAAAGAGGCATACGATTTTCAGTACCCTATTTTAGCTAGGTCACAAACTATCAAGAAGTTACAAAAACTAGCAGACAAGTCGATGAAATAAAAGAATAAGGTATTGCTATTCTCTATATTAATGCCTTTATTGGCTATTGAATTAGCTATTCAATAACCAAAATTCTTCTATGACGCAAATCACCATCAGCTATCATAAATACGACGACCAACTCGCCAACTGCCAAATTGAGCTACCCAATGAAAGTGTAGCCGAATTACGATTACATTTCCAACGATTTTTAGGACCAGAATTAAACCAAGGAACATTCACTCAAAATGGAGAAAGAACTACTATCCAATTTCAAGCAAGCAAAGCTAAGATTCAGACTTTGGAGAAGGTTATTCAGGCTACTCAACGAATGACTGCTCGGTTAAATTAATCAAGATATAGATATGAAAAAATTCCAACAGCAAATGAAAATAAATATACGCTATCAGTCATTATTCTTTCTAGTTCCGATTCCGATAAACAATATTCTTTTTCTGCCTAATTGCTTACTCCAATAACCATCAGTTAAACTATTGAGATGGGTAGATATATTCCTACTTATATCGCTTTGAGGAAGAAAATTCAGCACTTTGCTCAACCAATCTTTTCGACTTCTAAATCCATCTAAAATACCAATTTTTCCACTCTCTTTTAAAAGATAAATAGCCTTTTGCATTGTTTCTTTCCAATCTGGAATGACTGAAAAGGCAAGCTCTCCAATTACTTTATCAAATTTCAAATCGTGACCTACATATTTTCTAATCAAATCGGGAGAAAGTAAACAGAGGTCATCATGGATAAGTATCACATTTTCCCATCCCCTCT
>CAZSYU010000295.1:0-1341 GCA_964611345.1 uncultured Pseudomonadales bacterium
GGGTAGAAGGACATCCCCAGTGGGATAGTTTATCCGTATGTGGCGATTGTGATACTATCTCCATTTTTGTCATTACAAATAGCCCCGATGCAATTCAAAAGAACGTTCTTACCGTCAACCTACCAGACGGACTAAAATACTGTGGTCAAGTAGGGTCTAATACAACCATCGGGGTTACAGAAAATGATGTTTCTAATCCAGCTCAACCAAAGTTTGCTATTCCAGATATGAATAGTGGAAATAGTGTACAACTTTGGTTTACAGTTAAAACGGAGTGTAGTGCCTTAGAAACGCTTTTTAGCGCTACTGATAACGAATTGTTTATTGATTATCAGATGGATTATGTGAATGCGGCAACTGGTGAAAGCTGTTACGATGTATTCTTTCCGACTAGAGCTTACAACAATGCGATTAATACTCCAGTTTTAAATATTTTAAATGCAACTAATTTAACTTTAGCAGGGGGGACGATCACTAGCTTACCCGTTCCAGATATGTTTAAAACGGAAATAACTATTTCTCAAAATGGTATTCGTGCCGTTTTAGACGATTTTGTATTTAGGGGAGATTATGACCAAAACGCCTTGTCCTTTGTATCTATGACGATTAATGGAGTGGATATAACCTCAAAAGTAACGGATAATGGAGACCTAATCCAAGTACTAGTTGATGGGATAGATTTCGCTAATAATGCTAGCCCTTTAAGTGTTTTAGATAAATTTGAAGAAGACGAACAATTGATGATAGAAATTGTCTGGGATGCTGATTATTGTAGTGATTTCATGGCTGAAACGGTTTATAATGCCTTTTATTCTTGTGGAGGTATGAATTGTGAAAGCAATACGGATGATGAACGCACAACTACCATTAATCTAGACGGTCCAGATATAGCGGTATCACTTACCGCCGCAGGTACGCATCCTACAACGAGCATGTGTAATCTAAGAAGCCGTACTTTGACCCTGAACAATACCTCTGCTGTTGCCTCCATTGCAGATGTTGGCTTAAATTTTAATACAGCAAATATTTGCGGTATTGAGGATGTCCTAGTAAATGGGGTTTCTGTATTTGATGGGTATGGTGCCAATACCAGTAATCAAGGTGAAATGAATTTCACCAATCTATTGACAATGGATCCAGATGGTCCAGGTGGCTTAGAAGATTTAGATGGAGATGGTTTTTATGATGATATTGCAGCGGGTAATTCTGTTCCAGTAACATTTATGATTTCTAGTACTTGTGATGTGATAGAGGCTACTGGCGGTAATAGTTGCGCAAGCATGAATTGTACGTATCGACCAAGTGCTAGAATGTTTTACAAAAGTTTATGTGGTCCTGAAG
>CAZSYU010000296.1:0-1339 GCA_964611345.1 uncultured Pseudomonadales bacterium
GGGCCTGTAAGGAAGATTGTGTAACTGGTTATTTTTTGTGATTGAGTAAGTGTTGTGGAAAGCGATCTTCTAGCTTGATGGCGAACTGTTGGAGGGCCATGTTCCAGTGATGAATTGGCATGGTCCATTTCTTTTGAGCCTCGTTGATCGCCAGATAGACGATCTTGATGGCTGATCTTTCGCTGGGAAAGATCTTTCGATTGCGGATGATTTTTCGAATCACACTGTTGACGCTTTCGATGGCGTTGGTGGTGTAAATCGCTTTTCGAATCTCGGGTGGATATTCGAACATTGCAGTGATGTTTGGCCAGTGAGAATGCCAGCTCTTTGAGATCATCGGATACTTGTCGTTCCAGGATTGAGAGAATTCTTCAAGAGCCGCTTCGGCCCCCTCAAGAGTAGAGGCTCGGTAAATGGTTTTGAGCTGCTTGGCGATTTCCTTTCGGTCTTTGTAGCTGACGAAATTCAACGAGTTACGCACCAAGTGAACGATGCACAGTTGAACTTGTGCCAGCGGAAAAGCGCTTTGGATCGCGTCTGGGAATCCAGTCAGGCCGTCAACGCAGGCGATAAAAATGTCTTTAACACCGCGATTCTTGAGGTCTGTCAGAACGCTTAACCAGAACTTAGCGCCTTCGGTTTTTGAAATCCAAAGCCCCAGAAGTTCCTTCTTTCCTTCAAGGTTGATCGCCAAAGCAAGGTAGATCGTGTGTTTGACGATTTTGCCTTCGGAGCGAATCGACACCACCAGTCCGTCCATGAACAGGATCGGATAGACTTCTTCCAAAGGACGGCTTTGCCAAGCCACAACTTCGCTCTGAACCGTTTCAGTAACTTGCGAAACCAGATCGTGGGAGATCTCAACTTCGTAAAGTTCTCCCATCGTCTCGGCGATGTCACGAGTCGTCATTCCTTTGGCAAACAGTGCAATGACTTTCTGGTCAAACCCTGGAAAACGGCGTTGATGCTTCCCGATCAGCTTGGGCGCAAAGGAGCCGTTGCGATCACGAGGCGTTTCAATCACCGTCTGACCAAACTCGCCTTGGACGGTCTTCTTTGACTTGCCATTGCGGCTGTTGCCGGTTCCTCGGCCTGCGGCCTCATGCTTCCGGTAGCCAAGATGGTGATCCATCTCTGCATCCAGAGCCTTCTCCAAAAGCGACTTCTTCAAGTCGCTCAACAGATCCATGAATTCTTCAGGACTCTCACATTCAGACGCCAATTCGCTCAACAGAGCTTCACGACGACTGACTTCTTTCTTCTTGCGTACCATTGGGTTGCTCCTTCGGATTCCAATAGAATCCAATGCAACCAGTTACACAAATCTTCTTACAGGCCC
>CAZSYU010000297.1:0-1338 GCA_964611345.1 uncultured Pseudomonadales bacterium
TTATTTACTGCATCATATCCAGATAATATAGCGGCTTGCACGGAACCACGCACATTACTTGTTATGTTGTCGTCGGCATTAAAAATATCTCCAAAAGTTGCACCAGCGAAATAGACTTTATCTTCAGGAGAAATCTTCAAATCTTCTGGGCAAGCTTCCGATGGGCTTGTCCAAGAACCCAATACGTTTACTGGTTGCCCCCAATCTTTTAGAATATATTCTCCTGTATAAGCTTGTGATGCTGCTCCATTATAAATACCATCCAATTCTGCTAATACAGCGTCAACTATGGCTTGGGAATTGGCTAACTGGTAATATTCTTCTGTAGAAGCCCCTGTTGATAATAAGCCCAAAACATGGTCGTTTGCTTCTTTCTGATACGCTGCATCATAATAGGTTTTTTCGCCAGTAGCTGTTTCGCAACTAATGACATCTGGGTAGAATTTTTCGGAGAACTTCATAAACAATTTGAGTCCAGGGAGAAACTCTATCGAATTTATGGCAGCTATTTGGGTAGCTGGAAGTGCTGGAATAAAGTTGATGAAATTAGATTTTAATACGCCAACTGATACGGTAGAAATTACTTTGTCGGCTGTATACTCCGTTCCATCTTCTGTAGTAACTACAACTTGCTCACCAGAATAATCTATGGTATCCACTTTGGCATTATATACGATATTCTGTTTTACGAACTCCGCAAAATTTTCATTGATGTAATCATACCAAGTAGTACTCTTGAATTTATATTCTTTAAAGTAGTCTGCATAAAAAGCTTGCATAAAGACTACAGGGATTTGATTATAATTAGTACCATCAAATTCGTAAACATCTATTGGTTGATATAAAAAGGTTTCAACATCTGGTTCAGATTCAGATGAACCTATTAATTCGTTCAATATGGATTTGTCGGTATGAATCCACTCAGCACCAAGGTCAATAGGGAAATCTGCAAAGTCTTCATCTTTTTGAATCCGACCTCCATAATGGTTGGTCGCTTCTAAAATTTGATACGCAATTCCTGCTTCTTCTAATTTTTTTGCAGCCGCTAATCCAGCTGCTCCTGCACCAACGATAATTACCTTTCCGTCAAATGTAGATGGAGTAGTGGTTGTAGGTTCAGTCGTTGGAGTGCTAATTTCAACGTCCTTTTTACAAGAACTAAAAATGGAGGTCAACAAAAGAAAGCTTAAAGAAAATAGGATTGATTTTTTAACAAATTTCTGCATAGGTATTTTTTAGAGATTATACTTCAAAACTAAAGCATATCTTATTCTATTAGGAAAATACTAATCGGATGGTCTGTAATTGCCGCTCAATGGTAGAGGAATGACTATGAAG
>CAZSYU010000298.1:0-1337 GCA_964611345.1 uncultured Pseudomonadales bacterium
TCTTGCCGGTGACGGCGGCGGAGATGAGGGCGGTGCGGCGCTCGCGGAGAAGTTCTTCCTGGTGTTCAGCGCAATGAACGAGCGAATCAACCTTCTCAGTTTGTTGCGCAAGAAAAGACAGTATTTCAGCCTGCTCTGCTAAAGGCGGAATCGGAAGTGCAACCGACGCCATCGTATTTGAGTAGATTACTTCAATTGTGGTTGAGTTGCTTAAATACGCAAGTTGCGTCTTCATGAGATCACTGTCTTGAATAAGTGTTCGCAGAAACAATCGGTCGAGGTGATTCTCGTTGACCTGGATTCGCAAAAGGCAGGGGTGCAGAATCCCCCTCACTGAATCAAGAGGTAAAATCGCGGCCTTGCCGATGGTTCCGCGAGTTGTAACCAAGACGTCGCCTGGGAAGGTTTCAAATGACGAGAGCGTTGTGAATTTCGCGTTTGTAATAAAGTTCTCACCAGACTCGAAATCGTCGTCAATTACGTTGCGTTGGTTGTAAACCTTGATCGACCCCGCTTCCATTTCGGATGATTTTAGGTGGCTTCCGAACGGCCCTGTCTTTATCGCACCCGCGACGGATTCCACGTAGTACTTCAGTGGACCGACAGTCCAATGCTCTGGCACTTGGCCCAACCACTGGACGCCGGAATCTCGCATGGGGGCGTCGGGGTTCAAGCCTTTGGTGACCGCATGACTGATGACGGCCTGACGTTTCTCCCCGAGCAAGGCGATGAGCTGCTGCTGCATAGCAATCAACGCATCAATCTTCGCCGTCTCGTAGTCAAGGAACGACGCGATTTGCTTTTGTTCTTCGAACGGTGGTCGCAGCAACTTGTGTTTCCCAAGCGTTTCCTGAGTGATGCTTGGTAACGCCGTATTCGTGGAATACATGTCGAACGGAATTGTCAGTGCCGCATAGTACAAAAACTTTGGATCGGTGGTAGTTGCGATTCGTGTGTAGTACATAGTGTCAACAGTCCAAAACCGCCCGTTGACGTATAGCGGCTTGTCGACGGTTCCCTTTCGACCGAACAGCACCGATTCGCCATCAAAAAGAAATTGGCTTGCACGTGCAAAGATGCCGCCAGAACCGTAGACCGGATAGCCAGATTCATCGACTTCAATCTCCTTATGGTCTCTGCCATTCCTAAACGACAGCAGACGCTTCATCGCCACTTCGTCCCAGTCTGCTCGATCGCTCACGAGTGAACCTCCTGCAGCATCTCCATAATCTCGCCACTCAGTTCATCTAACTCGGCGTCGATCTCCTGCAGCGGTCGCGGAGGTTCGTACTCGTAGAAATGTCGGTTGAAGGGTATCTCGTAGCCGACGATGCCGA
>CAZSYU010000299.1:0-1337 GCA_964611345.1 uncultured Pseudomonadales bacterium
ATAAAGATCAGGTTCATGGGAGTTGAAACCGATGCAAAGCCGCTGGATTCAACAACCGCTGCCACCAACATGTAACTTAACAAAGCGGTTACTAAGTAAAACAGTTCGGAGTTGCCAACCGCCGCGACCCACCGGCGGTCAAAGAAACTGGCGACAGAGCGACCATAAAACCAAAGCCATGCAAGCAAGAAAACGACTCCTCCCTCAAACATCAGGCTCATGTAGCCGTTGTGACAGCGGATAAGCATGATGGCTTTTTCAGTCCCTAGCCCATGCCCTAAGAATGGCCGCTCACGAATAAATCCCCAGCTATAAGTCCACACGTCAAATCGATCCAAGTAATCGTACGAAACTTTTGCAGCCGTTTTGTCGTGTAGGAAGAACTTGGCGATTGGGTTGTCCGATCCAAGCGACGCCAATGCAAACTCTTCAACTGCGTTGAGGATAAACGGTATTATAAAAAGCGTGCAGATTAGAGCGAACATGCTCAGAGACAGCACAAGCGCTCGTTGACGCCGACTATACTTTTCAATGTAAAGCAGCACAATGGAACCTAGAAAGGCCACCGCACTCGTCCGGCAGCCTAGCACGGCGGAAAACGCGATGCAGCCAATGACGGCGCCCCAACCAAGCCATCTGGCACGAAGTAAGGTGAACAGGCACAGGCAGGCAACGGTCGCGCGAACCGCGATGGCATTTTCGTTAACATCACCATCCCTGCCACTGCTCACCAAAAACACGATAGCGCAGCCCAACAACTCCACAAACGCAAATATCATTAGCCCGCGTCGGACTTCGTTGTAGTTAAAGTTTCGGCTGGCACTTGCGAGCGCAAAAAAACTGACAAGAATGCCCCCCGTTTTCAGCAGGATGGTTTTTTCTAGGCCATTTCCTAGCGTGAAGCCGTAAATTCCGATCAGAAAAGTTGTCGCACACAGTGCAAGTACAGAAAGCTTGAGATTTAGCGGAAGCGATGAGAGGGTAAATCGTTTGGTGCGAAACCAGCCAAAGACGATCAACCCAACAAGTGCTCCCGCCGCAATCGCATGTCCGACGCTGCTAGGGAAAATGCCAACGGCCGAGCCCATGACCGAAGCCATGCTCGCGTTGAACGACAATCCCAGTACCATCGCGGCAAACAGGTTGCCTTTTCGTTGGCGACGGGTAGCCGGCATCGCATAAGTGTTTTGGGGCAGGGAGTTCACGGCAAATGCGTCCATGTTGATATGCGATCAGGCGGCTAAAAGATGCTTTGGTAAAATGTTTCTACGTTTCGCTTCAAAGTGTCGATTGAAAATCGCCTGCTGGATTCTTTTCGGTAACGCACCAGCTGCGTT
>CAZSYU010000300.1:0-1331 GCA_964611345.1 uncultured Pseudomonadales bacterium
TAAACAAGGTGACGTTGATGTTCTACCCAATAAGAGACGGAATAGGGACTGCCGGTGACAAAACTTGGCCAACGAATCGAAAATCACCGCTTTTAGCAGGCTTTTTCGAGAATTTGCTTGAAACTAATTCTTTAACTCCAGCATCCACCCAACTTCAGATCAAGACGACAAGAAAAAGGTGTCATACAAGAATGGCATCAACTAGTTGTTGTTAGGCAACCATGAAGCAAAGGCCAAAACTGTTTGTCACTGCTTTTCTTCGAATCGACTATTGAGGTACACATGCCCACCAAACAACAGCAACAGGTAATGACGATATTGGCAATACAGACTGTAACGCGCATCTATAACTCACTTTAATTAAGTAATTGGGCAAGTTAGTTGGCTATGTGAAAGACGGTTCAGTCGCTCTCCAAAAAATGTACTCCAGCTTGGCATTTCAATGCAGGATAAGCGGCCTGTTTTGGCTGTCCTCTTTTACCCTTTTAGCTATTCTGAGCGTATTTGGCATACCAAAAACCACCGTGCCTAACAGTGTTGTAGCTGTCCCATTTGGTTCGTCCTTGCAAAAGAAATTTACAAATCAATGTTACAGGTTATGATTGAAAAGGAGACGGCGAAAATGTTGAAAACGTGCCGGCATAGTCGTTGGCTTGCGGCATTTCCTGCAATTCCATCAACCTAATTTGAAGACGTCAAAATCCAATGGGACTCGAGGCAAAAACAACCGCTGTTAAAGGCCAAGTATCTGCTACAGGTCGCCTGCATGTCGATTCAAAACAGATTGCATTTACCAGCAAGGACCTGAAATGGTCGCTGGATCTTGGACCAGCCGTTAAGACAAAATCCACGAATGGCCAATTGGTTGTCTGGAAAGGTCAAGACAAGATCACTTTCGATGTCGAAAAAGTTGATCGCTGGATCGACAAAATAATGAATCCGCCCAGCTTGTTAGAGAAACTGGGAGTCAAACCAGAAATGAAGTGCTGGTTGTCTAGTGGCTTCTCGCGGACGTTTCGCCAGCAGCTAAAAGATGGTGCTGCATCCATTACACGCAAGATTGAAAACTGCGATTTGGCATTCTTGTTTCTAAATGATCGCGAACAGTTTGGCCTAATGATGGAGACATGCGAGCAACTACCAGAAAAAATCAACATCTGGGTCGTCTACCCAAAGGGCGTGCAACAAATCACGCAAGGCGATGTCATGTCTCAGATGAAGAAAATTGGATTTGGCCCAGGCAAGACTGCTGCCTTCGATGACCAACTGTCATCCATGCGATATCGCAGGAAGCAATGAACTTAGCTACGTGCTGCCGCCACTCCGTGGCT
>CAZSYU010000301.1:0-1329 GCA_964611345.1 uncultured Pseudomonadales bacterium
CATCGAGGACCAGCAGGTGAGGTTTGTGAAACCCAATCAGAGAGAAAAGCAGCCGTGCTTTTTCGCCGCCAGATAAATCTCCCGCCGGTGTCTCGGCATTTTTTATACCGAGGCCAAAGCTGGCCAGGCGGGCGCGGCGCTGCGCTTCTGTGGCCTCGGGCATCAGCTCAACAACATGATCATAGGCGCTGGCACGCGGGTTGAGGGCGTCGATTTGGTGTTGCGCAAAATAGCCGATACGCAGCTTTTTATTGCGTTTGATGAAACCGGGCTTGGCGGGGTCGAGTAGTAGCGGTTGAAGCTCATCCATGATCGCTTTGGCGAAGGTTGATTTGCCTTGTCCGTTCTTGCCCAAAATCCCGATGCGGTCATCTGGGTCGATACGCTGATTGACTTTGCGCAAGACAATCAGGTCGCCATAGCCCAGCGCCACATCATCAAAGCGCACAATGGGCGGTGAGAGCGGACGCTCTGGCCCGGGCAGGCTGATGGGGGCAATGGGGTCGCTGACGATAGTTGCGACGGGCTGCATCTTGGCGAGCTTTTTGACGCGGCTTTGCGCTTGCTTGGCTTTGGAGGCTTTGGCTTTGAACCGCGTGACAAAGGCTTCGAGTTTGCGGCGCTCATCTTCTTGTTTGGCCATAAGCGCCATGTCCAGGCGGTTGCGTTCCGCGAGCTGCCGCTCAAATCGGTCGTAATTTCCCGTATATCCGAACAGCTTGCCTTGCCGCAGATGGGCAATATGAGTGACAGCTGTGTTGAGGAAATCTCTGTCATGGGAGATCACAAAGACGGTGCCCGAATATTTGCGGATATGCGCTTCCAGCCAAACCGCGCCTTCAACATCGAGATAGTTTGTCGGCTCATCGAGTAGCAATAAATCAGGCTGCGCAAACAACATAGCCGCCAAAGCCACCCGCATGCGCCACCCGCCTGAAAAATCAGAGCAGGGCTTAAGCTGGTCTTCTGCTGTAAAGCCTAGGCCTGAGAGAATGGAGGCGCCGCGGGCTTCGGCGGAATAGGCGTCAATATCCGATAAGCGCGTATGGATCGCTGCAATCCGCATCGGGTCTGCCGCTGTGTCAGCCTCGGCCAGTAGGGACTTTCGCTCTTTGTCGGCGTCTAAGACTGTCGCAATAAGGCTTTGCGGGCCGCTCGGAACTTCTTGGTCGACGACACCGAGTTTCATATTTTTGCGCAGGTTAATCTCGCCGTCATCTGGGCTGATATCACCTTTTATCAGGCGAAATAGGGTGGACTTCCCCGTGCCATTCCGTCCCACAAGGCCGACTTTATGGCCTTCATTTATGGCCAAAGTCGCTTGGGTGA
>CAZSYU010000302.1:0-1329 GCA_964611345.1 uncultured Pseudomonadales bacterium
TGATGTTGTGTTTGTCGGAGCGGATATAATAGCGAAGCTATCCGCGGAGACCTCAGAGAACCGTGCCCCAGCGGCTTCGTGTTCATCGCATTGTTATCCGGCGTTCGGTCTATTCTGTAACCTCATGGCCAATGAACGATATATCCGATCCGTTCCCCCAGTGTATGAGTCTGTAATTGTGAAACTCGCTCCGTTCGTAGTTGCAATGTCGATCCAGCTCGAATCCAAGGATGTCCATTCTGCAGTTTCAATGTCACTCAATAGAACTCTTTGAGTTCGCGCAGGCCGAGTTGTCCACCAGCGGATCTCTGTGTCATCGACTGAGCAACCGGTTTCTGCGGGCCAGACAATGCCACCTAGAAAAAAGAGGAAACACAACGTCCCTGCAGGAAGCAAGAGCCAGCCCAGCCAAGTATAAGGTAAAGACAGATAACCGGCACCGCCGATTACTCCCGATAAGACCATGCCTACAAAGCTCAGTGAAGATCTCGAGTTGTACGTACTAGACTCAGGGAGCATGTTTAGTTAAGCCGGATAACGTCCGCGATAACCGAGCCGCGGGTGATGCTGAAATTGTTGGAGCGGATAAAATAGCGAAGCTATCCGCGGAGACCTCATTGGACCGTGCCCCAGCGGCTTCGTGTTCATCGCATTGTTTCCCACGATTGTTGTTTTGGGTTTTCCAGGTAGTCCACCAGTTGGCCAAATCATCCCTAACCTGTTTGCAGAGTCGTTCCTCGCGTATGGTTGTTTGATGCCTCAGTTTAAGTTTGCGCAACCAAACATCGACCAAAAATCCAAGCTCCGATGATTTGATTTCCAAGTAACATTTTCCTCCGTCTCTGTTGACCAAAAGCCAAGTGGTTCGATCTGCGTTTAGTTGCAAGCCGCCATCGACTGTTGCCATCCGGGGTTTTCAATTCTCACAAACTTTTGCGAATCGAGGTAATTCAGTAATTCTTTGTGTGCCAAAACATAGTCATGTGGAGGAGAATCGATGCAAGCTACAGCTGGTCTTATCACGGATACTTCTGTTCGGTTGGAATAATACAGAGCAATTGGCACCGCAATGATCGTCAAAACCGACAACACGGTTTTAATTGAAAATTGGTAGTGTTTAGATTGTCGGTTATTTGTGGTGACGTGATTTTCGGTCAGTTTAATTGTCCCGTTAGCGCCGAAAGTTTTATAGCGATATTCTGTCATGATACTTCTGAGCTAGACGGGATAACGTCCAAGTTATCCGAGCGGTCAATCGAGTTTGCCGACCGAACAACAGAGCGAGGTAAAATACTAAACCCTGAGTATAGCATCTGTCGCGACCAACCG
>CAZSYU010000303.1:0-1326 GCA_964611345.1 uncultured Pseudomonadales bacterium
GGTTGAACGCTTGAAATGCTTCTTCATCGACGTCCAGAATCCCGTCACCGTCGGCATCGGCGTCCTGATCGTCGGGAATGCCATCCCAGTCCTTGTCATTCACGACGGCTTGGTTGACATCGACAGATTCATCAAGATCATCGCCAACCATGGACGGATCGACTTGATCGCCAGTCGCAGCAGTGGTGGTGTTGATGATGGTGTTACCACCTTGTCCCACATCGACGGTACCAGTCAACGTGAGCGTTGCTGTGTCACCGACATCTAATGTACCGATATCAAACAAGCCAGTTGCCGGATCGTAGCTACCTTGAGTCGTAGTGCTACCAGTGAAGGTAATGCCAGGCGGCAATGAATCGGTCAGCGAAACGTTGGTAGCTTGGGATCCACCGTTATTAGTGACGGTGATGTCGAAGGTAACTGTATCGCCTTCGTCGGGAGTCGCATCGCCACTGGCAAGCGTTTTGACGGTGACCAAGTCAGCCTCTGGAATCGGAATCGGGACGCTTGCCAATCGAATGCTGTCAAGGGCGAATAGATCGCGGCCATTTCCCGTATTGTCTGATGTGTGCACGATTTCAACGGTCGAAATATCGGTACTGGAAATTACACCAAAGAAGTTTTCCTGGCCGTTACCTACCGTTCCTGTTCCAAGGGCGACACCATTAGCATCAAAGTAGGTTGCTGTGGTTAAATTGGGGCCCATGTCGGGGGCGAAAACAGATCCTTGGAGCACACCATCGACGAAAAACTCCAGTGTCACATCGCCCTGTTGTCCACCGACGTCGAAAGTATCAATGATGTCGACAGCGAATGCGTTGGATGGCGTAGTTATATCGAAGGCGATCGTGGTAACGACCGTACCATTACCTGCACTCACAGGATCGATCTGCACTGCATTGCCAGCCGTGCCTGACTGGAAGCCATTGGCGGTAGTGAGATTGACCGTTGGATCATCCCCGATGGTGTTATCGGTGACAGAGAATGTGCCACCATTAAATGAGGTTGAGGCGGGCGTCGGGTTAGCAAAATCGAGGGTCGATGTAATCGTTCCACCTGCGCCAGTGACGGTTGCGTTAAAACCGGATTCCGAATCACCAGCGGCATTGGTGTTGTTACCAACGAAGAACACGTCCGTAGTTGCTGTGGTGGTCTGAAATTCGGATCCGTTACCGGGCTGTACAGCCACACCGCTAGCCAAGACATGGTTCCAGTTCTCTGCCGTAATCGAAAGTGCTGCTGTTTCAATGGTTCCGACGTTTAACTCCAGATCCCAGTCACCGCCCAGTTCCGCCGCACCGGTCAAGTCATCCGACGCCGCCACGT
>CAZSYU010000304.1:0-1321 GCA_964611345.1 uncultured Pseudomonadales bacterium
ATTTGGGATGAATGGGCGGATGAGAACGGCGATCTTGGCCCTGTTTACGGCAAGCAATGGCGGCGCTGGGAAGGGCCGGAAGGCAAAGTCATCGACCAAGTCAAAAATGTCGTCGATGCCATAAAGAATAATCCCTATTCCCGCCGCCATATTGTCAGCGCGTGGAACCCCGCCGATGTAGATGATATGGCGCTACCGCCGTGTCACTGTTTGTTCCAATTTCATGTGGCTGATGGGAAGCTCTCCTGTCAGCTCTATCAACGCAGCGCGGATATTTTCCTCGGCGTGCCGTTTAACATCGCGAGCTATGCGCTGCTCGTCCATATGATGGCGCAGGTCTGTGATTTAGAGGTCGGCGATTTTGTGCACACCTTCGGCGACGCCCATATTTATTCAAACCATTTTGAACAGGTGGAGCTACAGCTCTCTCGCGAACCAATGAAACTCCCGCGTCTTAAATTGAACCCTGATGTCAAAAAGATAAACGGTTTCACATATGAAGATGTAAAGATTTTGGGGTATAAAGCGCATCCGCATATCGCGGGGAAGGTGGCGGTTTAGTTTTGAGAAAACTACTCATTATGAGCCCTACCTCCCGCCAACACAGTTGATACTTTTGTTAGTCTTTTAAGTTTCTTGGGGAATAGTCCTAAAATGAGGCCTTTCATCCAGTTTTTTCCAAACTGCAATTCGAAAGCACCCCTGATTTCTTTTGCTGTCACTAACTCACTATCACGTACTAATCGGATGATTTTACTTAGCAATTGAGATGTGTTGTCAACTATTTGGTGCGTTATGAGTTGGTTTACATCGAAGAAAATGGCTGAATCGAAATCAAGTATCCTTACTCCTTTGACTTTGCTGAGGTCTATTAAAACTACGGAAATACCGGAATCGAATTTCCAGTTGGGAATATGATGTTCGAATTTATCTCGAAATGATAAAAAGGCACGAGTATTGTGATAATGAGGAGGATTTAACCCTGGAATTTCGACTGAGATATCATCCGGATTGCTACCATATTTTGACACGCCCGGTAGAAAAAAGTGGATAAATTTTCCAGAATTTTCACTTAGGAAATGAAGGTTCCTAAGAAAATCGCCACTAGCTCTAGACGAAAAATTTTGATCGAAAAATATGAAGCCTACTAAATTATTTATTATCGGAATTCCTTCGATGTACCCTACATTACTTTGGAAGGCAGTCTCGTTCAATAATAACTCAATCTGATCGTAAGTGGCTGCTGGAATCATAGTGCGCTCCCAGCATTTATCTATTATGGGTTGCAAATACGTGTCAAGCCTTCTTCACAAATATCGTC
>CAZSYU010000305.1:0-1318 GCA_964611345.1 uncultured Pseudomonadales bacterium
CTTTTGGAAGCATTGATGTTTGCCGCGGCCCGGTGAACGTTGCCGTTATCCGGCTCATGAATCTACAGACCGTTTTTGAGTTCCTCGAAGAGAAAACGCCAACTGCGCCACTGGGCTACAACGACTTTTTCGGCCGGACATGGCAGTGCAGTCACATTCGGTTCTGTCGCGGACTGTGGGACGCGGATGACTACTCGCACGAACAGGCTCTCGCATGGATCCTAAAACGGAATGAATCAGACTACTTGCCAAATTGGGTTGATTCTGTCGCGAATTCGACCCTGCGAACTATCGACGTTGCGGAGGTAAAATCGGCGATGCTCAGCCTCACTAAAGACTTGCGTGACAGCGACCACCTTGCTAACCCACCGGATTTCCCGCTAACTGAATCGGATTTGACAGATGCTGTTTCCATAGCGAGAATTGAAACACTGTCACTGTACGACTACGGACCAACTACCGCATACATATGGCGACGCCCTTCGGAATTCAACTATTTGGAAATTCACTACGAATCCTAACCCCCGCGTGATAACAATGCGTTGAACCGAAGTGCCGTGCTTCGGGCAATGGGGTGGATAATCTAATCACGGCACTCGGTTAACTAAAACGTTATCTCGCTTCAAAAAATGTCATTGAAAACCAAAATCTTACTTGTCACGATAGCAGTTGTCGCGGTAGCGGTATTTTGGCTCTTTCTTCGGCCCTCGCAGGACGACGGCACCTTGGCTGCTGAGGCATCGCACGCTGCGACAGGCGATAGCGGGCCAATACATCGAATCACCAAAACGTCTTTTCGAATGTCGCCCGCTCCAGCAACCCTTTGTCGCGCTGCCCCAACACAGCGGCCTCCACACGCCGGTTATCATTGCCACGTATTTGCGAACGAAGCGGCACTTGAGCCAATTCGTTCAGGTGAGGGCACATACCCAGTGGGTTCGGTTATTATCAAGCAGAAATACTACACACGATTTGCTAAACAAACAGTTCTGTTCACGATCATGCGCAAAATGGACGGTGGGTACGACGATGAGAACGGCGATTGGGAGTACTCCGTTGTGAATTCTGCAGGAACGGACGTCCTTCTTGTCGGAAGAGAAAAATCTTGCATTGCTTGCCACAGACATTATGCGGACACTGACTTTGTGAGCAGGGTGTACATGGACCCATGAACAGCGCGAGATAACAATGCGATGCACGCGAAGCCGGACTTGCGCGTGGTTTTGGAATTGAGAATCACTGGTTCCGGCTCGGTGATCGCTGCCGTTATGTGGGCTAAGCGATGTCCATTGATTCACATTTCAACCACTGGCTTTTC
>CAZSYU010000306.1:0-1316 GCA_964611345.1 uncultured Pseudomonadales bacterium
CTCGGAAGCCAATTGATATCCGCAATCGAGACCCTGAACTAACGCGGCATAACAATGCGATGCACACGGAGCACTCATTCGGGCGGGCGCGAAGTGGTTAGATTCTCGTTCGTGCCCGGTGATCGCTGACGTTATCCACCTAGGTGCAATTCATGGTTCGCTATCGTTACGCATTAGACTCAAAAGGCTTAATCGTGTCCGCTGAATCGCTCGTGGGCACGCAAAACCGCGACACCTACCACTGTGCTTCGTGCGAACTTGAGCTGATAGCACGGGTCAATGGAAAGGTCCAGCAACCGCACTTTGGGCACAAGTCAGTCGTAGAGTGCAATGGTGAAACATACCTGCATCGCCTAGGCAAACAAGCGTTTGTTGAAACCTTTCAGAAATGCCGAGACGACAGGGTTCCATTCACTATACGCTTTAACGCCCCTCGTGTTTGCAGCCGGTTTAAACAACTGACCAATCGTGTTTGTGACATCGGAAACGACCTTCACGAATATGACCTGACTCAATATTACAGCGTCATGAGGGTGGAGAAACGAGATGGCGAGTTCATCCCTGACGTATCGCTCCACAGTCCTAACCGACCTGACGATATTGTTTACATCGAAATTGCTGTCACGCATTTCCTTTCCTCAAGAAAGGCTATGTCTGGCAATCGTATAATCGAAATTCCTGTCGCTGCGGAAGACGACATCGATCGAATACGATCCGGCATAATTGATGACGAGCATGCTTCGTTTCGCGGCTTCTACCCTGAAATCCAAGTTGTGCCGGATGGCGAATGCCAGTGCGGTCAGAAAAACTATTATGCATTCTACGTATTTAAATCTGGAAAGGCATTTCTTGATCATGGATCACTACGTTCGCTGCAAAACAAGATCCATCAAATGAAACCCAAATTGATCTGGACAAACCTTATTCAGGAGGAAGAAAACCGCGACGATGTGCGTTACTATAGAGACCAAATTCCAAACAGGCTTTTCATTAAGAATCTGCATATTGCTCAGAAGGAGGGGGTGCCGATCAAGAATTGCTTCCTGTGTAGGTATCACGGCCAGAACTGGGACGGCTCGACCGAACACAAGATCTACTGCAAGACTTACAGGAAGGCCTGCAACTCAAATGATGCCAGAACCTGCGATCGCTACCGACTTCAGTCAGCCGGTGGATAACAATGTGTTGATCCGAAGCGGAGAAGCCCGACTGGTCGGTTGGTCGCGGAATATGTTATACTCAGGGTTTATTACTTTACCTCGCTCCGTCATTCGTCGGCAAACTGGGTTCGCCGCTCGGATAACACGGACGTTATC
>CAZSYU010000307.1:0-1310 GCA_964611345.1 uncultured Pseudomonadales bacterium
ATCATAACAAAGAGACGCAACTCAAACAATGAGCTGCGTCCCCTTTTCTTCTTCGTCCCCTTTTCTTCTTTCTCAATGGCTTTCCTGTACGGTTACTTTCTTCTGACTGACCTTTTCTGTTGCCCGCTCATTGGTTTAAGATTCTAAACGTGTTCTCCTAATAAATTAAAATGCGGCAAATGCACTATGAAAACTCCCGAAGATTGGAAAAAAAAAGCAATCTATTCCTCATGCCTTGGCTTTTTGTTCGGAATTTTGAATTTAATTCCTTATTTCTTGACGGTAGGTGGTAGTTCAACAGACTTAACGGAGTACGTTGGATTCCCATTTCAATTTTTAAAGTTCGGGGGTCCAAGTGGATTTTTGAGTTTTTCACCTTGGTTATTAGTCTTAAACTGTATTTTCGGATCTTTAGTCAGTGGTTGGATTATTTTGCACATATTCTGCAAGTCGAAATCATAATTTTCATCTTGACTTCCATACCGGTCCAGAACTTCGCCTGCTAGAGTTTGCTCTTTGATTTTTTTTGTTTGGGTCCGGACTGTTTGTGTAATAAACGTATTCGCCAATTTTTAGTTTTTCGAGAGGCTTTGGATAGTAGTATTTCCAAACTCTCTGACGAATACCGAGGCATTCCCTCGCTTCGTTTTCACATTTTACTGCTGGATCGTAGTAGTCTGACTCATTGAATGAGTTGAATTCATTCTCTGGTTTTTTCTCATGCTTGTGTTCGTGAAACGCATGGCCAATTAACTCGTGCCACAAAATGGCGGCAAATTTATTGTGTACTTTTATCGCCTTTGTTCCGTCGCGACTGATTTCGAAAACAGGAATTTTTGGAAAAGTATTCACATGAACGCCGTCGGCTATGCGTGGATGATCATGTGCCGTATACGCATCCGTTTTAGTACTCAAATAGAAAACATTAAATGTCTTATTGCTATCAATCGCCGCTTTGAGCTGAGTCCAACAACCAAGGTTTTTACAGTCTTCCTTTTCATCGCTATAAGTTATTTTGACCTTAGGTTTTACGACGACACCGTTCATTTCACCCATTACCAATGCATTCGTATCGATTACTGCACAATCACCAATAATTTCTTGCAAGGCATCAACAACTACCATCGCAAAGTGCAAACGAGCTGTAAATTCTGAAAGCTCGAGCTCATTCTTTACAAAATTAGTATTGATTAGAATTTCATTGCCCAAAGCGTCGACTGCAATTAACCCAAAATACCCTCTCATCATGGACATTCCATCGACGTATTCCAACGGATCACGACTATCGAATTCACCCGTGCTGGCGTCGT
>CAZSYU010000308.1:0-1306 GCA_964611345.1 uncultured Pseudomonadales bacterium
GATGCTGCGGTCGCTGGTAAGTTGTATGGTCGCAAGGCAGAGTTGAAAGAATTGGCCGAAGCATTGCGGAGCAGAAAGAACGTTGCTGTAGTTGGGCCCGCCGGGTACGGTAAGACCGCGCTTGCTGCGGAAGCTGTTAAGGATGTGGTTGGCAATTCCAGTAAATCACTTTCTTCCAGCCCTTATCCTGATGGCGTACTCTTTCTGAATTTGTACGGGCATCAGAGCCATTCGGAATCACTATGGCATAGCATGGCAAATGATATCGCCGGCACCGACTACCGCCCAACTGAACCGGCACGCGACCGCGCCACCGAAGCACTCAGCGGGCGAGAGGTGCTTGTTATCGTGGAAGGAGGCGAACAAGCCGATGGCAAAGCTGGACGTGTCGAACTGAATGAGCTGCTGTGCGTTCTTTCATCTGAGAATCGGAGCCTGTTACTGACTCGGGACAAATCTCAAACAGGTACTCGTCAAACCGTCGAATTGGACAAGCCGCTAAACGGCCAAGAATCCGAATGGTTGTTTGATCTACTTACCGGCAAAAATGTGCCTTCCGACATTCGCACGCGCGTCCTTAATTTGTTGCAGGGCCATCCACTGGCGATAACTTGGGCGGGCAGTCTACTCGGCCGGGGTGATGAAAATCCTGCAGTGCTCGCCGATGAGTGGGAGTCCGATCCTGCGAAAAATTTGAGCGATCCCTACTCGGATGACGCCCGTCATACGTTGGAATGGTTGTTTGGGCGGAGTGTTAGGTCATTGGATGACGATGCTCGCCATGCTCTTGCCGCCGCGGGATTACTCGCTCAAGAGTTGTTCGCAGAGGAATCGATTTATACAGCAATTGATGGTTTGGACGATGGTTCCGGCCGCTCAGCAGTTAAACAGTTGATCAATCATGGGCTTTTGCGACGATCTCTGAAACAACCAGCGTACTGCCAGTTTACACATGCTCTGGGGTATCAATTTGCTCGAAACGAAGCCGGATCGGAGACTGAACTGCGACGTCGCCTTGCGAATTGGATACATAACAAACTGACTAGCTCTTTGGCGGTCGGCAGCGACACGACGGATGATTCGGACAACCTACTTCAACATGCGTCGGTGCTACTCCGGACCGACCACGATCAACAACTTTGGATCCCGCTGGCCAATTACTTGTTGCACGATGGTTGTAAACGCATGGTCAGTCTTGGTCGCCTCGCTCGTGTTAATGCAGCACTGTCCAGTGTATTGAAATGGCTAGATGCTTTTCCAGATCAAGTGTCGGCAGCTGCAGACTGGGTACGCGAACGGTCGGTTT
>CAZSYU010000309.1:0-1282 GCA_964611345.1 uncultured Pseudomonadales bacterium
ACCACGACAGATCTTTTGATACCAACGCTGCACGCCAACTTCCCAGCCACTTAACTCAGTACTCAGAGCAATCCAGAAAAAGACAGGTTATTCTTCCTATTCACTTTTTAAACGGTGCCGAGGTAGGGTGGAAACTTTATACATTAGTGTTCGCAGGTTGATTACCATAGTTAGCCGCTTGCGATTTCGAACGCCATACGGCTTGATAAGTCGTCGCACTAAAACCTTTTGCACTAAAACCCTTTGCACTAAAACAATGGACCTGTTCATGCGCTGTCTAACCGCACTCTTCTTAACGCTAACCTTGCTAATCGCCACCACCGCTTCCGCCTTCGAACTGGTGAGTACCACCAACGGCCAATTAAGCAACGGCCAGAGTTACCTGCCCGACATAAGTAATGACGGTACCCGCATCGTTTTCCAGTCCAGCGCCAACAATCTGTCACAGGGCGATTTTGGGCCCTTAAGCGACATAATGCTGCGCGACACCACCACCAATGAACTAACCAACATAACCCTGGGTGGCAATGACAACAGTCGTGACCCAATAATCAGCGGGGATGGCTCAACGGTGATTTTCGTATCCAACGCAGCCAACTTGCACCCCAACGATGGTAACGCAGACGGATCGAGTCTGTTTGTCTACGATGTCGACACACAAACACTGGACTGGCTTGCCGACGATGTTGTTCCTGCCAACTTCTTTGGCCCACAAAATCGTGTACCCATAAGGACACAGTCGATTAGTGATGACGGTTCGCTTGTCGCCTATACGGGGTCGGTGCAGGTTGGAACGTCACGAGTGTTACGCGTAATCCTTCTGGATCGCACAACCGGTGTAGAGACCAATGTGACACCCGGAGATGGCAATCGGGTAGCTAGTCTCGCACTCAGTGGTGATGGGCAACGGCTCGCTATCACAGGGCGCATTCCCAGCGTCGGCACAGGGTTTGATAGTGCAGTATCTATAGGTACTCTGGAGTTGATTCTCTACGAAGTGGCTACCGGGGAATACAGCTTTCCCGTTCCGAACGAGTTTGTTACTGATGTCGCCATTAGCGACGATGGCAATCGGCTCGCCTATAAATCAACGGGTCCAGGAAACCCCATAGACGTCTTTCCCTCAATAGGCTTTCTAAGCGACCTGCAAAGTGGCGAGGTACGAGAAATTTCGCGAGACCTGGTTAATGTGTTTCCTCGAGGCGGCCAATTTCGATTTAGTGGCGACGGTGACAACATAGTCTTCACCTCTTCGCAGAACGACCTGGTTGCAGAGGATAAC
>CAZSYU010000310.1:0-1265 GCA_964611345.1 uncultured Pseudomonadales bacterium
CCGTTTCAGCTAGGCCTAACTCCATAAGCAAACAGCGAATTGGTGCCCCATACTCGCTTTCCAAAACTGAACGAATCCTACGGTCCAGCGCATCGTTGCCATTTGCTTGTCCCAAAGCTTCCTGCCAAATTTCAATCGCGAACAGTTGAATCTCTGCGACCGTGGCAGCAGCTTCAAAAATCATTTTTGTTGTAAGCCGAATGCCGGACATATGAACAAATACAAAATCCTCTCGTCGAGGTGAAAACCAACCGCGAGGCGTTATTGGATCAGAGCATAGAATGTTGCTGGTACTGCATTCAAACCTCGCATCAAAGCAAAGTGCAATCATGACATCCGCGGCTACTTCTCCAATAGATCCAAAATGAGGCATCCCAATCGAATCAAAGGTACTTGAGTCCTCGAAAATGGCATGCACAATTTGATGGTCGAACCAAAGCCATCTGAAGTCATTGAGATCACTTCGATCCCCTGTTTCCAGAATAGGTCGTTGGCTCTGAGGGTCGAGATTCAAAATGCTTTTTGACGATTTCATTCTTGATTCAAGCAACCGGGAGACTCGTTCCGGTTCCATATCGCGGAAATGCCGAAGCGTTGTCATCTGTTGTGAAAAACGAATGGCTTCCAAGAAAACGCCCATAGAAGTACCGTGGTGCTGAAGCCAGTGCACACGCTCATGGACGAACGTGGCATTGCATTCAAACGCCATCTGCAAAGAATATTTTTCCTTGTCCAAATCGCCTGACAATACCCTAGTTACTAGATTTCGAGGGTTGTAATGTGACCCACTTACCCCTGAGCGATAGAGGCTTTGCCTCAAGAGCGGTATACTCGCTATCACTGCTTTGCCTGGTCTCGAACTTCGTGTTTGGGATCGTTTTTCTCTATCGTGGATGTGTCATCGGACTTTTCAATGTCTTTCGCAATGAATCCGTTCTCAGCGGCGCTGTCTCGAAGTACATGCTTAATGCCGTCGTATGTGAGTCGAGCTGCGAGGCTAACGGAAAACGAGACGAGTACATCTACTAGCTCAAATTGATTAAGCGGATCACGTCCCAAAACACTCTTGGGAATGCTGTCCACTGATTCAATTTTTGCCGACTCAATATCTTCGATTGCGGAAAGCGATTGGACTAGGGATTCAACATCAAGGCGTTTTCCTCGAAACTGTATTGTGAATTCTGACATGGCCTCCTCTTTCATTTTTGGACTTATTCATCATCAGCATGATGATTCTACCGAGATTCGTATTGAAGCGTGAGATA
>CAZSYU010000311.1:0-1258 GCA_964611345.1 uncultured Pseudomonadales bacterium
AAAGAATCTCGCTGGGCTTTCGGGAAATGGTCATTCTCATGAAAAAACTTTTTGTCATCTTCACTGCCATCTTAATATCGATAGGCTGCCAACAGGTTGAGCACCAGCAAGCTGGTCATGAAAATGCTACGACCCCCGCGCAAGGCGAAACGTCAACACCAGTCACCAAACAAAAACGTCTGGTACACATCGTGTGGTTCGAATTGCGTGACGATGCCACACCGTCGGAACGTCGCGAGTTACTAGATGATCTAAAGACGTTGCAACAGATCCCAGTCGTCCACGATCTAGAGGTTGGGTCGTTCCAAGATCTGAAGGATCAACGATCTTTGTCACACCTAGACGTGGTAATGCAGATGGGTTTCCAATCCGAAGCTGACTACCAAAAATACCAAAACCACTCGGTTCACTTGGCGTTAAAAGGGCGAGTTGGCAAGTACCTTTCAGGGCCACCAGTCACTTACGACTATTGGTCCGACGTCGACTAAACGGCTCGAACCTTTTTTCGAAATCCCGTCCTAACAACCAGACAAGAATCAATCGGATGTCCGACAAAACAGTCTACTTAGTTGCCAGTGGTGACTTGCGTTTGACCGCCAATCAGGCGTGCTGGGAAGCACAGGCCGCCATGGAGAATCAGCTGGGCGAACGGATTGCCCACTACGGATTTCAAACCAAGCGAGCTCACCCATATAAACCCGATGAAGAACATGGTTTTATCGGCAGCCAAAAAGAAGGCCTGCACGTATTTCGCTCTATCCCACCCAACGCACCACTCATCGTCGCCGAAGCCGTATGGCAGTACTCGCATCATGTGTTGGCTGGCTTAACCACTCACCAAGGCCCCATTTTGACCGTGGCCAATTGGTCAGGCCAATGGCCCGGCTTGGTCGGCATGTTGAATCTCAACGGCTCCTTAACCAAAGCCGGAATCAACTACTCGACTTTGTGGAGTGAAGACTTTTCCGACGACTACTTTTGCACACGATTAAAACGTTGGCTGGAACACGGCGAGTGTCAACACACCATCAACCACGTCCAACGATTTTCGACAAGCCAAGTCGCCGCAGATGCCACTTCGGCTGGTCAATCCCTGGCCATAAAATTACTGGCCGAAAAATCCATCATGGGAGTATTCGACGAAGGGTGCATGGGTATGTTCAACGCCATCATTCCAGACCACTTGTTGAATAAAACGGGCGTGTTCAAAGAACGGCTCAGCCAATCGGCGTTGTACTACGAATCGACTCAAGTCTGT
>CAZSYU010000312.1:0-1234 GCA_964611345.1 uncultured Pseudomonadales bacterium
GCCTGTAACTAAAGTTGGGTCAGATTGGCGACATTGGCTTGAGCCGAATAACGTCCGTGATCACCGAGTCCGGACGATAGATCTTCCATTTCAAAACCACGCGCAAGCCGGACTTCGCGTGCATCACATTGTTATCTGGCGTTTCGCCGTGTGATTGAGCCCTCAGCACTCCAATGCCCGCCCAAATTGTTCGGCGCAAGTTCGAGCATCCTATCACGAATTTGATCACGGGTCATGATCTTCCATTCTGACTGCCACCCGTGCCCGCCATCCTTGGATTCTAATCCATTGTCTGTCTTGCGGAACGTTGTAGAGCCTTCGCCACCCTCGTCCTCGTAATTCATTAACGAAATTTCAGCAGTGTCCAAGATGCGTATCAGGTGATCGACCCCGTCCTCGGTTCGCCCGCTAATGAAGGCAAATTTTTGCACGACACCATTGCCGGTGTCCCTCTCCCCAAGGATTTTAATCACGTTGTTCATGGTTGATACGGAGTCATCCAGTTCGATTGTTTCATTAATTTGGGTTCGAGAGCATCCAGTCAGAACTAAGAGCAAGATTGCAACGTGCGTCTTCATTACCCCAAGCCAGATAACGTCCGCGATCACCGAGTCCGGACGATAATCTTGCAAGCAGAAAAAACCGCAGGCAAGCCGGACTTCGCGTGCATCGCATTGTTATCCACCGTTCGGCGGTCGGTTTGCCAACAGGTTAGCGGCCCGATCTGCGAATGATCCGTAAATCTCAGGTTCAGCACCAAAACGTTTTTGATTGTCACCGACAAATTGCACTGTGTCAAAGATCCAGTTGCGCAATTCTCTATCCAAAGCGAGAATTTCGTTCAACCGAAATTCAACCAACGAGAAAAAGCAGTTTGAACCATCGCAGTCGCCAGCGGATCCATCAGAATTCAGGTATTCGAGGTAAGGCCGAACATAGAATCTGAAGCATGCCAATGGCATCCACATCACATCCTCTTGATAAATCTCAGACGCTTCTTCAAACATTGCGACAGCCTGTTCGTGCGTTTTTCCATTGAATGTACGGTACGCACTGCCTATATCGAGGTCGATCCCGTTCTCCGCAATGTTCCAGTCTTTTTCAGTTGGAGGCTTCATTTGAGGTGGATAACGTCCGCGATCACCGAGCCGGAACCAGCGATCTTCCATTTCTAAACCACGCGCAAGTCGGGCTTCGCGTGCATCGCATTGTTATCACGCGTATCAGCCAATCC
>CAZSYU010000313.1:0-1227 GCA_964611345.1 uncultured Pseudomonadales bacterium
AGCGGTCGGCTTCCTGCCCATGGCACTCAACACCGGAATCGGATCAGAAGTCCAAAGGCCTCTGGCAACGGTTGTCGTTGGCGGCGTCATTAGTGCCATGATTATGTCGCTGTTGGTGCTTCGCGTTCTTTACTCCGTGTTCGCTGGAGTGACAGGTGATGCGATGGTCGAAACTGATTCATCGTCGAGTAACACTACTGAAAACAACGGGCAACCGCCCACCGACCGGATTCGTGATTCGGTCGCAACATCAATTGATTAGTTTTATTTCTTGTGAGGAAGTTAAAATGCGCTTTTACAAAATGTTTGGAATGTCAGCCATTCTGTTCGCGGCTATTCTAATGGTTTCCGGATGCGCCGGTGACAAGCCAGCCGCAGAAAAAGGATCCAACGAAACCGAAACTGCCACAACGGCTGATCCAACGCACGGTGGATGGTGGTGCGTCGAGCACGCGATTCCTGAGGAAGAATGCAGTATGTGCAGTGCTTCCTATGCCAAAGCGTGCAAAGAGAAAGGCGACTGGTGCGAAGAACACAACCGAGCCGAATCGCAGTGCTTTATCTGTGATGCCAGTCAGGCTGAGAAATACGTCAAGCTTTACGAAGCCAAATACGGTAAGAAGCCTCCCGCAGCTACGGAGTAGAACTTGGTGACCACCGATTTAAACCAGATGGCCTTCAAGATTCACGGAATGGATTGCGCGGAAGAAGTCGCAATTCTCAAACGTGAACTTGGGCCATTGGTCGACGATTTCGAACAACTTCGCTTCGATGTCTTAAACGGAAAATTGATAGTCGTCGGTATGAACGATCTTTCGCAAGATCAGATCGTTCAAGCCGTCAACAAGACCGGGATGCGTGCCGAAGTTTGGAAGGACAAAGAACCGGAAAGCCAATCGGGATTCTGGAGCGTCTACGGACGAGCGATTCTAACATCGGCCAGTGGACTTTTTGGACTCGCGGGTTTTATCTGCCATGTAATGATCGCGGGCGGGTTTGCGCAAGCCTTTGGTTCGGAGGGAATGGGTATCGCACATGGAGTTCCTGCTGTCTCAATCGCTCTCTACTTGATCGGCATTGTTGCTGGCACATGGTTTGTGCTGCCGAAAGCATGGCGAGCCGCAATTAGTCTGCGTCCCGACATGAACTTGCTAATGTTGGTGGCGGTGATAGGGGCTGCAGCGATCGGCGAGTGGTTTGAGGCCGCAACAGTCGCGTTTCTATTTG
>CAZSYU010000314.1:0-1218 GCA_964611345.1 uncultured Pseudomonadales bacterium
AACGGAAGGTTTTTACGACACCGCCCTTAACGAAGCGAGCGATGTCTGAACTACTAGAAATTGTACCAAGGCCAGCCCGCGTTGACAAAGTTGGAAGGTGTGCCGAAGGCCCCAGCGTAAAAACCATGTTGGGCGTCCGCTGCAGCTATATCCAAGCCCAGCCAATGATTAGCTGCCCCCACACCCAAATGAAAGACCAGACATGAAAGA
Organism: uncultured Pseudomonadales bacterium; assembly: GCA_964611345.1. Taxonomy (GTDB): domain Bacteria; phylum Pseudomonadota; class Gammaproteobacteria; order Pseudomonadales; family Azotimanducaceae; genus JALZVT01. The sequence goes on from CAZSYU010000314.1 coordinate 211, forward strand.
CAATGGTAAGTTCAACGAGCGATCGTGTAACGAAAGGTCTAGGGTTTGACCATTTTCGAGAGGTGTCAAAAGCGAGAAATGAACAAGTGGGAACCGCGAATATCCAAATTGGGGAGCCAAGCCATTTGGACAGCGGTAACCCAAACGGTTTGTTGAACATTGAGCCAATAAAGACGTAAATGTATGGCAAAGAGCATAACAGTATTAGTGCGAACAGTTGCCAGCGTCGATTTTCAAGGAACTGGGAATTTATCAATACAAATCGCCAACCGTAGATCGTGACAAGCAAGGCATGAGCCTTGATGAGTTTGCCCCAGTTGTCGAAGGAAGCATCTGATATCTGGCCGACGGCAGTCAGCAATGCGACATTTGCGGTGACGATGAGGAGCGTTCGCACAGAAAATTGAATCGAGTTGCGATGCGATTCTGTTTCCACTCGGTGCGTCCAACGGAAGGTTTTTACGACACCGCTTCTCTCCGAAGCCAAAAGTGATCGCAACTGCAATCAGTTTACCAAAAATAAATCACGTTGCCAAAGAGGCGGTGTCCGCGGCGTGGCAAACCAGCACGCGACAACGGAGCGAACGAATCTGCAAACCCAATGATTGCCCAAGGACGAAGCCGCGGCCTTGCGTAAAAACCATGTTAGGCGACCGGCGATGTGCGATTACGACAAGCCAAAGTCAGACAGTTGTCCGAACGCGAGCACCTCGATGTCACCATCGGAACGGTGAACGAGAAAGCCTGAAGCGCCGCCAAACATTTCGCGTTCCGATTCGGGAATGTCGAGGTCGCATTCGATGCCATAAGGGAAGAACCAGCCAGCCTCGCAATCCTGAGGGTCGTAGCGAACCATTCGGTATCCTGCGAGCGGGACAGGTTGTGCCGCAATGTGTTCGTCGGCAATCGCGATGGCAGATTCGGCGTCAATCATGGGAAAACTGAGGTCGCCTAACGGAAGGTTTTTACGACACCGCTTCTCACCGAAGCCAAAAGTGATCGCAACAC
>CAZSYU010000315.1:0-1206 GCA_964611345.1 uncultured Pseudomonadales bacterium
TTTCAAAAACACGCGCAAGTCCGGCTTCGCGTGCATCACATTGTTATCCGGCGTTCTTGCTCTTGCTAGTGGTCGTCCAAATGTGTCATCGTGCTGTAGATTTCTTCGAGCCGTTTCATCGTGATTCCATGTCGTTGTTCGACAGCGAGAGGATGCTCAGTTTGCTCCAATTCAATGAACGGGCGGATTGCGTCGTTCCGAAGGTGAATCATTGTTTTTAGGTTAAGTGTTGACGGATACATTTTTAGTTCAGTTGATAGCCATCCAAAAAATGGGCCAATACTTGATCGTTTGGATTCGTCGAACACTCGAATCCACTCGATAAAACTGCTCTCGCTTAATGACACCCACACGCCCCAGTTTAGTGATTCCCCTGAACCCGACACGGGAATTTCCAAACAACCTCGCACGAAAAAGAGTTGCTTGTCGATGACGCAATCGTCGGAACCAACCGAACAACGCTTCTCTCTTTCGTTCTCTGGTACGTCAAAATAGTGCCACGGGTACTCGGCCACGAATGCAGGCGCGCCAGTATGAATTTCACCGCATTTGGAACAAGAGATTTTCATAATCGGTTCAGCGGGATAACGTAGGAGATCACCGAGCCGGAAGCAACGAACTCATTACTAATTCACACGCGCAAGTCCGGCTTCGCGTGCATCGTATTGTTATCCATCGCCCCACATTTCGGGAATGTCGCCATATTCAGGTGTGTACGTTGTTACGACGGCATCGGGCAGTAGGAATATGTCAGAGTCGCTGACACCATACGGCGAGCCACCCAAGTCTAACCAAAAATCAAATGCAGAACAAAGTTCTTCATATGATCGACAGATATAGAAACATGGATATTTGTGAACGGATTTAGCAAAATCGCACGCCGCGTCTAAAGTCATTGAGGAATTATGAATCTGGGAATAAGCCTCGCCGACGATTTTCTCTCGTTTTGCAACCATCGAATTCAAATTTCGCTTCGGTTCAGTTTTCCACCACCCAAAACCGTCGTGGGGATGGATAGAGTCAGGGCCAAAAACGCAGATTGCTTTTGTGTCCGGTGGGTCGTCAAAAATCGGATAAAGTTCGACGCCATTCTGTCCACCCCAGATCCATTTTTCGTGACTTTGATCGTTGGAGTCTGTGTTCATTGAGATGGATAACGTTTGCGATGACCGAGCCGCGACGATACAGCTCGCAAGTAGAACGGAG
>CAZSYU010000316.1:0-1201 GCA_964611345.1 uncultured Pseudomonadales bacterium
TGGTCGGGAATGGACGTATCCGGTGCATGGCGAATTGTTAGTCGCGGCAACGTTCCTCTAGTCTGGTGCAGTTAGAGGCGTCATCGCTGAGAATCTGATTCTCAAGCACCAACTCATGGTGCTGAGCCGAAGCAGAGATAAAGCGCCGAACCTCAAGACAAGCGATTGGTTTAACTCAATTTAGTGCAGCCTTGTTTTTTTTTTCGATGTTTGTTGTACTGCGGACATCTAACTATTCGGGGGAGTGGTGGTGTTGAGTCGTAAATCCGTTTGGCGCGGGTTACCAGCGTTAGTCCGGGTGTGCCCAGCTATTCGCAGGCACAACGTCGACGGGCATCAAAATAGCCATTCCGCTTTCTCCCCAAAAGAATTTTCAAATTTCTCGGCTGCTTTCTCGACTGGGTGGCAAAGGTCAATAGTTGTTCAGACACTGCAGCTTAATAGCCAGGACTCAGATTACCCGGGTTTCGGGACGCAACGCTTGCTGGGCAAGAGTTGCGAATAGGCGTTTGCCGAATTAGCTATCTGATTGTTGTAAAACGAAGTATTTAGACCAACAAAAAAAAATGAAGTAGAGGAGAATGGATTAATGACTGGACCAGGATTTTTAAGGATAAGTTCGCGGTTACTAGGCATCGCCTTGTTAAGTATTTGCTCGATGAATTCTGCTTTAGCGGCGGAGGAAATCGAAGAAATTGTCGTAACCGCACGGGGTACCGAAGAGACTATTCGGGAAGTGCCGGTTGCTATCACAGCCGTTGGAGAAGAACGGCTCAACCAGTTTGGCCTCGAGAGCTTTGAAGATCTCGAAGCAATCACTCCCCAGATCAGTATCGCACGCGGCACCAGTGGCAGCGGCGCCTCAATAGCCATTCGCGGCATCGGCTCTTCGTTCACCAGTATCGGCATTGAACAGTCAGTTGCGGTCATTCTCGATGGTGCCTACCAACCTCAAGGACGCGTCATCAACGAAGGTCTGTTTGACGTGAGCCAGGTGGCCATTCTCAAAGGACCGCAAGCGCTCTACTTCGGCAAAAACGCAACGGCGGGTGTTGTGACCGTACAATCCAATAACCCTGGTGACGAGCTGGAAATCAGCGCACGCGTCAATCACGAGTTTGAAAGCGTCGACACAACCTATGAGGGTGTCATCTCATTTCCAGTCAATGACAAACTGGGGCTGAGGCTTGCGTTACAGGCA
>CAZSYU010000317.1:0-1200 GCA_964611345.1 uncultured Pseudomonadales bacterium
GCGCCTCTGATGCTTTCTTCCCCTTCGCCGACGGCATGCTCGCCGCCGCCTCAGCTGGCGCCAGCTGCGTCATCCAACCCGGCGGCTCTATCCGCGACGAAGAAGTGATTGCCGCCGCAGATGAGCAAGGCCTCGCGATGGTGTTCACGGGGATGCGGCATTTTAGGCACTAATTTTAATGCGGCGTAAAAAGAATTGATCCGGGGGATCAATTCTAGCCGCGATTAAAATTAGCGAGCGGCGAAAAAAGAATAGGGCTGAGAGATTAGCTCTAGCCGCGCTGAAAATTAGCGGGTTGCGTTAAAACAAGGTCGCTTCGCAAACGGTTGCGAGGAATTTTTCCGCATATCTACGCGCAGAAATAGTTTGCGCACTCGTTGACCACCATCAAACTCCCGCGACATAAAATGACGCGCTGCGATGTAATATCAGGCCGCCAAAGATTTGTTTGCGGACAAAGAGAGCATGAGTTTTGGTATGCACGAATGAATGCGTGCGTTGTTTTTGGAAAGGACATAGCCTGTTCCTCCTGTGTTATTTCAATATTTTTGGATTGAATTTTTGCAGGAGCGAACGTAACAAATACTTGTAACGGTTGTCGGAACATTCGTTCCTGCAGCTATTAGCGTCGGTGCTTTTGCATCGGCGCTTTTTTATGGCGGAAACTTATTCATCAAAATACCCCTTCTATTTCAGTTTCTTGAATCAATATAGCTGACGCCAAAATTGACCCACTACATTTAGTGTTGATTGGCCCCGGACCGTCAATACCTAGTGTCTCTGTTTAATGTAAAAATGGATTTTTGAAGCTTAACCTCTTGGAATTTCGATGAATTTTTACGGATTTTCTGCATTGTACACACTTATATCCACGCTTTTGAAAGCTTAGCTAAACTGATTGCGTTATTTTCAGCGAATAATTTCATTGGAATCAAAGCGTTGATTCTTCCCAAAATATCTATTTCTTTCCGTCACCCTAGGGCACCGACCCGAGGGTCTATTTTGCGGATGAGACATAGATCCTCGGCTCAAGGCCGAGGATGACAGATTAAAGGTATTAGATTTCAACGCCTTATAAAAAAACCAAAAAACTCCAACCTCACTTCGCCTTTCATCCCGCATATTTAACTCGTTCTTTCGGGCTTTGGACAGGTTAGCGCTTTCTGATCGGTCTGGGGGACGGTGGGTTTGAGCATTCGG
>CAZSYU010000318.1:0-1191 GCA_964611345.1 uncultured Pseudomonadales bacterium
GAGATTCCTGTTTTGACTTTCTTCGCGGCAACGAGCCTTACAAAGAGTACTGGGGAGCCCAGCCCCACGTTCAAAACAAGCTGCGAATGGTGGCAAAAAAGGTCGTTCCATCGGTTGTCGCAACCGTGGTAGAGACGGGCCGTAACCTGTTACGTAGGAACAAATAGTTGGCTTCTGATTTTTATTGGCTTTTTGAGGATTTCGCGACCTACACTTCCGGAGAAACCTCGAAATCTCGCCGTTTTGGCCAATCAAGATCCCATGAACAAACCACTATCAATCGAGCACGCTGAAAACACATCGTTGAAGCAAACGGCCAAGCAGTTCGCAGGGCAAGTTTTGGCCGCGATCGCCTCCAAGCGTACCAAAGAATTGATTAACACTCCCATCAGCCAACCGACTGGGATTCAAGACAAGCTGATCATGGCACATCTCAAGCGGCAAGCCTTTCGTCAGAATGATGCCGACTTCTTTGAGCGACTTCATATTGATTTTTGGCAAGGCGAAGGTGGAGCTGTCTTTTCAGAGAACTGCGATCATCGCTTCGAAGATCTGTTTCTGTCGAAGCAAAAACTTGACTTCGATCAACTTCGCCAAATCTGGAACGAGCGACAACCAAAGCACATCGTTGAATTCGGCTGCAATTCGGGCCTGTTGCTCCAATACATGACGACTGAGCTCGGCGGCGTTGAATCATCGACTGGTATCGAGATCAATGCAGAACAAGTTCGGAAGAATCAAGAATCATCAGAGTTCGATTCTCGAATAAACTTCCTCAATGCCGATGGTGGGAAGTGGCTGTTCGAAAACGGGCAAGCGAATTCGCTGTTCGTGTCTAACGGCGGAGTCCTCGAATATTTTCGACGCGAGCGACTCGATGAAATGCTAACTCACATTTGCAACAATCTTGGCCCTGCAGTTTTCTTTGCGGTTGAGCCTGTTGCTGACGATCACGATTGGAACAAGACAACAGAGTCTGTTCCGTTCGGTGAAGAGCTGTCTTTCTCGCACAACTACACAGACCTGTTTGAATCAAACGGTTTTCAGATTACCCATCAAAGAGCGGTCGAATTTGAATCGTGGAAAATGATAGCGACGATTGCTGTTACAGATTGAGAGTGCTGCAATTAGTCGCTGTCAAACTAGCCTACAATCGAGCGACGAAAACTAGCAGGCTAATTATTGAGTAGA
>CAZSYU010000319.1:0-1186 GCA_964611345.1 uncultured Pseudomonadales bacterium
GTCGGGTCCGATGTCCAGTTGAATCTTTTCGATGGTGGAAGTATCGGAGAGTCCTTCATCGCAGGCACTGCTGACGTCGACTTCTTCGGTATGGTTAGCAACGCCAGCACGAACGTCGAGGTCAATATTTTCGGCGGTACCGTCGGTGGAGATTTTGCTGTTCTATCTGGATCGACACTAAATGTGTTTGATGGCGAATTTTCTGATGGCTCTTTCGCATCTCTGGATCTCGCTGGTGGAAGCAACGCAAACTTTTTCGGTGGGAATTTTGAAGGACGTGTGAACGTGTCCCCTGAAAGCAGTACAAACATCTCTGGCGGCTCTTTCGAAGACTTGTTTGTGTTATTTAGCGACGCATCAGCAAACATATCGGGTGGAGAGTTTTCGTCGAGTTTTTTAAGCTCAGGGTCAACACTCAACATTTCGGGCGGAACCCTTGGGGCCACTCAAACTTCACTTGGAGAGATTAACTTGTTCGGTACAGAGTTTTTTCTCGGTGGAATTCCGGTCGACCTCGAAGTTGACGAAGCTCTTATCGTCGATGAGCGAGGAGTGGCTTTGTCCGGTCGCTTGGCAGATGGCTCCCCATTCGAACTAAACCCAATTGTTGGAATTCCAAATACCAACAGTGCCGGAACGGCTTCATTCTTTGAGGGCTCGACCCTCACGATTAATCGTGTCTCGTCTGTTCCTGAGCCAAGTGCTGCTTTACTTTTGTGTTCGATATATCTTCTCGGACTGGCAAAAAGAAGAAGGCCGCTCGAATAATGAGGACCAACTGTGCAGAGTAGTGTTCGTCCTCGTGGCAGCCTGGTTTGCGAAAAACCGAAGTTTTGAAAACACGAAAAGTTCCTGTTTTTGTGTCTGATTCTGTACCTGAAATGGGTTCCCTAGGAATGAATCACGACGAAGTCGTCCGCATCAAGCGATTCGCCGTCGATCTCGTCTCGGAAATTCAGAGGCATTCCGTCTTTCCAGAAGAGACGCTTGCGGCAGCGTTAAAGCTCGTCGTAGGAAATGAAACAGCCAACGGGCTTTGTCCGGGAAACTGAGATGGACTGGTTGGAAAGAAGGCTTTCGATCGCATCCGCCAGAAAGTGAATGTCGGCCGAAGACCGTTTCTTGCCGAACCCCGCGTACTGGTTGTCGATGGCTCCCCGATATGCGGGCGTTGAGTTGCCGCGTT
>CAZSYU010000320.1:0-1180 GCA_964611345.1 uncultured Pseudomonadales bacterium
ATGGTAAAACCAAACTCGTATCTCACGCAACTTCACTCGCATCTTCTTTCCAGAGGTCTTCCTTTTAAGTTTGAATTTACCAGCACGGCTCAAGCCGCAATAATGAGTAAAACCGAGGAAGTCAAACGTTTCTGGAGCACCTGCCGATGATCGGTCTTCACGTGCAAAGCGTCCAAAGCGGATCAACTTGGTCTTGTCCTCAGCGACTTCAAGAGAGAATCGGTCCAGTCGCTTTGGCAACACCGTTTGGTATCGTTGAGCGTCCCGGTAATCTTGAAAGCAACAAATGAAATCGTCAGCGAACCTTATCAAATAGCACTCGCCCTTCATCCGTGGCTTCACATCACGATCGAACCACTGGTCCAAAACGTAATGGAGATAAACGTTAACTAACAACGGAGAGAGACTCGCACCTTGCGGGACGCCCTCGTTGGTGGCTTGCAACTGACCATCGACCATCACGCCCGCTTTGAGGAACCGTCGGATCAGCCGAAGGAGCTTCGGATCGCCAATGCGAATCCGAAGAAACTCCTCCAAGCGATCATGACACACGTTATCAAAGAAACCTTTGATATCGGCGTCACTAACAAAGTTCACTTTTCGCGTCGCGATAATCCCACCAAGAACCGCCAACGCCTCGTGGCAAGATTTACCGGGACGATAACCAAACGAAGTGTCGTAAAAGTCGACTTCGTAGATTCGTTCCAAGATCAATACCAACGCGCGTTGCACCAACTTGTCTTCCAAGCTGGCGATACCAAGCGGTCGCGTTTTGCCGTTACCCTTAGGGATCAGCTTGCGCAAACTCGGCTTGGGGTAATAGCTGCCTCGATGGAGACACTCAAGCAAATCCTGCAGGTTCTTCCGCAGTTGCTCGCCGTAGTCTTCCAAAGTGACACCGTCGATTCCCGGTGCTTTTCCTCCTTTGAGTCCGAACCAGGCCTCCCATAACAGTTCCTCAGTGATCAACGAAAACAAGCTGTTGAACACCGCATCGCCCTGAGAGCTGGCTCGATGAGAGATGCGATCAAGCCGGGTTATCACTGAGGATCCGTCTCTGAGTACGGGCAGTGCCCGGTCTTGATCGCGTAAGTTCTTGATCGCCTTCCCTGCATCGGCATTACCCGAATTCAAGTCACTTGATTGGTCTTCAAGCGACAACGGTACTATGCGATCATCC
>CAZSYU010000321.1:0-1162 GCA_964611345.1 uncultured Pseudomonadales bacterium
CTACGAAGTTCTCGAATCGGTTATTGGCTAGTCGAAAGATGGCTTCCAGTCGCGGTATTCAACTGCGACTGGAAGTTCATGGCCAAAGAAAGGATGAACGCTATTCCGGCGACACACATGCTGATTCCATTACTAGGTTTTCATGCAACGCGCCTTTTGCACGGCTTTGATTGAGATGTCTGCTATCACACCTCAAGCTCATTCAAAATGGGCGATTCCTGCGTTCGCCTGTCCAAAGGTGACGAACACAATTCCACTCAGATGGATGCTCGTTCATCAAGATCAGGACGAAAAAGGTCGCGAATGCTTGCGAGTGTTTGTCGTCCAAGTACCACACTGGCGGGGCTTGCCTGCCTTAGTTGTCCGATTCAAGCAGTTCGACACCTCCGGGAATATCGAAGAGCTGAACACCTCCGGTAGGATCAAGATCCCACTCTCCATCCAGTACGTCGACCGCCATTTCTTTCGAGTCTTTGAAAAGAGTTTCGTACACTCGATTGCCAAGGGAATCTATAGAACTCACATCCACAACCAATCTCGCTTTGATGATTGCCTCTTCGAAATACACCAAATCCCAGGTGGTAACATCTTCATTCCTTGTGAATTCGCATGGCTCATTCTCGGTCACCAATGTTGGCCCAATTTTGACCCACGACACGATTTCCTGGTTTGTGTCGGGGTTGACAAGAATGAACTTCCAATACAATTCCACTCTGGCTTTTTCAACGATTCGATTGCCCGCTTCGTTATCCTCAATAGACATTCTGCAATTGACCAAAGTACGCAAGTGGTTCAGAGAATTCGGATCGATTGCCAATATTGGCTCAAACAGATGAATGTATAAATTGTCTTGCGCGACTACCTGCGAAGGTGGACTAAACACAACGGAGGACAATCCGATTAGACAAACAAAAAACAGATTGAAACGACGAGACTTCATGGCATCCTCTTTAGGTTCGAATTAGTTGGTTATTAGAAAATCGTTTTGGGTTTTTCTGTTCATCAAATCATGATTCGTCTTTCACGTAACGTCAGCCAGGAGACACAAAAACCGTCTCACATTCGACGATTCTTTTTTCGCCATGATGAAACTGAATTGCCTGACTGCTCTATGTGCTTGTTGCTTTGGCGACGAATGACTCAATCAATGAGCTGCGTCCCC
>CAZSYU010000322.1:0-1147 GCA_964611345.1 uncultured Pseudomonadales bacterium
GTCGGTAGACAGGCATCATTTCAAAACGCTACCTTGGAATAGAAAAAGAAAAAGTAGCCCCTTGTCCTAAGGCAGAATTCACCCATATTTTCCCGCCGTGCATTTCCACTATTTTTTTACACAAAGATAAACCAATCCCTGTTCCTTCAAATTCTTCTTTTCCGTGCAAACGCTTAAAAAGTAGGAAGATTTTATTAAAATAGGTTGGTTCAATGCCAATTCCGTTATCCTTGATATTAAACACCCAATTATCTTTTTCTACGTGGGAAGAAATAACTACTTTTGGTGGTTCTTCTTTCCGATGAAATTTCACTGAATTGGTAATCAAATTTTGGAGTAATTGTAGTAATTTAGAGCGGTCACCAGAAATATAAGGGGTTTTTAAGTCTAGAGAGATGGTCGCATTCTTCTCTGTAATCAGCGATTGGTTGAGCTGTAAAACATAATCTACAAATTCAGATACCTCAATTTTTTCTTTAATTAATTGACTCTTCTGCAATAAGGAAAAACCCAAAATATCATCCACCAAAGAAGTCATATCAGCCGTTCCTCTACTAATAAAATTCAGGTATTCTAATTCCTCTTCATTCAAGCGATTTTTAGCCGTTTTTTTCAATAGTTGTGAAAAATTGGAAATCGTTTGGAGTGGAGATTTAAGGTCATGGGAAGCGATGTAGGCAAAATTTTCTAACTGTAAATTATAGGCGATATATTTTTCTAATTCATTATTCTTTATTTCTAATCCCTTCTCCGCCTTTCTAAGTTCTTGGTTACTAATTTCTAAAGAAGAGTAGGCGCTCTTTTTTTGAGCATAAAAATAAAATAGAAAACCCAACATTAATCCTAATAAAAGGAGGCCTAATAACATATTATTCCTATTAGCCTTACTTTGAGCTAATTCAGATTGTAATTGTTGTGCTTTAACTTCTCGTTCTTTGACCTCTTGGGCATGTTCACTTTTTTCTTTAATTAAAGCAATTTCATTTAATCGGTCTTTTTGCAATTTTTCTTCCGACGCATTGATATATATATTGTTATATTTTAGTGCTTTTTTGAAATTTCCTTTACTACTGTAATAAGAGGAAATCAGATTACTTGATTCTTTTAGCAAAATATTATCTCCATTTTCCAACGCCCATTGATAAAT
>CAZSYU010000323.1:0-1147 GCA_964611345.1 uncultured Pseudomonadales bacterium
GCATTCACCATCCGAATGTTGACTGCACTCGGTAAATTATGAGGCAAAGCTACTTGCAAAAACCGACTAGTAGGATTTGGGAAAACAGAAATATCAAAGTCATTTCTTAAGGTTTCCGAAGTAGAAGTCGTCATTCCAAATGCCAAAACAGTTGGCGTTTGTCCTTCTATCATGGAATAATATTGACCTAATTCCAAACCTTCCATTTCCTGTACCAAACCGTTAGGCCAAGTAACCTTAACGGATTGAATAGCTGCTACATTGCCAAAACCAAAATGAATCCGCTTGGTATTTTGACCAGCATAACCATTGCCTGCCGTTACTTGGTCTACATGCAAATCACCTCGATTATCACGGATTTCAATGCGGGTGCCGATGGCGGAATGATTGCTTTCGATGCCTTCTAATTTAAAACCTATCCAATAACCTGCTTCCAATTCATTTTGGAGAATTTGGGCATTGTCCTTGCTGCCGAGGTTGGCTAAGGCTAAATCTTGTACGCCGTCATTATTCAGGTCACCCGTTGCTACGCCATAAGTCGCTTGCATACTAGCCACCACGGAAGCGGTATCCATAGGGGCAAATTTGTAATTGCCTTTATTTTCGTATAATAAATTGGGTAGGGGATAAAAATTAGAGTCATTGCCTAAGTAAATATCCATTAATCCATCATTATCAAAATCAAAAATACTAGCGCCCCAACCCATCCCAATATCGCCAACTTTAGAAATTTCTGTAAAATCTAGGAAAGTACCATCGCCTTGATTGATGTATAATACATTTTTGTATAGATTGGTCACGTATAAATCCAAGAATCCATCATTGTCCAAATCTCCTGCATCTACACCCATTCCGAAACCTCTAAAGGCAACCCCTGCTGCTTGTGCCATTTCGGTAAAATGCCCTGTTCCATCGTTTTGATACAAGGTATTGGGGATATTGGCATCATGCGTGACGTATAAATCTTCGTCGCCATCATTGTCCATATCAAAAAAAACAGCTCCCATACAATGCCGAGTATCTTTTAAACCAGCTTCATTGGTATAGTTACTAAAAGAAGGACTACTTTCGCCATTATTGAGGTATAGGACATTATCACTATTTGAATTAGAGATGTAAATATCCAACCAGCCATCTTGATTAACAT
>CAZSYU010000324.1:0-1143 GCA_964611345.1 uncultured Pseudomonadales bacterium
ACGATGCCGTTTGAGATCGGTACCGTTGGCAAGTTTTTCAGTGTAAGAAGAACTGAAAGGCATCGGTTTGCCTTGCGGGCAGAAGAACTGATTGTTTTGGGCGTCGTAGACGAACGCCGCTGATGTTAGCTGGCCCTTTTGGGCAGGCAATTTACTATGCTGCGACGGGGTAACAGGCTGGGTTAAGTCTTCGCGAATGGCCGGATTGTCTTGCGGGTCGTCAATCGGCGCATGCAAGGCGATGCCTCGCTGATCCATTTCGATTAGGTTAGAACTGTGGTTGAAGATCGTATCGGCAAGCACACGCTCAGGCCGTTGGCCTAGTTCTTGTTCGACTTCGTCCATTGCCGCGGGCAGCATTGACTTCTCATCGCAATTGGCAATCACTTCAGTGGCTGCAATCATCCCCGACTTAGGATCAACGGCTATTACCGGTGTATAGTTCGGGGCAAAATTGCCTTCCTTGCACTTGGTCACACGAGATTCTACGTCAGTCGTTGGTATTTTCGTGGGAACTGGCAGTGCTTTTTTTTTAAGCTGCTCGACTTCCTCGATGGCTCGGCTAATTGCAGTGAGCCGGTTGCCCAAACGCTCTGAGCGTTTAGCAAGCTTCTCTTGCTTGCCTACCTGCTGTGAGTCGAGGGCGTCAGCTTCTTTGTTGAGCTCCTCGAAGCGAAGTTCCAACTGCTGCCGATAGTTGATCAAATCGGCCACAGTAAGTGCTTTGGAGCGATTATTGCTTGAGCGAATCTTGGTTCCGTCGACCGCCAGTTCAACTAACGACAAGATACCAGCCTGTTTGGCGACTAAGGCAATTTGAACGAATAGGTTCTTCAAGGGCGAGACATGCAGTTGGCGAAAACGACAAAGCGTCGAGTGGTCGATCGACCGACCTTCGGCAAGCCAGCGGAAATCCACACGCATTTCCAAGGCTTCCTCCAGACGGCGACTCGATCGCATGCCTCGCATCAGACCATAAAGAACAATGCCGCTCATCACTTTCGGATGAATCGGCGGCCGGCCTGCTGCATCGTGCTTGTACGATGATTCCCAAAGGCTCCAGTCAAGCTGATCAAGAATCTCAACTAAACGGCGTGCCAAATGACCACTGGGCAGAACTTCATCTAGACGATGAGGGAATAA
>CAZSYU010000325.1:0-1142 GCA_964611345.1 uncultured Pseudomonadales bacterium
CCTCGGCGCGAAAATGGTGCCTTTCGCAGGCTATGATATGCCCGTGCAATATCCGATGGGCGTCTTGAAAGAACATAACCACACGCGCGAGAAAGCAGGCTTGTTTGATGTCTCGCATATGGGGCAGGTCTTTCTGGTCCCAGAAGATAAGAAATTTGCGACAGCGGCCAAAGCTCTCGAAAAGCTCGTGCCAGCGGATATTCAATCGCTAGAGCCAGGCCAGCAACGCTATTCTCAATTCCTCAATGAAGAGGGCGGGATTTTAGATGATCTTATGATTTCGCGCCTTGGGATGAAAGGCTATGAGCATGTGCTCTATTTGGTCGTCAATGCGGGCTGCAAGATTGCTGATTACGCCCATCTTGAAGCCCATATGCCAAAGGGCGTTGAGGTTCAGGTCAAGGATGACACGCTCTCTTTGATTGCTTTGCAAGGCCCGCGCGCGGCAGTCGTTCTTGGTACGCTGGCGCCCGATGTTCACGATCTCGTCTTTATGACCCACACGGATTTGGAGCTGAAAGGCGAAATGGATACGCCCGTTTGGGCGCATGTTTCGCGCTCCGGCTATACGGGCGAAGATGGTTATGAAATCTCCGTCAAACATGAAGACGTCGGCGCGTTGGTGGATGCGCTCCTTGAACATGATGATGTCGAGCCCATTGGCCTTGGCGCGCGCGATAGTTTGCGCCTTGAGGCAGGGCTTTGCCTTTATGGTCATGATATAGATACAAGCGTGTCTCCGATTGAAGCGGGCCTGTTTTGGTCCGTTCAAAAACATCGCCGCAGCGCAGAGGCGGGCTATCTTGGCGCAGCGCGTGTTGCTGCTGATATTGCGGATAAAACCACCAAACGCCTTGTGGGGATTCAGCCTGAAGGCCGCGCCCCTGCACGCGAACATACTGAAGTCCAAGATTTGGACGGAAACACGATTGGCGAGATTACATCTGGCGGTTTCGGCCCAACAGCAGGCGGTCCCGTCGCCATGGGCTATGTCGCCCGCAAATTCACGAAAGCCGGAATGGATGTTCAGCTCATCGTGCGCGGCAAAGCGCGCCCGGCCAAAATTGTCAAACTACCTTTTGCACAGCACAATTATTACCGAGGAGCGTCATCATGAGCACGTATTTCACAGAAGATCACGA
>CAZSYU010000326.1:0-1124 GCA_964611345.1 uncultured Pseudomonadales bacterium
GCCAGTTGCAAAAACAATCTGGTGGAGCCTTGGGCTTACCTGCGTGACATCTTCACCCGTTTGGCTCACCAAGTGCCAACATCCCAACTCACGGAGCTACTTCCCGACATCTGGCTAACCGCCAATCCAGGCCATCGCTGGGATATCGCCCAAACACGAAGAAAAGAGCGACTGTAGTTCACAAAGCGCTTACAGAAAAAGTGAGGTAGGGTTTCGTTTCGCTGTGCAAAACGGGTTTTTGCTACTTAACCTGCCGACAACAACACGACAAATGGATCAATATCCAGCAGATCGACAGATCCATCGCCGTTGATATCAGCTTTATCCGAGAATTGCCCATTGACGAGCAATTCGACGAACGGTGCGACATCAAGCAGATCGATCGCACCGTCGCAGTTGACGTCGCCCAGCACCTTGGTGGTTGTGTTAAATCGAGCGATAGGACCGAAATACATCCTGATTGTCGGATCGTCGTTCTGGTGATCGGGATATTGCAGCCCAACAAGTGGCTGGCCAAACCAATGGTTGTGCGTGTACCTAATATTGTCTGTATTTGAAAACATTCCTTGGGCTTGGAAAATCACTACGTCCTGACCGTTGAAATACAATGCTCCAATTCTATAAGTGCCTGGTTCAAGAACTAACGGAGTAATGGAATGGTAAACGAATTGCCCGAGATCGCTTGACGATGGATCTGTTAAGGGTGCGTTCGGGCCTACGAAAGCCGATGCAAGCAATTCCGCGTCTGTATTCCAAAGTCCCACTTGATGAAAAAAATTCAGTCCGTCTGCTTGGAAGTCGAAAACACCTAATGCTTCTACCGTAATACTTTCTACCACTTCAAATTCATAGCCAAGTACATTGTTACCTCCAGTCCAATTGAAATGATCGGTTCTGGAAGTGAAATCGATAATCGGTTTTTCTTCTCGCGAATACGTTATGGATGTGACACTGCCGAACCAAATGAGGCATAACATAGACAGCAAAACGATCTTAAACCGTCGAACGATTAGCAACATTGGAGACTCCATATTTAACAAGGAAAAGGAATTTGCCAGATAACGTCCGTGATCACCGAGCCGGAACCTTGTTGTTACACACAAGTGCCAATTCGGCTCGATTCA
>CAZSYU010000327.1:0-1124 GCA_964611345.1 uncultured Pseudomonadales bacterium
GTCGTAATGTTACGATTGATTGTACACAATCAGGTGCCGTCAGAAACGAAAAAAGACCTTACAGTGGTTCACCGTAAGGCCTTTTGCGAGTGGGGGTGACAGGAATCGAACCTGCACGTCCAAAGGACACTAGATCCTAAATCTGCATAACGGCTGCTGGGCTTACATTGTGTTTGAGCTGGTTTTGTCCGTTTTCCCTCGCGTTTTCTTGTAATTTACGACAACAGCTCATCATTAGTCAAGCATTCACATTGGGTTCGTATTGCCAACAATGTTCCCATTCTGTTCCCAAAATCAGAGACGCTAGATCAAGCGATCTTACGAATCTAACCCTACTTATTTTCAGCCCACCAATAGTGCAACATGGGCTCAATGTGATGTCGCGAAATGTAGCCCAAATTGCTGTTACACAAAAGCACTAAATCAGCGAAACTAAACGAGTTGTTAGTCGTTCCCCCATCAACCGAGTATCCCTATGTCTTCGATAGATTCTTCACCGGCATTCGACGGGCTGCTTGAGTTACTGGCTACGAATGCTGACCCTCAACAAATTCTCGGTTTTCATTTGCCAGAAGATAACCAACGTCGGTTAGATGAGTTACTGGCCAAGAACCAAGCCAACACGCTTACCGAAGCTGACAAAGCTGAACTACAGTCCTTCGAACAGCTGGAACATGTGGTTCGGTTGCTTAAAGCGAAGATGTACGGTCGCACGGATCAATGACAACTTACATCCCTGCAGATCTACGTCGGCTTGTTGTTGACCGAGCGAACAATCGATGTGAGTATTGCTTGATTCCTCAATTGTTTGCTGCGTCCGCACATCAGATCGATCACATCATTGCGGAAAAACACGGAGGCGAGACTGTTGCTGAAAACCTCGCACTCTCGTGTATGATCTGCAATCTCCGCAAAGGCACGGACATTGGCTCCCTTCACCCCGCCACAAACGAGCTTCACTCTCTATTTCATCCACGGGAGATGACTTGGAGTGAGCACTTCAAACTTGTATCCGACAAAATCATCGGTCTGAGTGCCGTCGCGGAAACAACGGCTCACTTCATGAAGTTCAATATCCCAACTCGCATAAGCGAAAGAGTTGCCTTGCGGCAAGCGGGATTTCG
>CAZSYU010000328.1:0-1119 GCA_964611345.1 uncultured Pseudomonadales bacterium
ATATAAAGTTGCTTGTTTTATTAATATCTACACTAAAATCAAAAAGCTCATAATATGAAAAAATCCCTTTTTTCGCTAAGTCTATTTTTAAGCACGTTAATTGCCGTTGCGCAAAATCACAACGATTATTTGGGTGCAGGGCATCAAATAGGTGTCACCGTTACTACTAGCCACAACCAAACCAGTTCCAATAATGGTTTTTATACCGTTGATGGATTTCCGATATTGGAGAAAGCCCCGTTAACGGATGCAGGTCGATTTTTATCCCAAGCTACTTTAGGGGCAGATTATGAAACGATTCAAAAAGTAGCGGCAATGGGCTACGAACCTTGGATAGACGAACAATTTACCCTTCCCCAAAGTGAGTATTTGCCTTTAACGCAATCTATCTATCAGCATTTTATCAATGTCTGGGTTAATCAATTTGGACAAGAACATGTTACAGAAGATGGTGAAAATTTACCCTTTGGTCATTTATTTAGTTTAGCTTGGTGGCAAAATAACCTAACAGCTACGGATTTATTACGGCATAAAATCGCCCTTGCCTTAAGTGAAATTTTGGTTATTTCTTATAAATCGGGCAACTTAGAAGACTCTGGGTTTGGTATTAGTTATTTTTATGACATCCTATACAAAAATGCTTTTGGCAATTATAGAGAGGTGCTGAGAGAAGTGACGCTTGCTCCTGCTATGGGGACTTATTTAAGTCATTGGAATAATCCAAAATCCGACCCATCCATAAATCGGCATCCCGATGAAAATTATGCCAGAGAAGTGATGCAATTATTTTCTATTGGTTTGTATGAACTGAATCAAGATGGTACTCAAAAATTAGTCAATAATCAGCCAATTCCCACCTATGATAATACCGATATTAAAGAATTTGCCAAGGTCTTTACTGGTTTAGGGGCAGGAGAACAATGGGTGTCTATTTTAGAAGATTTATCGGACGAACCACCAGAATGGGGCATGGACTATTATGAATCTAATCCCACGAAATCCATGAAAATGTATGAGGCATGGCACGAACAAGGAGAAAAAAGATTACTTAATGGACAGATTGTTCCAGCAGGACAAACAGGGATGCAAGATATTGAAGCCGCTATGGATAATTTATTC
>CAZSYU010000329.1:0-1117 GCA_964611345.1 uncultured Pseudomonadales bacterium
TCAAACCCTGCACGTCAAAATTTAAAACGTGCTTGGAGCCCTCGGCGATCTGGTCTGGGTTCTTTTGTTTGCCGGCCACTCGCTCCAACGCTGCCCAAACGATGTCTCGCGACGGCAGTTGGTCAGTCAAGTTCGGCGCGGACGGTTGATAAGATGCTGCTTTGGCGATCATATTGATGGCTCCTAAAAAGATCGATCTAAAAACGCGGTGAGTTCTATTGATACATTTCCAAGTGCAGTCGAATTCGTGCCAGAGATTTTGTGAAATGCGATCATGCGAATGCCGTTGGATTGACGACAACCCAGAAGGCTAGTGATTCACTTGTCATTGCGTTCCACCATCAAGTGTTGTGATTTCAGTTGCGTTGGAATTAGTCGTTGAAAGACAACTTGGCAAATGGCCAACCGTGGCTTGAATAAAAGGTGACGGTAAAACCAAACCCATCACATATCGCTGAGAAATTGACGTAACTGTCTTTTGGCGTGTTCCAAATATCGATACGTCGTTCGTAAGCTTTGTCCCTTCAAACGCGCGATCTCTTTGGCCGAGTGGCCTGCCGATAACAACTGGATATGTTGGCGGTAGAGATGCGGAAGCTGATCGATCGCTTCGCTCAACCAGCTGTGTTGATCGATCGCTTGGCATTCCAGGTCCGCAACGTTGTTGGTTTGGGTCAAGTCAACGCGGAACTGCCTAAAAGCTTTGCTGCAAATACGCCTGGCGACTCCGCTAAGAAACGCACTGACATCACCTTTATTTGCATCGAAGCGCAGCCCTCCACTGCTCTGTAGAGACTTCGCAAGTTCCAACAGCGCTTGCTGAACGACGTCGTCCACACGATCCGTTGGCTGGTGTCTATTTTTCAAAGTCCACAGTGCGACAACCAATAGTTTGTGTCGAAACCAGGAGTCGGTGGCCAGGATCTGCCATTGCAGATGCCAGTTATTTTCGGTGATGGCCAAGATGAGTTTCTCGGCAACGTCATGGGTCATTGAGCGATGCAACATAGTAGGCGTTTGATTAGTCCACAAATGCTCGGAAGCGATTAACAAAGAAGTCATCCTTGCTGCACCAATTGATTTCCCATCCCACTGCCCGAATTTGCCAATCAATTTT
>CAZSYU010000330.1:0-1112 GCA_964611345.1 uncultured Pseudomonadales bacterium
TCAATTCACATCGGTATCATCCTCCTTTGCCAAGCTTCTTGGCGCAATCCCCTTTCTCTTCCCCGTCCCCTTTCTCTTCCCCAAAGCTCGACTGAAGTTCACCCCGTTGTTGTAAATCAATCGACGGCACTTGCAGGTGTTTCATTACTTTTAGGTTCTTCTGTCAGCATTAGATGAACCGCACCTTGAAATTCAGGTAAATACATTGCTTGATTTTTTGCCGCTATTTGATCGGCAGCGATTTCGAGTTCCTTTTCCCATTCACTCGCTCGAAGGTTCCAACCGGTTAAACATCCAGTCGCAAATAGTATGAGCCAGGTAATAAAGGCTATTCGACTTTTTGGTTGAGAATTCATCTAGGTGGGTTCCGGGAATTCCAGTTTGTTTCTTTCAAACAGCGTACGAATGATCTCCAGTTCACGTTCTCTTGGTAATTCCAGCTGTCCAATTTCGTACCATTTAACAATCGACCTTGTTTTGGGCAAATAATGATAGACGCCAATCTTTTTCGAAGCTAACCGACGAGAGTCATTGGCAAGCATGTCTTGCCAAACCCATCCTTTAGCACCCCAGCCTGCACTCAATCCAACAGCCAAAAATGTCATCGCAATTAGCAAGTCAAGAAGAGAAAATCGCGTCATGAATGCTTTTACCTTAAATGGAGGTTGTCATTTCAATTTGTTCCTGCGCTCGATTCGAGCGCCTGAATTCTGGTTTCAAGCTGTCCAAGTCTGGTCGTTGTTTGTTCGTTTCGCATTTCAAGTTTTTGAATTCTGGCCTCTTTGCTTTCATTCATGTTGCAGCCGACCAGCAATACGAAAAAAGCAGTAACAACTAAAAGATGCTTCATCCAGTTCTCATTCAGGTTTGAGTCTGGGTTGATATCCGATCGTTCGTCAGCAACACATGAATATTTTGTGATTAAGTTGAATTAACTGAATTTTTTCAGATCGCACCGCTAATTCACCCTCAAACTGGAAGACGATTACTTGTTCTTCAAGTCTCTTTGCCAAGTGTGCCAGCCATAAACCAGGCAATGCCGATGAAACTAATGACAAGATAAGTAATCCAGGACTTGACTACATGTCGAAGTGCTCCGATATCGAACAGTT
>CAZSYU010000331.1:0-1088 GCA_964611345.1 uncultured Pseudomonadales bacterium
ATCAATATCCAATGCGGGCAGGTTTTCGACGATTTGGTTGGTCTCGAGGCTGACGGTGATGACGCGCTGCAGCAACTCCAGTGGGTAGGCGGGGTTGTTCATGGTTTCGGTGGCCCAAAGGTTGGCGTCGTTGACGATGCCGCTCTTTATGTCTTCTTTTACGTCCTGCTTTCGCAAGGCAGGTTTCGTTTCCTCATTCATTGCATTTCCCTAGCCTTCGGCCTCATTCTCTTGCAACTCCTTCAGCGTAACGCCGGATTCCGTCTTCCACTCAATTCGCCCATTAGCGTTGCGGCCCATCATCACGGCTGCGGCTTGAGATGGAGAATTGAAGGTGTAGTCCTGCTCCAATACAAACTGCGAACCATGTTGTTTAAAGATTTCTCGCACCAACAGGCTTCGCCGAATATCTCCAACATAGGAATGCATTGATGGCGTTTCACTTGCGCGAGCTAGTCCTCCTTTGAGAACAACGAAGCCGTCAGCGACTTCGAACCCCTTTGCAGATGAGTCGGCCCCGCTCATGAACAGGAGCTCGTTCGCTTTCTTGGTTTCAGCAACTTCTTCAGGCTTTGAAAAAACGCTAACGCCAAGAATCGGCAAACAAAGCAATATTTCGTCCAGGAATCCTTCAGCTTCGGCTACGTCCATTTCGGACAAACTTGGCAGCGATGGATAGTTGCCATTGTCCAGAACACAACGCTTCGCATCAGCTGCAAGACGGACCAGTCGAGACTCGATGTGCTGAATATGGGCCTTGTTCAAGTTCTCATCTTTGCTGATGAAAAAAATTGCTCGCGTCCAAAAGTCCTTTTTGGCAAAGTGGGAGTCTAGGCGAGGCTTCAAAGGATCGCCTTCACCGACATACACAGTTGGCAAATCGCTGTCTTCCGATGGTCCCGTCAGGATATAGACGCCAGTCGAGCCAAAATCGGGTCGTTTCTTATATTCGGAGTAGTTGGATCGCGGGCAGACGATTCCACGTCCGCTCCAGTTGGATTTCTCGACAACCCTGAGACCGTTAGTCGATCCATCAGGGACAAATATTTTGATTGTGAAGCCACGAGTCATGACTTCATTCTAACACT
>CAZSYU010000332.1:0-1081 GCA_964611345.1 uncultured Pseudomonadales bacterium
TCCAACGATTATCTAAAACTAGAAAACATGTTTGGTTAACCATGATTACCACTTTCGGTGTAAAGCATAATCAACATAGCTTAGGCTTAGTAGAATTTGTATTGACGTTAGATGATTTATTTTTAGAAGAGAAAGATTTTTTTTAAAAACTTAAGTAACGATGAAATAATAAGTCCGTCAAATTGGATGAGTTTATTTTGTTTCCAGTTTTGTTAAAAAATCTTTGCATAGCAGGGCTATGGAAATATTTTTTAGCGGAAAATGGGAGCAAAAGAAGCCATCCAAATGTCGGAGTTATTGTTTTACCGTTACTAAGGCTTACTCAATCGACCCCATCCCATTCGGAAAACTACGATTAATCCAATCAAAATGAATAAGACATATTGAACAGGCATGTAAGAGAAGACATAAATTCGTGTTTTTTCCATAAACCACATAATCAATAAGACAGCCCCTACCATCCAAATCAAACCAGACAATTTACCAAAACCTGGGATTTTATCTAAATTAACTGATTTTCGGATAATCATTAAAGTTGCAAACATAGAAATAATAGGCAGGATTTGTGTGAAAACATCTGCATCCATAACACTCCTTCGCTCAAATAAAAACAAGTAAATATTAAGTGTTACAGAAAAAATGCCAGGAACGGCTACTAGATAAATAAGCGTAGAATAATAAATCTGCCAAATCGTTTCGTCTTCTTCTCCTTTCCCTATCACCGTACCGATAAAGGCAGCCAAGGGAATTAATAGAAAGAAGCCAATAATATAAGCAGGATTAACAGAAAGTAACTCAAAAAAATCTTTAAGTGTCATGATACAATGTTTAGGGAATGAAAGCCAAAAATAACGCCATTTTTTGAATATTCATTAAGAAGCTAGTTGGACATTATGCATTAAATAAAACACTTGCTTAAAAAATGCTAGTTTTTGAGTAATTTATGCTAATCTTTTGAAAAAAAAAGAAGTAGGTTTAAGTCTTATTTTACCTAAGGAAAAATCAATGGCATGTCAAATATAACAGTAAGAAAAATTCAATTTAATAAAGCAGGGAGCTATTTAATAGCTTTATTACTAAT
>CAZSYU010000333.1:0-1063 GCA_964611345.1 uncultured Pseudomonadales bacterium
ATCATTGTTTCCAAAAGCCGCACGGCCCGCGGCTCCGTGTGCAACGTATTGTTATTAAGCGATGGGGGTGTCGAACAGGAGGGATGTCAGGTAGTTGTTTCGATTTGTGTTTTCGTTGAAAACATCTATCAGCGCATCGTCAGTAAGTATTCGCTCCAAAACATTTGCGAGAATCCCAAACATTTCGACCGTTGGGCCAATAAGTTTTGATTGTTCAGGCAATCCGCCATGCACGACAGCGGATCGGAGCCCATAGAACTTCTTGATTTTTCGATATAGCTCAAGTCGTTTTACGGAATCCGTTTCGTGGAATTTCGCGAAATTAAATGCAAGTTGGTGGGTGATCTCGTTTCGCCCGTTTGGCGAGAAAAGCATTTCAGCTGCAATCGCCAAGTTGAGGCAGATTTGCTGGATATGCATCGAACGCCACGCGTTGTAGAAGCATGATTGGGCAGAAACAAGTCGACTGTACGACTTATCTTGAGCCCACATTCGTTCGTAGCCGGAATACATTTTCGAAATCGCTTCAACGCTTGTTTCGTCGAGTTTAGCGGATTCACGAATGAGAAACTCGTTCTGTTCCCCAAGCCAATACAGCTCTTCTGTGCTAATCTTGTTCTGTTTCGACTCAACAGCGGTAGCAAAGGTTCGGCACATGAATGGTGGCTGCCCGGTCGCTATAGCAATCATGTTTGCCAACCGGTCTACCTGTGAATGGCCGTAACCATTTTGATAATAGAAACTGGAGGACTCTGGCGCTATTGTGGCATAGACTTCGTAGTGAAATGGTTCACCATCATCTACATGCCTGTGTTCACAGAGTTCTTGGTAGGTCTTTTCGACCCCACTGCCTTGCATTCGACATAGTTTGAGGCCCGGATAGACCTCTCGCCATGCGGCGTCAATGTTCCACGAAACGCCGTGAAAAAGAGCGATTCCCGTTTGAGAATAGATTGTTGGCTGATCGAGCATCTCAGACTGACATTTGAAAAAGCGAAAGGTTCGATTAGCGTGATAACTATTTACTTATCCCGCAGAGTTGCGGGATAAGTACGGGAAATTG
>CAZSYU010000334.1:0-1063 GCA_964611345.1 uncultured Pseudomonadales bacterium
CGCCGAGTTTGCGCCAAGACTTAGACGAACATCTTCGACTTGGTGGTAACATTTGCGAGCGGAGAAAGGGCAAGTTTCTTGGCCTATCCGAGTTTGGCCCTGGTCTTTGGGCGCTGGAACCCGGAACACTAATTATCATTTCCAAAAAACTGCCCTCGTCCCTCAGCATGTCATTAGTAGTTTAGTGTTTCCACTTCACTGCGATTCCGATTCGAATTGGAATAAATACGCTACAATCAGGGCATGATTGTTCCGAAGCAAAATATCGACACTTTCTCTGAAGCCGTTACTGTATTGATTCAGAATCGGGATCCTTCCGAACGTCTGGCTGGAGCCATTGCAAGCTCGTCTCATGGCGATGCTCTCGCTGACAAACGAACCAGTGTGATTGCTAAAAAATGACAAAACTTAAACCTGATCGATTGCTGGCCTTGGGGGCTGAGCGACTTACCGAGTTGCTGATGGAACTGACCGATCGCGACGTGGCGATTGAAAAGCGGCTTGTCATGTTGACGGCGACCAACTCGGAGGCACTCAAGAAAGTCCGCGCGCAAATATCAGGCCTGAAACGCACTAAACGTTTTTACGACTGGAGGTCGATTGGCAAACTTCGGGAAAAAATTGAGTTGGCAATTCGGGGACTTGGCCAACTTGAGATCGAACCAGCAAAGGGTTTCGAATTGGTCTGTGGATTTTACGAAACAGACAATGCCGTGTACGGAAATTGCGATGACTCAAGCGGAACGATCGCAGACTTATACAAATACGACGCACCAACCACGCCCTTCGATTCTCGCAAAACCCAATTAGCCGTATTTTGGCTTTTTAAGCCTTTAACAATTGGCGAGCTTGACGCTTGGCCTTGTGTCGGTGAGTTCCATCGCGTGTGCGGCGGGCGTCGACCGATTCGGGTTTACCGGCGACGGTGTAGAACAACTGTTCAAAGCGGTTGACCAACTCTAACCAGACCTGCTGGCTGATACCCAATCTTCTAAACACGGCATCCGTTGCGTCCGGCGTTTGTCCGTGTTTAGTTTTGTTTCGCCTTGATGGGTCCTTTCGA
>CAZSYU010000335.1:0-1042 GCA_964611345.1 uncultured Pseudomonadales bacterium
CATTCGCTGCATTTAAACAAATGACTTGTGGGGAATAAAAAGGCCTCTGGCCTGTCTTACGCGGTGGTGGAGCGGCAAAGCTTTTTATTGTGGCGGTCGTTAGAATTGACAACCGCGAAATACACGAAAGACAGCGGCGAGGTTTGAGCGTCTCGAATCTGATTTCTGGTTGTTTGGTTTTCGTGTATTTCGTTTCTTTCGCGGTTGTGAAAAGTTACCAAGAGTTACCGTGCTGGCAGGCTTGTTTCGTGTACGTATAACGTTTTCCCTCGACCGGCGCGGAAGACCGGCTGGAAGCACCGTCGCCACCTCCTCCGGCCTTCAGCCGGAGGATACTACGAACACACCACATAAAAAATGTCACTCTCAGAGCAAAAAGCTTTGCTGCGCTATTGCCCACTCTTCCAAAGGTTTATGTCGTCAACATCGTTATCGGATGTGGGTCCATCGGTACTGCGGCCGCGGGTTACATCCGACTCCAACTGCTTTAACAGTCTGGCCGCGATTTCTGGTCGTGACTCATAGAGATTGGTGGTCTCGCCGGGATCGGCTTCGATGTCGTAGAGCTGAGCAATAGGTGCCTTTTTTGATTGTTTTTCATTTGGTGTTGACCAACCGCCGGAGCCTCTGGCCAGTAGCAGTTTCCATTTCCCTTCGCGGTATCCAAAATGCCCGCTGATGGAATGGTGAATGACTCCGGCCCGTGTGGAAACGATCGGCTGGCCGCTGAGCGCCGGTAGAATGCTGACGCTGTCTTGGGCACAGTTTTCGGGCAAAGGTTGCTTTAGTATTTCCTGACAGGTTGCCATCAAATCGGTCAAGCAAACTAATTGATCGTTTGTGGAACCGGCTTTGACCTTTCCAGGCCAGCGAGCGATAAATGGAATGCAGTGGCCGCCATCCCAAAGATCGGCCTTGGATCCTCGCATGTGTGCACTGGGATAGTGTCCCAACTCCTCTAGTTGTTCCGTTTTGGCCGGTTTTCTAGAGCAGCCATTGTCACTGGTGAAAATGACCAGTGTGTTGTCGGTCAGTCCATTGC
>CAZSYU010000336.1:0-1041 GCA_964611345.1 uncultured Pseudomonadales bacterium
AGCCTGAAGCCACGAGTGGCTCTCTGCGAACGTCGTTTTGCTAGGCATGATAACGCCTGCCGTAACCGGGCACGAACGGAAGGCTCTGATTTCAGTTGACGCGTGAATGAGTGCTCCGGTTCACGGCTTTGTTATGCGTTTCTTGTTGTGGCGCGCAATAAGGTAAGTGGCGTACTGGCGACATTGCTCCGACACCTTTCCATCAAAGCGATGTAAGCCCTTCTCCTTGAACGGGGAGTTTGGAGCTTCTGGATGGCGTCCGACGGGTGGGGCCGAATAGGCTCGCCGCGTACCGCGAAACACATCGTCTTTATACCGGTTGCGAACGATCCAGAAAAACAAGTCGGGATTCTCGTGTAGTGATGTCTTTGCAAAATCAATAAACCTTTTGTCGGCACCTTCAAACGGTGGTTCAAGCTCTGGCTTGAAGAATGACTCTTTGGTTGACAAGACTGCGCGGGCTTCATCAAGTTGTTTGGCGCGCTGGTACTCCCGTGCAGCGATATCGAATGCCTTCTCACATTTTGATTTAGCGGCTGTGACGGTGCGAGTGAATCGACTAACGGGAAGTCGGAGGCCTTTCGTTTTTGGTAACGCTCGGTAGTCGTTTTGAAACGCGCGGCGTTCTGCCTTGAGCGAGTCCACAACGGCCAGCTGTTGTTTGACGTCGATTCGGGTGTTTGACTCGGCTGCCTCGATAGCCTTGTCAATCTCCGAAAGCAGAGCGTCTCGTGACTTATCAAGCGTGGCGAGGTAAGCACCTTGAGCCCGTTCGAGCTTTTCAGCAACGCGGTCGCCTTGCTGAGCGGTTGCATGCGGCGCAGCAAGAACGAGCAGGATCAAGGTCGCGAATCGCGCTGACATGAATGAAGTTCCTCGGTTACGCATAACGATTTAATTATCAAGTCATTTGGCGGTGATAAACCGGGTTTGAGGTTTTATCACCGCCAAGATGACTCTTATATCAAGATTTTATCGCCGCTGCAAAAAAAATATCATGAATTTATCACCGCTGCAAGAAAATTTTATCATGAATTTATC
>CAZSYU010000337.1:0-1041 GCA_964611345.1 uncultured Pseudomonadales bacterium
AAACGGTTGACGATCTGGTGCAACGCCTTTTCGGAGGCGAAACGATGCCTCTGGTCAAGCACCTGATTGAAGAGCGTGGGATCGGTGAAGACGAGATTACCGAACTGCGTGCTCTGGTCGAGCGGCTGGATTCTGGCAAATCGAAAAACGTCGGGGCGTCGAAAAAGTCCGGGACAAAGAAAGATGGAGGCAAGAAGTCATGAGCAACGTACTGCCGTCCATGCTGATTACTCAAACCTGGCAAGTTGCCATACTGGCTGTGGTCGTTTGGTTGTTCGTGAAACTTTTTGCGGCCGACCGACCACATCTGGCTCACGCCTTGTGGTTGTTGGTGTTGATAAAGTGCCTGACTCCGCCCGTCTTCAGTAGTCCAGCCAGTGCCTTCAGTTGGCTGGGACCGAATCGGACGCTCGAAAACCGCACGGCCGATGTCGTGCAACAAGTCAATGAGGCGAAGTCTTCGCATTCGGAAATCACGACTGAGCCAATCATTCAGTATCCATCACCGGAATCGGCTGACACGATCGTTGTGCGTGCCGTGCCGGAAGCAGCTTTGCCGACGGATTGGTTGACTGGTCCCAATGCGCCAGTCATTGCCGACGGAAAGAACGATGCGGCAACGTCTGAGGCCACTGTCCCGATTGCGGTGGTCGCCCGACCTGCGGCGATCTGGAAATTTCCCGTCGTCCTGGTTTGGCTTTCCGGAGTGATGGTTTGTTTGGCCATCACGCTTGGCCGTTTCCTGTTGTTTTCACGCTGGGTTCGAAAATCTACGCAACAGGAAAATGCCCGACTGAATGAAACGATTCAAGACCTTTGCGAGCAACTAAATTTGCGCCGCAAGGTTCGTGTGAAGCTATTGGACCGTCCGGTTGGTCCGGCGGTTTCCGGGCTGATCCGACCGACGATCTTGTTGCCGGTAAGTATCGTCAAAGGCAAGTCGATGTCGGAGCTGGAACCCTTGCTGGCTCACGAATTAATCCACATTCGTCGCGGTGATTTGTGGTGGGCTCTTGTGCAAACACTCGCGCAAAACCTGTT
>CAZSYU010000338.1:0-1040 GCA_964611345.1 uncultured Pseudomonadales bacterium
TAAGACGCATTGGCGGAAAAGAGGAAATGGAAGTCGATGTGCGAGTCATTGCGGCAACCAATCGAAACCTAGTCGATCAAGTCAACGAGAACCAATTTCGTGAAGACCTGTTTTACCGGCTTGCCGCGATAACGCTTCGACTCCCTCCGCTGCGTGATCGGGGTGACGACATCATTCGTATCGCCGAAGTATTGCTGGAGCAAATCAACCAGCAGTTTTTAGCCAGCGACCCAGGCTATACAACCAAAATCCTCAGCCCATCAGCCAAAGAATTTATTAGCCAACAACGCTGGCCAGGGAATGTGCGGCAGGTATACAACTCGCTGCTCCAAGCCGCAGTCTTCAATGCGGAGAATGAAATTTCGGATGCTGATCTTTCATCTGCTTTGTCAGAGATCCCCGGTAGGTCAGGTGCTTCAATTTTGGATCATACCGTTGAGGAAGGTTTTGAACTGAAAGAAGTTCTCGATGAAGTACGTCGTCATTACGTTCAAGTTGCATTGCAAAAAACTAGTGGGAATACAAATCAGGCAGGAAAGTTGCTGGGCTGCAGCGGCCAAACAGTTCGCAATCACATGTGAAAACTGCCTGTTAGCTGTTGAAGTGGCGCCCAAAGCAAAATTATTTTGTCTGCAAACAAAATTGCTTTGGCCTTCTCAGTCACCGAAATTCAAGAAACCCCGCAAAAACCGCTGTTATTTCTCTTTTTGGCAATTGGCACGCCTACTGCAAAAGGGAGTGATGTCGCAAACATTACTCTCAAGCAAGGTGAACCAAGATGGCCAACTCAATCAACTGCCCTAAATGCAACCACGAAATCGTAGTCAACGAAGTCATGCAGACTCAGCTGACTGAGCAGATTCGCAAGGACATCGAATCTGAACTTCACGCCAAGCAAGCCGAAGTGCTAACCGCCAAAAACCAACTGGCCGCCCAACAGGCCGCTTTGGCGACGGAAAAGAAAGAGCTTGCAAACCAAATCGCCGCTGGAGTAGAAGCCCAACGCGTCAAGCTGTTGGCTCAAGCCCGCGAAGAAGCCA
>CAZSYU010000339.1:0-1015 GCA_964611345.1 uncultured Pseudomonadales bacterium
ATTTGCGTGGCTTACTCATTGTGTAGCCGCTGGGAGAGGCTGGGCGTGATAACGTCCGCGATCACCGAGCCGGAACCAGCGATCTTCCATTTCAAAACCACGCGCAAGTCCGGCTTCGTGTGCATCGCATTGTTATTCGCCGTTGTACCTCAGTGGAGAATTCCGCGTTCCAAAAGTTGTCGACGAGTAACCGGTTCATTGCCAGAAATTGTAAGCAAAGCCCTCAAGTCATCAATGGAAATCGTGTTTTCCATGAAGCAGATTTTACCGTCGGCGAAAGCGACATTCACACCGTTGGGGTGACGACTCGACAACTCGCCGTTTACTGTGTTCCCTATCAGAAATTTCATTTCGTCGAATTGGATATCGCTAGGTTCAGTCCAAATAGAACTCTCGGACAAAGTTTCGACTGCAACAATCGTATTCTGTAAGCCGTCCGCGATCTCGTCAAATTTGACAGCCCGGTTTAGTGGAAACGCGGTTTCATCTCCGATAACTACAGAGTAATTCACCCTTTTGGTTGAATCAGATGGGCAGCACCAGAACCAATGCGGACAGGGGTCAAGCACGATTTTTCGTGGATTGCCACCGCCTTTATCTGTGGCGACAACAGGCGTTCCATCGTATAGCCTCGCATTTGCGGGCGAATCCCACGAGAAGTTTGGATCATAAAATTTTTGTGCGGACTCCATGAAAGATGGGTATAAGTGAGTTCGCCAGCTACGCCGAAACGTTCCGTCAGCGTTGGTTTCAATCCCAACCGGCAAGTGTCCAAACACGGATTCGAAATTGTGCATCGCCAAAACGATTTGCCGCAAATTGTTGCTGCAAGTAGTGCGGCATCCAGCCTCTCTTACTTGCATTACAGCTGGGCAAACAATTGCGAGAATGCCTGCGCACGTAGCGAAAACAATCAGTAATGTTCGCAGTCCAAATTTAGGCATGGATATTGGTTGAGGCGAATAACGTTTGCGATAACCGAGCCGCAACCTGACAGCTCGCAAGTAGGATTGTA
>CAZSYU010000340.1:0-1015 GCA_964611345.1 uncultured Pseudomonadales bacterium
TCATGGCCGAACGATTCTCAAAGCGAGAGCGGCCCTTGCGTAAAAACCATGTTGTCGGTCACGGACCACTTGGATACGCCCACAATTCGCGATGATATTCGCGAATCAATTGCCCAAGCAACAGACCGCAATTCTTGGAGCCGGGAGGCGGATCGAAAAGATTGAATTCAGAAAACGCGCACCAAGATTCGGTGCCGTTGATTACCGCAACCACGCCAGGCAAGCCGTCGAGAACGTTTGAGTCATGGTCATAGATGGTCGCTTGCGAGCAATCTGCGAGAATCGCCATCAATCGCTGTGTCTGCGTTTCATTCAGCGTGCAAGAAAGAGGGCCGTCGTGCGCATCGCCGAGGATCGAGATAACAACCGAGTCAGAGACAGTAAGAGTGGTATGTGCCTGATATTCAAAGCCAGCTTCGGCAAGCGTAACGGCCCAACAGGGCGGATTGCCACCGCTTGTGGTGGCACCAATCGCTGTCATGGACTCGCGGACGGTTCGAGCCAACCAATCACCGTATCCGGATTGTACGAGACAGGGATGCTGAAATAGTGCGTCCATCTGATTTCGCTAGTGACCGACAACGGAAGGTTTTTACGACACCGCTTCTCGCTGAAGCCAACAAGCGTCGCAACACCAAGCAGTTTACCAAGAAGAAACCACGTTGCCAAAGAGGCGGTGTCCGCGGCGTAGCAAACCAGCACGCGACAACGGAGCGAACGGACGTGGCAAACCAAATGATGCTCCAAGGGCGAAGCCGCGGCCTTGCGTAAAAACCATGTTGTCCGCCGATAGACTTGCCTAGTCGGCTTGTTGTTTGAGAAAACCACGCAGCATTTCCACGGAGCGACGAAAAGGATGGAATTCGTCAACCACGTAAGGCGCGGGAGGGTCAGAGCCGTGGCGAATGAACACAGTGATTTTGGGTGGCGTGGTACGGATGTCAGTTTTGTTCAGCAGCTGCTGGGGCATGCGAGGCTCGATACAACATTGATTTATACGAGGACTGCAAAACCT
>CAZSYU010000341.1:0-1014 GCA_964611345.1 uncultured Pseudomonadales bacterium
TCGCCCAACTCAGGGCAGGATATGAATTCGCACCTGTTCCGCACGGTTTGGGAACAGGCTCCGCTGCCGGATGCCGCAACGAATGCGATTCCGCTGGCGACCGATCGACCGCTGAGTGAAAGCGTCGATGAGGCCGACAAGACTGCCGTGACGACCTGGCATTTCGAGATCCCGCGAATCGGTGAGAACCTGGCCAGGCAGGACCGAGTGGCGACGGCGTACTTGATGAACGGCCTGCGTAAGATGGGTTTCAAGCTGGTCGCTGGCGAGGTCATCGATCTCGAGCAACTGATCAAAGACGGCCTCGTCATCGAACGACATCGTCCACTGTTTACCGCGTGTTGTGAACGGTTCGTCAAACAGGGACAGGCGACGCAAAATGAAGGCTCTGTCTGGACTCTCACGTCGGGCGTCGAAGAACTCGCCCGACTGGATGTGTCGACCGAATGGCGTGAATCGCTGGCCGAATTCCCGGACATCTACCCTCATCTGCGGCTGATCGAAATCTGCGGCAAAGAGTTGGAAAAAGTCTTCAGCGGCGAACTCGACGCGCTGGAATTGTTGTTCAACGACGAAGCGAACGACTTGTTGGAACAGGTGTATCGAGACCAGGCATGGACGCGCTATGCCAACACGTTCATCCAAAAATTGTGCGAAGGTGTGGCCGAGTCCACGTCGGTCGATCGCCCAATCCGTATCCTCGAAATCGGAGCGGGAACCGGCGGCACGACGGCCTACACCCTGCCTGTTTTGCCGGAACATCGCACCGAATACTGGTTTACGGATCTTTCGCCGTTCTTCCTGTCGAAAGGCGAAGACAAGTTTCGCCAACACGAATTCGTGCGTTATTCGCTGTTTGATGTCGAAAAAAGCCCTGCCGAACAGGGCCTGCCGCTCCAGGCGTTCGACGTCATTATTGCGGCAGATGTGCTGCACGCGACCGGCGATCTGATGACGTCGTTGAAGAACTGTTCCGAGTTATTGGTCGATGGCGGAATGCTGGTTCTTCGAGAA
>CAZSYU010000342.1:0-1010 GCA_964611345.1 uncultured Pseudomonadales bacterium
CCATCGTTCGAAGAAATTAGGTCAACAAGTTGTTAACACCGAAGTTTCACACCGACGCAGGCTGGCAACAGTCGCCGTACCGCACGATTTGCTGATTATCCGACGTAGGCATCCAAATATCTTGCACGACGTTTTCAACCTGATAAAATCGCCTTATTCTGAGTCATCATGCAGCTAAAAGGCAATCCAATGAATTCTCGTATCGGCACAATTCCATTTCTGGTTTTCTTGGCACTAATTGTACAGTCGGCTGAATCGCAAACAGTGATTACCTTTGATGGTAGCAAGTTAAAGGAGGGCGATTCGGTATCAAATCAATTTGATGGAGCAATTTTTTCAAACGCGATTTTTGTGTTGCCAGGGGAACCAGAATTTGCATTTAATGCGGCAGACTTTGCTTTGTCAGATGAAGTACTGGACCCAGAATCAACAGGCTTCATCGGTCCGTTCATTACAGTGGCGGCTGTGCCCGGAACAATCTCAATTCAATTTGACAATCCTGTCAGTCAGTTGAGTTTCTTAGCTGCCGATTTAGACAACACCGATGTCTTGGCCTACGTTGCGTTTGGACCCAATAACAACTTTCTTGGCGTTCGCGGTATTTCGGATGATTTTGCTGGAACAGGTGATGGGTCGGCGAGGCTCGTTGAAGTACCTTGGAACGGAGTAAGCAGGCTCGAAATTCGTGTAGAAACTGCCGGAGGTGGCGGTAGATGGGGATTCGATACACTGACGTATACGGAGAAATCTAGCGTGCTGTTGGGGGATGTGAATCAGGACGGCAGCGTTGACTTGTTGGACGTCGCCCCGTTCATAGACGTTCTTACTTCCAACGGTTTTCAGACTGAAGCTGACATTAACCAAGATGGAGACGTCGATTTGCTTGATGTTGCTCCGTTCGTTGTATTGCTTGCAGGTTAATCAACTGTCGTTTTTAGCGATAACCGAAAAATCAATCGGCTTGATTATATAATTAAGGACGTTTCGTTTCCCAATACGAGCAATAAGTC
>CAZSYU010000343.1:0-1006 GCA_964611345.1 uncultured Pseudomonadales bacterium
CAACTGGATGTACTGGTTAATTCTGGTCAGATAGTGATTGCAAGGGATATGGTTAATCAATGGAGGAAAGACTATGAAGATAACGCACCGCTAACGGGATTATTAGCCACGTTTTCCTTTGAAAACTCTGATCTTGCTGTGAATAATGATAGCGATATTAGTAATGCCATCACCCCTTCATTATTTGACCCCGCATATTACAGAAGCCAGTTGTCTAAAAGAATAAACTCGGACCCTTATCAACACTACCTGGCTCACGGCATCGGAAGAGGGATGTCTCCATCTCCCTATTTTGATGTTGAATGGTACAAGAAGTACCGGATAAATAGCACCGATACTGTAGATCCCCTGGCACATTTCGAGTCTGTTGGTGTAGATAGATTGTTGGACCCGCATCCGCTGTTTCATTCAAAATGGTATATCTCGGAGTATATGCAGGATGTTGAGCTTGCAAGTAGGCCACTGGGGCATTATGTAACGCAAGGTTGGAAGCTTGGTAATTCGCCATGTAGCCTATTCTGGTCAGACTGGTATTGTGAAACCTATAAGGATGGAATTGTTAGTTACGATCCATTCCTAGATTATCTTGTAGATGGTTGGAAAACAAAAAATCCCAACCCTTTGTTTGATCGAAGATTCTATCTTTCTCAAGTGAAAGGGGATTTAGTAACCAATCCATTAATCCACTACGTTTGTGTTGGGTGGCGTGATGGCTTAGAGCCTCATCCGATCTTTGACTCTACATACTTCCTAGAGAAAATTGGTATGTCCATATCGGATTTAAGTATTTCTCCGTTGCAATTGTATCTTGATGGAAAATACGATGTTGATACTCATCAACTGTTTTCGTCTGACTTCTACAAAAGCCAGCTAGATGCAGCGCATACGCCTTTAAAGTGCTTTCCACCGGTGGCTGACTATATAGTCCGAGGTGCTGATTCTATGTTAGATCCGCATCCATTTTTTTCTAAAAGACATTACTATGAACATGGTTCAGACGTTTTGG